>CALJDK010000073.1 GCA_938023735.1 uncultured Acidimicrobiales bacterium
GGAATGCGGTAGGTGCGCCATTCGCGGGTGACCACGATCTGGGCAAGCACCTCGGTGCTGCCGTCGTTACGAACAGCAAACCGTTCGCCACCGACCGTTCCACGGGCACGGACCCGGATGGTGTTCATCGTCTCGTAGGAATCGTCGGGTATCTCCGGTAGGTACGGATCTTGCGCATCGGTGATGCTGCCATCTTCGGCAATCACGCCATAGGTGAAGATGCCGCCGCACGTGATTCGCTCGCTCTCTCGGAATCCGGGCGAGCAACCGGCGCCGGTGGACCATGCGCCTTCGGAGTACACGTTTGGCTGTTCAGAATGAATCTTGATGAGCCGTCCATGGGCGCCCATTCCCTTGCCTGGCCGCTTGTCGCGTCTCGACGAGCTGAAGGCAAGCTCCTGTTCTTCTGCAGCCTCTTCGCTGGCGACTACGTACGCCGGGGGCTTCTCGGATTTTGGCGCCTGGCCAATTCCAACCCAATCGATCCACAGGTTGCGGTCGACTTCCCAGCCGTCGTAGAAGTCGTTGGTGAACGCAACGGTGAGGTCACCCGTCAGCTCGGTGGAAGCTTCAAACTGATACAGCTCATACTCGCTGGTGGTGCGAGCTTCGCCGATCAACGTGGAGCCGATGCGAACCTCGAACTCCTCTTCGCCTCGTTCACCGTACGCTCGAACGACGATCCGTCGGGTCTCAGGCTCGGCCTGCGGGGTACCGGTCGTGCGATAGATCTCGCCGTTCGGCCCTCGCCTGCTGATTGCCCAGATCCTGATGTCGTGCGGCACGTTGTTCTCGAGTCCACCGATCGTGCACTCCAGCTCCGCCCCGGCGAGGATGGTGCATCCCCGGGATACCACCAGCGAACTAGCCGTGTGATCCACAGCTCTGGGAAGAAGGTCGCCGATAAGGGGGGTCGCTCGGACCTCGTAGCGACTGATTCCTTCCTTGGTGGTGCGACGTGGTTCATCCCAGCGCACCGTGAGTTGACCGTCGCCCGCTTCAACCATCACATTTTGGACCTTCGATGGGCCTCGGGGCTGCGGCTCGCTGTTGCCAGCCGACGCCGCCGGTGCCAGTCCAATTAAGCCGATGAGTCCGAGGAATCCAACCGCGCAGACCCCGATGAGAGTGAGCCGACTTGTGGGCCAGCCGTTTCGTCTCGGCGGCTTTGCCGCAAGCCCGCTCGGTGGTGGGTGTTCTTCGTGGTAGTGCCTAGTCATTTCTCTTACCGCCTTCGTTGTAGGTGTTTTGGCCCATCGGCGGTGAGACAAACGACCTAAGCAAAATTTGGTATTTCTTTTCCGGTTTGGCTCATCTGAACCGACTCCCGGTCGATCAGGCCCATCTGTGCATTACAAACGTCTGAATCGACCGTTGAGAGGAGTTTCGCTCCAGCGCCAATAAAGTCCAGTTGTGCACCCCCCTGCCTTTCGGACCGTCAGGCGGTCAGCTGCTGCGTTGGCCGCCGCCACGATCGCACTGCTTCTCTCATCGTGTGGCGACGACTCATTCTTCAGAAGTTCGACGACCGCCAGCAGTGTTCCGGACATAGCGGCTACAAGCATCCCGATCGTCAGCAGCGGGGGCGGGACCATCGTCGCCGACTACGCCCAAGCGGTGCTGGCCCGCAAGGTCAGCAAGGCGGCCGCGCCCGCAACCGCCGCAGCGCTCTATCTCGACTATCTGGCGCGTGGCGACGCTATCGGGGCGAATGTGGACTTTGAAGAAGTCCGGCAAACGGCCGACGGTTTCGAACTGCAGATCGGTGACGTCAACTACAACTTTGGCAACGTGCGGGTCTCGCCATCGGGGGTAGAAGACGTCACCCTCAACGGCGTTCCACTGTCGCAGCGACTCGCCGGGGTCGGTGAACCCGTCAAGCGCGACGGTCTTCGAATCAACTCTGGTGTCAGCTACGTGACTGCTCTTGATCACCGCATTGTGATTCTCACCGTCGTCAACCGAGCCGGGGTCGACCTTCAGCCCGTGCCGTCACAATCACTGTTTCAACAACGCGATGGCGTAACGATGCCCCACCTCGGGACCCTGCCGAGGCCTGGAAAAATCGCCGCCGGGTCACGAGCCGACGTGGCGTTTATCTCCGAGGCCGGCGACCAGCAACCCGACGGTCTTCTCACCTACGCCTTCCGTGGCGACGACGGCAGGATCATCGATATTCCTGTGCCGCTTGGGAAAGCCAGCCAATCCTTCTTCCAGGTTGGCGAAGATGGCACCATCACCGGCGCACTGCACTCCGACGTCGGCTTTGCCAACGGCTCGGCCGTATTGTCCGCCGAAGCCCAGAACATCCTTGCAGCTGCGGCGCGCGAGCTGCTGAGCATCGCCGGTGCCGAGACCGCGATCTGCGCCGTGGGCCACGCCGACTCGGTGGGCACCAAGGACGACAACTTGGCGTTGTCGACCCAGCGGGCAGCCGCCGTACGAGACGAGCTGCTGCGCGTGGGAGTACCCAACGAAATCGGCGTCGCCGGACACGGCGAACGCTTCGCACCGGGCGATGAACTCCCCGACCCCAACTCCCGCCGGGTCGACATTCGCCTAGAGCGGTGCCCGGCGTAGAACGTTGGCTGGTGTTTCACCGACAACGCGACGGAACGAGTTAGCTGCCAACCCGGTGCGCCAGCGCAACGGCCTCGAGCTGGCTCGACACTTGCAGCTTTCTCAACAGTGACTTCACCTGAGTACGTACCGTGCACTCGGCGACAAAGTTCTCAACAGCGATGGTGGAAACATTGTGGCCTTCCACCAGTTGGCACAGAACCTCTCGCTCCCGGACGGTCAGCGAGTCGAGACGCTGTTCGAGGTCGCGGCGATCACGTGCATCAGACGAATGCCGGTTGACGATCTCGGCGCGCTCGGCGACCGAGAGCAGCGGCTCGCCCGCCCAATGCTGCAATACCTTTGACACGATTTCATCAAGAGGAAGCGCTTTCGAGAGCACCGCCTCGGCTCCCGCAGCGATGCAGGCATCAAGACGGCGCTGGTCTTCAACGCCGGTCAGCATGAGCACAGAGACGCCCTTGGCGGACAATCGACGCGCGTAGTCGCAGCCAGCATCAGGTTCCGGGCCCATGGACAGATCGACCAACGCGATATTCGCATCGGTGGCTAGAAAGGTCGTGTCGACACTGCTGCCCGGCGAATGATTCGTGTTTGCAACCTGGCCGGCAGTCGTTTGGGCCGGCGCGGCGCTTGTCGCCTCGACACCAGCCTCGGCAAAGGCAGCGCATACCCCGCGAGCAGCGAGGGGATGGTCGTCGATGATAACGATCGACAGGTCAGGGGTCGTGCTTGCGACCGACAACGTCTCCGCAATCGTCATCGGGAAACCGCTCGAGCTAAACGGTGACGATCGGCCGGGAAATCGACCGACAGGTCAATAAAGTCCGGGTCAGGAAGCCCAAGGATGAATCGAGCGCCACCGCCTGGAGCGTCGGCGACCGTGAGAGTCCCGCCGGCGGCTTCGACCACGTTTCGAGAAAGCGAAAGGCCCAAGCCCATATGATCGGCCGGCCGCGAACTAACGCCCCGGTCAAAGATCACGTCGCGTAACGCCGTCTCGACGCCTACACCGTCATCGGTGACAAAGACCAGCACCTGTCCGCGTTGTCGTTGAACATCGATCACGATGTTCTTTGCCGCACCATGGTCGACAGCATTGTCGACCAAGTTCTGGACGACTCGGATGAAGTCGTCCCGGCATGCGATGACCTCTATCAAGGGGTCCCCGGATACGGCGATGGACGTTCCAAGCTGTTGCTGGCAGCGCAGAAAGGGACCGATCGCCGACCCGATCGAGAAACGCGTCGGCTGCCCGGACCCCGTGTCGATAACCATCCGTTGGAGTCGGCCAACCTCCGAACTCGCCGCATCGGTAAGCTCGACGAAGTCGTCCCACGTCATGTGTCTCGCCTCGGACCTAAGACACCTGAGCGCCCCTTCGACGGCTGCGAGGGCAGCACGGCGCTCGTGAAAATCCTCGCGCTCCTTGATGCTCCGCAACGTCGCAGTGAGGTGCGCTTCCCTGGAGATGGCGCATTGGGTGAGAAACGCACCCCGGACCTCCGCCACGCACGCTCCAAGAAGAAGCAGCCCGCTGACGAGGACCAGAATCAGCGCAGTTGATGAGCGGAGGGAGTTGACCATTGCGTCGGCTACGACGAGTTCAGCCAGACCCAACGCAGCGAAGAACACCCCTGAGCTCGCGAACACCGGGCGACGAGTTTCGATACCACGTTGCAGCATCAGGCACCCCGCGACGCCAAAGACTGCGATCTGAAAGATCGACAAATCCACTCCGAGGGGAAACGACACGATGGACAACACGAGGACGACCGCCAGGAGCCAATATCGCCTCGGCACGCGCTGAAGCACTACATGGACCAGCACAACTGCGATGCCAAACGCCAGGGCGACGGCGCGTATCGGTGTGATGTCGATGATTTCGCCAGCGGATAACCCGCTTACGAAGGTTGCACTGGCCGAAGAGCTTGCGGTCGCGGCCCCAGTGAGCAAGGCCAAAGCTGCCAGATGCTGATCTCGAAGCAGGTTGGCGGCGAGAAAAAGGAGTCCGAGCACTCCAAAGGCCGTCACCATGATGATCGTGGACAGGGCACCCTCGACGATCGGCGAATACGTTCCGGCGCCGTCCTTCCGCGGTAGCGCCGCTCCTACCGCACCCCAAGCCACCACCGTGGCTGCCGGCAGAAGAAGCCACATCGTTCGCGACATGCCACCTGACAGCAACTCCGACAACTTCGCCGACCTTTTTTTCGGCAACGTCGCCGACTTGTTTGGTCGTACCGTTACGTTCTCGAATACGTTCTCGAAATAGTGCATTCGCCCGCCAAGACGTTGGTGACACCCTCCGCTAGGTGCCTCAGTGATACCGAGGATGCACGAAATGCGGCCGTGGTTCAACTGCAACTATGGAGCGACTGTTCGCTACATGACATTTGGACCGATTTCAAGCCCCGCAGCGCTCATTTGAAATTTCGCACCAATTTTGGGGTCGATATACCTAATTTCGATGATTCCTAGACCCCACGTTCTGCGGTCTTCTGGAGGTGACACCAATCACTCCAGAAAAAGGAATGTCATCATCATGAAGCTATTCGTAGGAATCCTAAACCGTCTCAACACCATGCGGACCGAAGATCGGGGCGCCGCTGCGGTTGAGTACGGCCTGTTGGTAGCACTCATCGCTGCGATCATCGTCGCCACCGTCGACACCCTTGGCGGCCAGATCAACACTGCGTTCCAGACCGTCGTGGACGCCCTGCCATAAAGCAAGGCCCCCAGGATCGCATCGGTATGGGTGTCGAGGTTTCGACACCCATACCGGCACGGTCCGCTACAGATCGCCGGACCCAGGGAAGAGGGAGATGAACATGTGGAAAAGCCACAGGAGCCTATTGGTTCGTTGCTCCACGTATCAACGAGGCGCGTCAAGCATCGAGTACGCACTGCTCGGATCGCTGATTGCGGCAGTCATTGTTCTTACCGTCACCCAGCTCGGCACCGACGTACTCGGTCTTTTCGAAATCCTACCGTTCTGATGCGAACTCAACGCCTCCATCATCACCCGAGCTATCGCCGCCACCACCAAGGAGAACGTGGAGCGGCAGTTATCGAATTCGCCATCCTCCTTCCTCTTCTCATTCTGATTCTTTTCGGCACGGTCGAGTTCGGTCGCGGCTACAACGCCAAGAGCACCCTCACCCATGCTTCTCGTGAGGGTGTCCGAGTTCTCGCCCTCGACAGCGGCGATGCAGCGGCAACAGCCCGAGCTGCCGCTCCTTCCCTTGACGGTTCCCAAATCGGGGTCAGCACCGCTGGCGGAAGCCCTTGCACCCCCGGACAACCCGTCTCGGTGACGCTGACCTATCCGTTCAGCTACACCATTCCGCTCTTTGGCGAGGGAACCATCACCCTCACCGAAACCGCCACCATGAGGTGTGGAGCATGATTCATCCAATCCCGAACCCATTCCAGAAGCACCGTCAATCGCTCGCCACGGCAAGCAACAATCACGAACGCGGGGCCACAGCGGTCATCGTCGTCGCCATGATCGTCGGCCTTGTTGGGATCCTGGCCTACGTCATCGATGTCTCGGCCCTCCATCAGGAGCGGCGCGAACTCCAAAACGGAGCCGACGCCGCCGCATTGGCCGTGGCATGGGACTGCGCACTAGATGCCGGATGTGGTGACGAGTACGGCACCGCCGATCAATACGTCGATGCCAACGCCGACGATCTCGACAGCAACGTTCTTCCCGGCGACATCACCTTCCCGGCGGCAAATCAGGTACAAGTGAAGGCCACCACCGCCGATGCAGACGGCGACGACCTGGACGGCGACGCCACCACGGTCGACTTCTACTTTGCCCCGGTCTTTGGCCAAACCGGCGAAACGGTAAGCGCAACCGCCATCGCCACGTGGGGAAACCCGAGTTCAGCCACGACCCTACCCATCACCTTTTCGCTCTGTGAGTGGGACCGCTTTCTGGCCGAGAACGGCGGGTTCGCAACCGGACCGCCGTTCTCGGGTACACCCCAGGTTATCGAATTTCATACGAGCAACGGAAGGCCGAACGATCAGCCTCCCGACTGCCAGGCAGTTGCCGGGCAGGACACCGACGGCGACGATCGTCTTGAGGGCGGATTCGGCTGGCTCCAGAACTCCGACTGTGAGGCCTTTTTGACGGCCGACAATTGGATTGGTTCGAAACCGGGAAACGGCGTTCCCAATGGTTGTGACCTAAGCGCCGACCTGCTTAACCAAACAGTGATGATTCCCATCTTCGACGATGTGTGGGACACGTCCGATGGCGGCGGCGCTCCCTGCTCGGGACCGGGGGGCAAGTGCTACCACATCTACGGATTCGCAGCGCTCTACGTCACCGGTTACCGCTTCCCAGGGAACTCGGCAAACGCCCCATGCAACCCGCCAAAGAGCTGTCTTTCCGGATACTTCACCGACTTTGTCTTCTCGAACGAAGGCGGGTCGACCGGAGGCCCAGACCTCGGCGCCAACGTCGTCTACCTCGTGGGCTGACCACAGCGGTTCGCCCACCTCACTAACCCAATACCCAATCACTCACATCCAGACACATCCATACACTCCCCACCCTGAAACCAAGGCATTGATCACCATGCACAACATCACTACTCGACGGAATCCGAGAAAGGACACGGCATGACGAGGAAACGAATCACCGGAATCTTGGCGGCCTTCGCAATGGCGGTCGTTGGTACGGGCGTCTTGGCGGCATACGTGCGAAGTGCCGAAGACCGAGCATTGGCAGGCGAAGAAGTCGTCGAAGTGCTCGTCATCAACAAGTTCATCGAAGCCGGAGCGACTCCCGAAGAGGTACAGGCGGCCACTACTTTGGAGCGCGTACCGGCCAAAGTTCGGGCTGAATCAGCAATCGTCGGCTTCGATCAACTCGCCGGCCTGGTTTCCGCCGTCGACCTCCTCCCTGGCGAACAGGTGGTTGGAAATCGCTTCGTCGCTGCAGCGGTCTTCGAGGAGGAAGAATCCACCCTTACCGCGATTCCCCCCGGCTATCACGAGATCACCATTGCGATCGAACCCGAGCGGGCAGTGGGTGGCGAGCTACGGCCCGGCGACTCGGTGGCCGTTATCTCGTCGTTCGACCCCATTCCGACCAACGGCTCGGCCGGTGTTCGCTGGGTCGCTGCAGATAACCTCCGCGAGGCCCTCGACCTAGGTATCGACCTGGAAACCATCGCCGCATGGTTCGGCGACACCAGCAAGGATGAAACCGAGAGCGACGGGGAAACCGAGGGCGAGCCGAGCACGGGGCTTTCCCAGGTCATCGTCGATGACCAGGAGGCCTTCCTGCAAGCAGCCGAACTGGTCATTGCGCTCGACGGCGATCTTCCGTTCGAGGCACGACAAACACCGGCGGTCACCCACCTCCTTTTACACAAGGTCCTCGTGACCCGAGTGCAGCTTGAGGAAGCTCCCCAGCAAATCGAGGGCGAAGACGAAACCCCTGCTTCCGATCTGGCACCCTCAGCCAGAATATTCGTCACGCTAGCCGTACCCACTGAGGACATCGAGAGCGTCGTATTCAGCGCCGAGTTTGGCCGCATCTGGCTCTCTGCAGAACCCGCTGATGCCTCCGAGACCGGAACCCAGGTCAGGAACCGAGAAAACATCTTCCTCGACCGAGCTGACGACGAACTGACCCCGGGCGGCGACCCGGCCTTCACCCGAAAGACGGTAGGCGAATGAGCACTCCAAACACTCCGACCGTGAACTTGGTTGTGGCATCACGCGATGTCGACACCCACCATCGCAGCAAAGACATTTTCGACCGAGATGACTTCGCAATCCACTCGGCGGCCGACATCCTCGATCTCGGAAAGATGCCGCTGATAGCCGAACGGATTGGCGACTTGGATCCACACATCGTGCTACTCGGCCCTGATCTTGCGGTCGACCATGCGCTCAGTCTCATCGAACACCTCGAACTCGTGCGACCAGAGGCCAGCGTGATCCTGGTCTCAGAGCCCGATGCCGACTTGTTCCGCGACGCACTTAAAGCTGGCGTCTCCGATGTTCTGGCCCCCGATGCCGACGACGCGGCTTGGGCCTTCAGTATCGATCGGGCCCTGGCTACCACCCACCGACTCCTCGACCTGACCGAGCGAATCACTCCCGCTCCTACCTCACAGATCATCACGGTGCTCTCCCCCAAAGGCGGATCGGGCAAAACCACCGTGAGCTCGAATCTCGCCGTTTCTTTGGCGAAGCAACATCCCGGCGAAGTTGTGCTTATCGACCTGGATCTTCAGTTCGGTGATGTCGCACATGCGCTTCGGGTGATGCCCGAATTCACGCTGGCCGACACCACTGCGGCTACCGCCGATAGCACCGCACTCAAAGCGTTTCTCACCCACCGAGACCCGCTGTATGTGCTCTGCGCGCCGGACCAACCCGAAGAAGCCGACGACATCACCAGCGAGATCGTCGGGTCCATCATCGACCAGCTCCGGGAAAGCTTTTCGATCATCATCATCGACACACCGGCCGGTCTTGACGACTCGACGATGGAAGCGATCGACAGAGCTACCGATCTGGTATTCGTTACCTCTACCGATATTCCCAGCGTGCACGCGGTGCGCAAGGAGCTCGAGATTCTCGACCGGATGGGTGTAACCGCACCGAAGCGGCACTTGGTAATGAACCGGTCGAACGCAAAGGTCGGATTGGACGTAAAGGACATCTCGGTCACAACAGGACTCGAAATTGTCGCATCGGTGCCAAGCAGCAGAGAAGTACCGATTGCCATGAATCGTGGAGTACCCCTCATGGAGCTCGACCCAAAAAGCGTTGGAGCAAAGAGCATCGCAAGCTTCGCAATGTTGCTCACTGGCGAGACTGCGAAGCCGCGAAGCCGACGTCTGGGGCTCCGACGATGAGTCTCAAGGACCGCCTACAAGGCAGCGACGCGCACTCCCCGTCAAACGGACTAACCGCAATGCGTCCAGGGAACGGACAAAGGATCCGCACATCTCAATCGGCTGGTGAAGCGATCCGCACGGTGCGCGAGCGGGCTCAGGAAGCCTTGTTCGCTCGATTGGGTGCTCGCCTCTATGACCCCAGTCTGACCGAGGAACAACTGCACGCCATGGTGACCGTCGAGCTCGAGTGGCTCTTTGAGAACGGCGAAATGCCGTTGTCCGAGACAGAACGACAACAGCTTGTCGAAAGCGTCACCCAGGACGTCATGGGCTATGGGCCCATCGAACCGCTCTTGGCCAACCCAGAGATCACCGAGATCATGGTGAATGGCAACGAAGACATTTTCGTTGAACGAGCCGGCCGCCTCGAATCCACCAATGCCCGATTCGTCTCCGACGAGCATGTTCGCCGGGTCATCGATCGAATCGTGTCGGCTGTCGGCCGGCGAATCGACGAGTCTTCACCAATGGTCGATGCGCGATTACCCGATGGTTCGCGAATCAACGCGGTCGTTCCGCCGCTTGCGGTGGACGGCCCCTCCCTCACCATCCGGAAGTTCTCGAAGCGGCCGTTCTCGGTCGACGACTTGATCGGATTCGGTACGTTAACTCCACGGATCTCGGAATTCATCCAAGCTTGCGTCGAGGCAAAGGTCTCGATCGTGGTGAGCGGTGGAACGGGTTCCGGCAAGACAACCCTTCTCAACGTGGTCTCGGACTTCATTCCCGACGACGAGCGGCTTGTCTCCATCGAGGATTCGGTGGAGCTTCGATTGAAGCAGCACAACATCGTTCGGCTCGAGAGCCGTCCGGCCAATATCGAGGGCGAGGGTGAGGTGACCATTCGACACCTCGTTCGAAACGCACTGCGCATGCGTCCCGATCGGATCATCGTCGGTGAGGTCCGCGGTGGCGAAGCCCTCGACATGCTCCAGGCCATGAACACC
Organism: uncultured Acidimicrobiales bacterium; assembly: GCA_938023735.1. GTDB lineage: Bacteria > Actinomycetota > Acidimicrobiia > Acidimicrobiales > SHLQ01 > CALLQB01. The sequence goes on from CALJDK010000073.1 coordinate 10,463, forward strand.
GGCCACGAGGGGTCGCTCACGACGCTGCACGCCAACTCACCGAGAGACGCGTTATCCCGTATGGAGACCATGGTCCTTATGGCGGGCATGGACCTGCCGTTGCTTGCGATTCGCGAACAGGTGGCATCTGCGGTCGAGCTGCTCATTCACACCACCCGTCTCGCAGATGGAAGCCGCCGGGTGATCAACATCACCGACGTGTCCGGCATGGAGGGCGAGGTCATTCAGCTGAATGACATCTTCGGCTTCGACTTTGGCGCAGGTCGCGACGAGCACGGCCACTATCTAGGGTCCATCCACCCAACAGGTCTACGACCGTCATTCTCCGAGAAGCTAAGCAACGCCGGAATCGATCTCCCGATAGAGATGTTTGGCGCTGACGCCGGTCCGAGGAGATCAGCATGACTCGTCGTCACCGACTCGTGAAGCCTCGCGTCGCCTCGGCAATGGTGATGCTCTTACTCCTGGTCTTCTTGTTGGCCAACACGGCCGCACACGCCCAGGGCGATGCAGCCGACAAGCTCCTTGAGGTCAACCGTCTCGATACCACAGGGGCGCCGGCCATGACAGCGGAGATCACGGCGCCTTTAAGTTCGTTCGGGGTCAACGCTTCGGAGCTGCAGTTCGTCGTAAAAGAAAACGACGAAGCGATCGACGTCGTTGTCAAGTCACTCGAAGGCCGCGACCTCGAAGTTGTTCTTCTCATCGACACCTCAGGTTCGATGCGCGGTGAGGCAATGGAGTCGGCGCGGGACGCAGCACTCGAATTTCTCGAGATCATTCCGCCCTCGGTACCGGTCTCGGTACGAGGTTTCGGCGCACGGGCCGACGCACCCACCGAATTCACCGCCGACCGCTTCGCTCTCGCCGCAGCTATTGCGGCCTTGGCCCCGTCCGGTGAAACCGCGCTCTATGACGCATTAGCGGAGACCGCTGTGGCTTTTGGAGATCGCACCTCCGATCGAAAGGTCGCCGTCGTTGTCACCGACGGCGGCGACACCGTCAGCTCGGTCACAGCCGAAGAAGCGATAGTGGCGCTAACCGCTGCTGATGTCGAGATCAACGCAGTCTCGCTTCTTACCGATGAGTCTGACCCGGCGACCCTTGACCGAATCGTCGGCGAGCGGAACGGACGGGTGGTTTCTGCAACTGACCCTGTTGGCCTGTCGGAGGCGTACGGCGAGGTGGCAGCGCTGCTCGTTAATCGCTACTCCCTCGAATGGACGACGTCCAATGGCGGCCCAACCAATGTTGAGCTGGCGCTGCTGGCCGCTGATGGCTGGCACCGATTCAACGCACGGGTAGTCCTTCCGCCCCTGACAACGCCTACCGAGGCAGCAGTAACACCGACCCCGACCGAAGCACCTGTCGCCGAGTTCGCCCCCGCCGCGGCGAACCTGACCCTCTCTCCAGAAACAACGACCGGTCGGTTGATGATTGTGGGGCTGACTTTCACCTTCGTGGCCATTCTTACCGCAACCGGCTCCATGATTCTCCTGCCGCCCGGCAATCGGCGACTCGCCGATGATTTTGCAGCGGCCAACATTGGAACGATGAGCTCGCGCTGGGGTAGCGACCTCAGCGCCCCGATGCGTCGCTTCGCCGAATGGGTCGATCGCCGGTTCCAACGCAGCTCCAGCTATGGCCGACTCAGTCTCAAGCTCGACCAAGCCGGAGTCCACACCGCTGCGCCCGAGTTCGCCGCAATGGTTGTCGCAGCGTGTGTCGTCGCCTTCTTGTCGCTGGGAGTCTTCGGCGCACCACTACTGGGTGCGCTACTTGTTGGGATGATCGTCCTCGCGACCTGGGCCGTGCTCAGTGTCCGAGCTCGAAATCGCAAGGGCGCTTTCGCCGAGCAGCTTCACTCAACCCTGATCATGATCGCCGGAACCCTTCGTGCCGGCTACGGCGTGAACCAAGCAGTAGACACCGTGGCCCGAGAGGGCGAGGAACCGACGAACGAGGAATTTCAGCGGGTTCTTACCGAGGTGCGGTTGGGGAAGTCCCTACCCGATGGCCTTCGCAGCGCTGCTCGTCGTGTCGACAGCGAAGACTTCGAATGGGTAGTCGACGCCATCGAGATCAACAACGACGTTGGCGGGAACCTCTCCGAGGTATTGGAGAACGTCGCCGGCACCCTCCGAGCCCGAACCACGGTACAGCGGAAAGTCCAGGCGCTGAGCGCCGAGGGCCGAATATCAGCGATGGTGCTGTACTCGCTGCCCTTTCTGATGTTGTTCTGGATCCGGATCACCAACCCGGAGTATCTCGCCGAGCTGACCGGAAGCAGCGCTGGAAGAACGATGCTCATTGTCGCCGCCGTGCTACTGGGAATCGGTGGCATTTGGCTCAAACGCATCGTCACAATCGATTTCTGAAGAGGAGTTCACTTTGCCTATCTACGTACTCGCCGCGTGTTTCGCCGTCGCCCTCTCGTTGCCGGTCGCCGGGGTTGCGGCCTTGTCATCTCGACACGACCGAATGGTTCGGCGCAATTTGAGAATCGCCGACCGACATCGTTCGGGTTTGCTTCTTCCTGTGCGCACCGAGACCGGCCTCCAAGAGCTCATCGATCGGATCTCGACCCGGCTGCGACCCCTGACTCCCTTGGCATACATCGATCACCTCGAGCGCCGGATAAATATCGCGGGTTGGGGACACCGCATCACCGTCGACCATCTCATGGTGGGGAAGGCGGCGCTTGTCGTGGCCACGCTTCTTTTCGGGGTCTACCAGGCAGCAGGAGGAACACTTGGCTGGATTCTGGTCTCCGTCCCGGCTGCGCTCTTGTTGTTCGTGATGCCCGACATGGTTCTCGACCGCATCGGACAGGGGCGCCAGACCAAGATCGAACGAGAACTCCCTGACATACTCGACCAGCTAACGATCAGCATCGAAGCCGGGTTGGGTTTCGATGCCTCGCTTCGAAGGGTCGTCGACACCAACGATGGGCCGCTCGCACAAGAGTTCACTCACACCCTTCAGGACATCCAGTTCGGTATGCCCCGCGACGAGGCAATCGAAAAGATGATCGACCGCACCGACGTGATCGATCTCAGGCTCTTTGCATCTGCGCTCAACCAAGCGAATCGCTACGGCGTGCCGCTCGGTCACGTAATGAGGCTGCAAGCCTCAGATTTGAGAGAGAAGCGACAGTTTCGAGCCGAGGAGCGAGCGGCCAAGATTCCGGTGAAGATCTCGATGCCGTTGGTGTTCTGTATTCTTCCCGTTCTTTTCATCGTACTCATCGGTCCTGCCGCGATTCGGATCTCTCAAACCGGGTTTGGTGGCTGATATGGCACTTTCTGATTTGCAAAGCGAGGTTTCGGTTCCGGTGGGAGTCAAACTTGCCGAGTTACTCGAGGGGCCCAACTCCCTGAGCCTTGTTCCCGAGCGGGTAACTTCGGTCGCTACGGGCTTCGACCCACTCGACACGGTCTTGGGCGGGGGTCTCAAACTGCACGACATGGTCGTGCTGGGTGGACGACCAGGCGTCGGCAAGACGATCGCCGGACTCCAGTGGGCCCGATCGGCTGCGATGTCGGGAGCAACAGCCATCGTGGTGAGCTACGAGCACGACGCAGCCACGATATTTGGGCGTCTCTTCGCGATGGAAGTTGGCATGCTCGGAGTTGAAGCCGGGTCCAACAGTTCGGTCTCGGGTGATCTTTCCCAGATTGTCCGGCATGTGATGTCGGGCGACTGGATGCTTAATGACGAAGTAGGCCGCCACCCCTTGGTTCGCGCTGCCTTGGCCCGACTAACGACCTTCTCGGAGAACCTCGTCCTGGTTCCCGGATCGACCAAACGAACCGACCTCGCAATGATCGAACAGATAGTCCAGCAGCATGCGACCGACCAGACATTGGTAGTCGTCGACTACATCCAGAAGGTTCCCGATTTCACCGAAGCCGCAAGCGAACAGGCCAGAATTCGGTCTGTCGCTGAAGGCTTGAAGCAAGTGGCCATCGACAACCCGGTTTCTATTCTGGCCATTGCAGCCGCCAACGAGGGCGGGCTCGATCAGAAGCGCATCCGGCTGGAGCATCTGCGAGGCGCGCAGAGCCTGGCCTATGAGTGCGACGTTCTCATGATGTTGAACTCGAAGTGGAGTGCAGTTTCACGAAAACACATCACCTTCGACCCTCAGAACGCTGAAGAATTCAAGAAATACGTTGTGTTCAGTGTCGAAAAGAACCGGACCGGGCCGGACTTCATCGACCTCGAGTTCGAGAAGGCGTTTCAGCACTATCGATTCGAGCCCCGGGGAAGATTCGTCTCGGAGCGCCTCATCGATGGCGCAATGGTGCTTGAGTAAACGACTCTGCATCTAGTCGCCCGTATAACGAGGGGCGTGGTGGGCCACTACTCGATCGGGTTGGCAACCACTTTGGCGGCCGACAACACCTTCGAATACGAACCAAGCTTCATCCTTCGAGGCCTAGCCCAGCTCGATCTTGAGGTCACCAAGCGCTCGTAGTGGAGATCCGGCCCGTCAGTTCGCCAGGTTCGCGTAGCTACCGTAGTGATGGATGGCGAGCCCGGCGAATCCGGGCGAGCCGGCGTAGGCCGCCTCGACCAACGCAAGCTCTGCTTCCATAGCTGCGACACCCTCTTCGGCGAAGGTGACCTTGTCCGGCGCCACGGCATCGGTTTCAACGGCAATAACTACATCGACTCCAAGCTCGGCACCGCGCTGCACTTCATAGGACGTCAGCTCGATGATTCCATCGGGGCCAGAAGCGGTATCTCGGTACGCAAGCACACTCACGGCATCGACACGTCGCATGACTTCATCGATGAGCTTGGTGCGCTTTCCGTAGGCCCGGTCGTCAAACCAGAACGGGACTGCAGCGTTCACTGGCAGAGCGTTGCGGTTCGACACCGCGTCGAGACCAGCAAGGTAGCTGCGGATGATCTTGCGTCGATCTTTGCTGCTGCTCCATCCGGACAACGCCCACGGCTCGACATCGATTGAAAGTCCTACGAATTGTCCGAACGCCGCCACCTCGTCAGCCCAGGCAAGCATCGGCGACGAATCGATCGCCCATTGCGGATCGCCCGCAAGCGCCCACACTTCGATGCCTGATGTATTCGCCAAAGCGATGAACTCCGAAAAACCTTGCTGGCTGGAGAATCCTGGAGCCGCGTTGAGGTAGAGCACGTCGATACCGCGTTCGACGGCGAAGTCGACGATCTCTGGCGAGGGCTGCTCCCACACCCACATCGAGCGTGGCGCCTCGCCAGCCGCCGTCGCTGTCGAAACTGTGGCCGCCAGCATTACTGCACTAAGGACGATGCTCAGAACGCCCAGAACAAGATGCCTTGGTCGATTGGTTGCTACCCGCATAACAAACACTCCAATTTTCGGCGAGCCCCGCTGACTCGCAAGGATGAGTATAGGAACGTGATGCCCCACGATCCTCACCGAGGTTGGCTACTCCGCCGACGACATCGCCGCAGTGGCCGAATCTGGAATGCTCGGTCCCAGCTAGGCGCAAGCGGTGCCCGGGGAGGCCGTTGACTTATGCGTCAGCGTCGTGCCGAGAAGACCTGACCCGCTAGGCGGGGTAGCGGTGTTGCAGGTGGCGCTTTCGGGCTGCGCGCTCAACGGCTCGCTGTCCTGAGTCGATGGCAGGGAATGCTCCGCCGCGATCGATGATGAGTCCTTCGGCTTCTTCGGCTGGGCACACGAAGGACTCGAATGTCGGGCGTTCGTCGTCTGCGATGTCCCGGTCGAAGATGAACCTGGAATTCGCGTTTCCTGTCGGGAGGCCTGTGGTATCGAGCCAGTTCCGCCCACCTGGGTCAGTGTCGCTGATCACGAAATAGATCTTCCCGTTTGGGGCTCGGTCACATTGGTCGAGCGTCCTGCTCGACGTGTACCGGCCCTGATCAAGGGATTCAGACCAGAGGTTGCCGAGCGTAATCGATCCGTAGAGCGGTTCGGCACGCAACGTGAGCTCAAGTACGAGGGCTTCGCCAGGCCCGAGATCGAACAAGCCGCCGCCAAAGAGCTGCGCTACTCCCGCAGTGCCCTCGGCTATGAATGGCGGAGCGGGTTGGTTGAGGGCGTT
>CALJDK010000074.1 GCA_938023735.1 uncultured Acidimicrobiales bacterium
GAGAATCCCCGATTTCGAACTCGACACCACCCAAACCGTCACCTGGTCAACCGGCCAAGTCCGAGGGCCCCGTCAACTCCCGATCCGGATTCTGTAATTAGGTGGGCGGCGGGCACGATTGACGGCCGGGGCCGAAACACAGCACGCTGATCGTGCTGATCGTCCCGGCGGGGTCGTAGTCGGTGGTTCTAAAGAGATCCTGGTCGTCTGGTTCGGGATCCCCGTACTGGCCGGCATGAATCGTGTCGACGCCCGTTGACCCAAGATGAATCGTCTCGTCAGAGTCACCGGTTCCGTCGGCGAAGGAAACCCCCTCGCGTCCGTGAGAAGTGGTGTGAAACCAGAGCGCTGGTTCGCCATGAAGATCCGCCGCTTCGGCAAGAGTCATGCCGAGCCGAAGACCGCTGCCAAGCGATAGTCGCTCACTCTCCACCACCAGAATCTCGAAGATGGGGTTCTCCGGTTCGTAGGTGCCGAAGTAGAGCAATACCTCGCCATCGAGTGACACTGCGTGTCCGCCCAACCCCTCGCCGAGAACCTCCTCCTCGCCGATCTCGAAACCTGGACCAACGGCTTCGGCAATCTCTTCGAAGGTCGTGCCGACCCTGATTGGCCCTACGCCGTCCCACTCGACCTGCCAGTCGATGTCGTCAAGCGAGGGTCCGTCGTTTGCCTCGACCACCACGGCCGTGGTCGTTGGCGCGGTCGTCTCAACCGGCGCGCTGTTTGAAGCTGACGACCCCGTGCAACCAGCGGCCATAAGCGCTGCTACCAGGGCCAATGAACTCCATCGGAGCAAGCGTTCGTTCATCATGTCCGAACGCTATACCCACGTTCCACAACGAAATCGTCGCGACACAGGTGTCAGGAAACTCAGCGGATAGGCGCTTGCGGCCATTTTGACATCCGCTGAGTTTCAAGAAGCCGGCACATTGGGCGAAGCCCAATCCGCGCGGCTTCCAGACACGAGTGTCGCGAACGTGAGGACTGTTCGGTCGGGATCGAGCCGACCTCAAGTTCTTCGCTCAAATGGACGATACCGCTCTTATGGCCAGAGAAGAGATTCTGGTCTCCCAGGAGACACTGATCGCAGCCGTTTCGGGTCAACCCGAAGCCGTCGCTTCGCTATGGCGCGCCTGGAATCCTCCTCTTCGTCGATTCTTGATTGCTCGAAGGGTACCCGACCCCGATGATCTCGCCTCGGTGATCTGGCTCGACATCGCAGCAAGATTGCATCTCTTCCAAGGCGACCCCACCGCCTTTCGCCGATGGCTCTTTACCGTGGCCCACCGACGAATCATCGATGACGCAAGAAGGCGGGGCCGTCAAGTTTCCCAAGCGCCGCTTGAGAGTGCGGGACAACTCGTCAGTGCCGGCGACACTTTCGACGCCGTCGGAAGCACGGATTGGGCACTCTCGCTGCTAAGCCAGCTCACTGAAAACCAAGCCACAGCTATCGCGTTGCGCATACTCGCCGACATGTCGGTTGCCGAAGTCGCCGAAATCATGGGCCAATCGCCGGGCAGTGTGCGGGTGATCACTCATCGAGGCTTAGCGTCGCTTCGGAAGCTCCTTGCGACCTCGGACGACGACGAAATCCGAGAAATACCGAAAAATGCTGAAAATCCTGTAACGCTTTCTCTGCTTCGGTCGTTGACACCCGATGCATGACCTCTGATGAAGCGCTCGATCAGTTCGAACAAGCGCTAAGCGCCGACCCCCAGCCTGACGAACTTCGCGACGAGGCGCGCATAGTCAGCGCGATGGTCGAGGCCATTGCGACAAGCCCGACAAGTCCCCCCGCCACAGTTCTCTCGCTCGATAACGTCCGACAGGCGCGAGCGAGAGGACGTCGGCGAGTCGCTTCTGTTGTTGCGGTCGCGGCGCTATGCACGACTTCGGTTGCTGCTGCGACCGGCGGCATACCCGCCCCTGAGCTGCCTGATTGGTCCGAGTTGATCCCGAACTTTGTGACCACCGAATCCGAAACTCCCGACGAACCGAAGCCCAACTTTGAGCTGGGCGAGGTCGATCTTCCTGACGAAACTCCCCAAGTCGGCGATGCCGACCAGCTTGATCCGTCCGTAGCCGATCCCGACGTCCCGGAAAGCCAGGACAACCCAGCCGATGGTCCGGCATCGGAGGCCGAAGACCGCAAACGCGGCCCATCCGACGACAACAAAAAAGACGCCGAAGACCGCAAAGGCGGCCCATCGGACGACGAACGCGGCGGGAACTGGAAGAACCTCGAAGCGGAGAAAGAAGAACAAGACAAACAGAAGCCCCGGCACGACCAAGGGGCAGGCGCGACTGACAACAAGGGCCAGAAAACCAGGGCGGGCGAACCAGGTGAAGGACATGAGGGAACCAAGAAACCAGAACAGACGACCAAGCAGCCGAAGGGCCAAGAACCCCCCGACTAAGACAACGTCTCGGCCCGCTGGTCGACAGACGTCTTCCCCGAGCGCCGAACATCGGCTGATACGCGGGTGATCTTCAACTCGGGCGTCTTCGCCGTCTTTGCCATCGCCGTGCTGGCGATCGTGTGGCTAGGACCAAAGCGCACGCAAAACGCCGCGCTCCTTGTTGCGTCTTACGTTTTCTACGGATGGTGGGACTGGCGATTCCTGGGCCTGCTTGCGTTCTCGACCATCTCGGACTTTCTCATTGGCCGAGCGATGGCTGGGGCACCTGACTCTCGGCGCCGCCACCTTCTCATCACGAGTGCGGTGGTCAACCTTGGTGTCCTCGGTGTGTTCAAGTACTTCAACTTCTTCGTTGACTCGGCCGTCGACGCCCTCGGTACGATCGGCCTTAATCCGAGCACACCGGTATTGCGCGTCGTGCTACCGGTGGGGATCTCGTTCTATACGTTTCAAACGCTGTCGTATTCCTTTGACGTGTACCGGCGACGCATCGAGCCGTGCCATTCACTGATCGACTTCGCGACTTTTGTGTCCTATTTCCCCCAGCTTGTGGCCGGGCCAGTCGAGAGAGCACACCGCCTCCTCCCCCAAATTACGAACCGACGAAGCCGGCCAACGGCCAGCCAGCTGCAATCAGGAATCACCCTGTTCGTTTTTGGCCTGGTGAAGAAGGTCGCTATCGCCGACATGGTGGCACCGATTGTCGATCGCGGGTTTGCGAACGACCCGGCGGCCTTATCGTCGACCGAGGTGGCGGCTGCCATCGTGGGGTTCGCGGTACAGATCTACGCCGACTTCAGTGGCTACACCGATATGGCTCGAGGTATCTCGCGCCTCCTCAACATCGAGTTGATGCGCAACTTCGAGCAGCCGTACCTCTCGCGAAATATCACCGAGTTCTGGCGGCGCTGGCATATCTCGCTGTCGACCTGGTTGCGGGACTACCTGTACATACCGCTTGGTGGAAACCGGGCCGGGAAGCTGGCGACATACCGAAACCTGCTGATCACGATGCTGCTGGGTGGACTGTGGCATGGAGCGGGTTGGAACTTTGTCTTGTGGGGAGCCATCCATGGTGTTGGTCTCGCGATCCATCGATTGGCTGGCGGTTCGGCGTCGGCCCAACCAGTTCGGCTCCGCGATGCGCCATCGATGCTGCTGACGTTCGGGTTCGTTCTGACGGCCTGGGTCTTCTTTCGGGCCACGTCGTTCTCACATGCGATGGAACTGTTTGGTCGGGTCCTAGCTTTCGAATCGTCCAACATGATCAGTTGGGACGCAGTCCTCATTGCGGTTAACGCCGCCGTGCTCGTTGGCCTCGATCTGTTTCAGCGCAGCAAGCGAGTGCGTCCGGTGGCCTCGGGAGCAAGTCCGGTCTGGGCGGGCGCAACCGTCGGAGCTGGCATCGTCGCGGTGGCCATTGCCTCCGGCGCTGACTCGACACCCTTCATCTACTTCCAGTTCTAAGGACGGCAATGACGAATCCAAAGCATCAGGCAGCAGAAAAGAGGCTCGACGGTCGCCGACATACGGTTGTGACCTTTCTTGTAGTCGCGATATGCACCCTACTTTTTGCCGAACTGCTTGCCCGGGTCGTGGTCGGGCCACGAACCGGCGACGCAAACGCAACCAAAGAGGTGCAAACCGAACGACAGATCGGACTGATCCGTTCACTGGCACCAGACGGCGTCGACATTGTTGTAGCCGGGACGTCGATGGCGGGCGTAGGAGTCGATCCGGCGGTCCTATCTGAGATCAGCGGCCGATCGGCCTTTAACGCTGCGCTGGGGTGCGCGAATCCGCTTGTCGTCGCCGACTGGGTCCCTAACTTCGTTGCCCCAGAACTCACGCCAGATGTTGTGGTGCTTGCGATTACCCCAAGCGACCTCGACGCTAGGTCGTGTCCGCGCTCCTGGACAGAGATCGAGATGCTCACGGTTTCGGCTGAAGACGACTGGTCGCTGCGGCGAGCAGTGGATCCACGGCCATTCCTTCGTGAGAACTCTGTTCTGTGGCGCCATCGACCATGGCTTCGACAAATCAACAACCTGCCCTACCTCGTAATGGACGTGCCGTGGACGTGGGATGTGACCTTTCGGTCCGACGGCTTTTGGCAGATCGATGCATGGGCCGAGGTCGACCAACAGACCTTCATCCTCGAACCGCACCGCACGCAGATCTCTATCGATCAGAGTCGCATCGACGCCATTGCGTCAACGGTGTCCGAGCTCAAGTCGCAAGGGGTCAATGTGGTCATCGCCGAGATGCCCATGGCTCAGCGTTGGCTCGACCATATTGGAGACTCAGTAGTTTCGTACGCCGACGCAGAGCAGGCGCTACGAGACGTTGCGAACGACATCGGCGCTCGCTACCTTCCTAGCCCCGACGAGTTTCACGACAATCTGCTCTTCATCGACGAAGGGCACATGACTCCCGAGGGGGCAGATCTCTACTCACGCTGGCTCGGCGTCCAGCTCGCGAATTTCTAACCCTGTACCAGCCTTCCAAACCGACACTGGTGTCAGACACGAGTGTCGCGACACAGGTGTCAGACACGAGTGTCGCGAGCGTGGGGGCTTTGGCTTAGATCTCCATCGGGCAACTCTGCTCGGGCGCTAGCACCTGAGTGAGTCGACCCATGCCGAGGAAGCTCGCTATGCAGACCGACAGATCCATGATCTCTGCATCGGCCCAGTGTTTGCGGAATCGCGTCCAGAACGCATCGTCGAGTGCCAGGTGATCGGTTGCGAAAAGTTCGGCGTACTCGATGGCTACGAGTTCGCGCTCGGAGAACGCTTCACCCCCGGGACCCCGCCAATCGGCCACGGCCTGGTAGTCGGCTTCGGTGAGACCGTGCTGCTCCAACTGAGCGGCTCGTGTGCCCAGTCAAGTGAGGCATTGATTGATCTGGGCGATTCGCATTCGCACCAACTCGCGTTCGCGCACCGCAACTGCGGACTTCTCGTACACCTTGGCGCTAAAGGTCGCTCCCACCATTCCCATATCGGGGTTGACCCCCCACATCCGAATGATCTCGTTGTCGTCGCCGTCGGGAATATCGATGCGTGCCATAGTCGGACAGTAGCGAGAACCGTGCCACCACTGCACGTTCATATCGATGTTGGTCAATATGAAGACGGTGTCTGGAACCGTATTTCGGAACCGTGTTTCGTTTAGAGGTAGCTGCGGGTGTAGATGACCAGGCGGACGGTGGTGCCGTCGTCGCCGGTGGAGATGTCGCTTTCGTCGGCGAGTTGGCGCATGAGCGAGATGCCGAGCCCGTTTTCGAAGAACAGGCGCTGCGGGTCTTCGGGGTCGGGCATGATATCGAGGTTCTCGGGATCGAACCCCTTGCCCTGGTCGCGCACCACCACTTCGATGCGTTCGTCGGACACGATGGCCTTCACCGAGATGCGGTTGTCGAGTCCGATGAGCTGGTGGGCTTCGATGGCGTTGGTGGTGGCCTCAGAGACCGCAAGGCGAAGATCTTCGACCCGGTCGTCACGAAAGTCGGCTTCGATGTTGGCGGCTGCCGCCACGACGGTTCGTACCAAACCCAGAAACTCGGGGCGAGCAGGAATCTCGAGCCGGACCGTTTCGGTATCGGGACCGGATTGGTTCGACCCGAGCCCGGTCACGACGAGACCTCGTGGGGCAAACCTGCCTCGACAACATCGTCGACGGACTCATGAAGCGCGAACACCTTATGAAGATCGGTCAAGGTGAACAGTTCTTGAAGACGAGGCTGTGGGCACACGATCTGCAAGGAGCCTTCAAGCGCACGAACCCGCTTCAAGCCCCCGATGAGCGCGCCGAGGCCAGTGGAGTCGATGAAGTCGGTCCCGCCGAAGTCAACGATGAGGTGTCGGTCGCCATCAGCCAGCGCTTCGATCACGGCCTGCCGGAACGCAGGGGCGCTCGACATTTCAAGATCGCCGGCGATTCCCAGAACCACGAAAGGGTCGACATGCTGCACGCGAAGGCCGAGGCTCATGAGAACCTCGCACCGGGCAGAACGCGCCGCCTCTGATCTTCGTGTGTTTCTGTGTCCCTCACCGCCTTCAACCGTATTGACTGCACGCCCACGGGTGGTCGATGCCCGTTGATCAGCTGACCGGCGGTGGTTCGACAAAGATCGTGGCCGGAAACTCGAGTCTGCCCTTGATGTTCTGCATAAACAGCGCCACGTCCATGCCGTCGACAATCCGGTGATCGAACGATCCCGAGAGGTTCATCATTTTCCGCACGACAATGTCACCGTCGACCACCACTGGGCGCTCGACCACCTTATTGATGCCGAGAATCGCAACTTCGGGATGGTTGATGACCGGGGTGCTGATGACGCCACCCAGACGGCCCAAGCTCGAGATTGTGAAAGTCGAACCAGACAGTTCGGCTGCGCCCAACGTTCCTGCCCGGGCTCCCTCGGCGAGTCGACTGATCTCGCCAGCGACCGACCATACGCCAAGCTCGTGCGCGTTTCGGATCACCGGCACCACAAGGCCCTTTGGCGTGTCGGCCGCGATGCCGCAGTGGAAAGCGCGGTGTTGGGAGATCAGTTCGGTGGTGCTGTCGAACGTGGCGTTCATCTCGGGATGGGCGACAAGCGCCTTGCGTACCGCCGCCACGATGAGCGGGAGAAGAGTGAGCTTGGGTGGCGTGGTCGACTCGCTGGGTGCTGTCGACGAAACGGCCGCTGCCGCTTCGGCGTTGAGATGCGCACGCAGTTCTTCGAGTGCAGTGACATCGACCTCTTCCACGTACGTGATGTGGGGGATCTCGGACTTGGCAGTGCTCATCTGCTGGGCGATGCGGCGGCGCAGACCGACCAGCTTCACCTGGGTAACCTCGTCGGTTCCGGTGGCGGCCCCGCTTGGTCGTGGAGCCGTCGGGACGACCGCAACAGGCGCGCCACCTTCGAGGAACGCCGTGAGGTCGGCATGGGTGACCCGACCCCGAGGCCCAGTGCCTGGCACGGCAGCCAGATCGACGCCGGCGATACGGGCACGTTTGCGAACCGGCGGGGAAGCGAGTGCTTTGCCACTGGGTGCAGCTCGCTGAACAACCGGTGCGGGAGCAGCGGCGACAGCTGGCGAGCCTGGAGCAGGCGCCGCTGGTGCGGGTGCAGCTGCAGGTGCAGCGGTTTCGACTGGCGGACCTGCATCGTTTGGTTTGTGAGCATCCTCGACCGGACCGTCAACAGCCAGAACGACCAGATCGGCGCCGACCGCCAGAAACTCGCCGGGAGCACCACCGAGTCGGAGCACCGAACCGTCGGTCGGCGCAGTGATCTCGACCGATGCCTTGTCGGTCATCACCTCGGCCAATGGCTGGTCGCGGGTCACGACATCGCCGACGGCGATGCGCCACTCGACAACCTCGGCCTCGGCCACACCCTCGCCGATATCAGGCAGCTTTACGGCGTACTCAGAAGACCCTGTTCCTGAAGATCCAGACATGGCTAGTCCTCCATCACTCGACGAAGACCAGCGAGCACGCGGTTGGGGCCGGGGAAGTACTCCCACTCCTGCGAGTACGGGTAGGGCGTATCCCAGCCGGCAACTCGAACAATGGGTGCCTCGAGCGAGTAGAAGCACTCTTCCTGCACCTGGGCCGAAAGCTCCGCGCCAAAGCCCGACGTGCGGGTGGCTTCGTGAACGACCAGGCAACGGCCGGTTTTCTCAACCGACGCAACGATGGCTTCGAGGTCGAGCGGCAAAAGGGTGCGAAGGTCGAGGATCTCGGCGTCGACTTGAGCCTGCTCGGCCGCGTTCATCGCCACATGCACCATGGTGCCGTACGTGAGAATGGTGACGTCGTTGCCGGGACGAGCCACGGCCGCTTTGCCGATGGGCACGGTGTAATGGCCCTCGGGAACATCGCCTCGGGGATCCTTCGACCACGGCACGAGCGGCTTGTCGTGATCACCGTCGAAGGGACCGTTGTAGACCCGCTTCGGTTCGAGAAAGATGACCGGATCGTTGCACTCGATTGCGCTGATGAGCATGCCCTTGGCGTCGTAGGGGTTCGACGGGATCATCGTGATCAGCCCGGCCACGTGGGTGAACAATGCCTCGGGCGATTGGCTGTGCGTATTGCCGCCGTAGATGCCGCCGCCAACCGGCATGCGGACCACGATGGGGCTGGTGAAATCACCGGCCGAGCGGAACCGCATACGGGCGGCTTCGGAAACGATCTGGTCGTAGCCCGGGTACACGTAGTCGGCGAACTGAATCTCGGCGACAGGGCGCAAACCATTCACCGCCATGCCGATTGCCGTGGCGACGATGCCGAGTTCGCTGATTGGCGTGTCGAAGCAACGGGCTTCACCAAAGCGTTCCTGGAGCCCTTCGGTGCAGCGGAACACCCCGCCGAATGCGCCGGCGTCTTCGCCAAAGGCGACGACTCGCTCGTCGCGTTCCATCATCACGTGATGGGCGGATCGAATTGCTTCGATCATGGTCATCGAGACCGTGGTTCCAGGGGCTGGGGTTCCACCTGCTGCAGTTTCGGCGCTCATTGCAAACCCGCCTGCTTCTGTTGCCGCACGAGATGGGCCGGCATGGTCTCGTACACGAGCTCGAACGTCTTGCTCAGCGGCGGGCGCTCGCCGGTGTTGATGGTGCCGATCGCTTCGGCCTCGTCGTTCTTGGCTTCGATCATCACTCGAATGGTGGTGTCGAGTTCGTTGGCCTGGTCGTTGGTGTACCCGAGGTGTTGTAGATGCAGGCGCAGGCGTTTGATGGGGTCGCCGAGGGGGAACTCGTCGAACTCGTCCTCGGGTCGGTAGCGGGTGGGGTCGTCGCTACTTGAGTGAGCCGACGCGCGGTACGTAACAAATTCGATCACCGTCGGACCATGACCGTCCAGCGCTCGGTCGCGCGCCCACGACGTTGCCGAGTGGATGGCAAGAACGTCGTTGCCGTCGACTCGAAGGCTGGGCAAGCCATACCCGATGCCTCGCTGGGCGAAGGTTTGGGCCGAACCTCGCGCAACTTCTTCGTCGGTAGATATTGCGTACTGATTGTTGACGATGGCCAAGATGACGGGAGGCCGGTAGGTGGAGGCGAACGTAAGTGCAGCGTGCATGTCGCCTTCGGCGGTGCTGCCATCGCCAACGAACCCGAGTGCGGCGGTGGGCTCTCCTTTGGCCTTGGCCGCCATCGCCCAGCCAACGGCTTGAGGCATTTGCGTTGCGAGGTTTCCCGAGATGCTGAAGAAGCCGAGGTCGGCGGCGGTGTACATGCCCGAAATCTGCGTGCCCCGGTTGAGGTCGGCGGCGTTGCCGTACACCTGGTTCATCATGACGAGCGGGTCCTGGCCCCGTCCGATCAGATACGACGCTTGTCGGTACGTGGGGAAACACATATCGTCGGGGCCCATCACCTTTGCGGTGGTGGCGCCGATGGCTTCTTCGCCTCGGCTGCGCATGGAGAACGAGGTCTTGCCTTGACGCTGGGCCTTCATCATTCTGGCGTCGTAGGCCCGGGTGGTGAACATGGTGCCGAGAATCTCAACCAAGGTGTCGCGCGACAAGTTTGGTATCCATGGCCCGTGAGCCATGCCTTCATCGTCGAGCACCCGAATCAGCCCGAACGCGAGGTCCATTATGTCGCGCGCAGCAACGTCGGTGGGCGGCCGGTAGGCGTCGCCCGCAGGCTGTAAATCGGCAACCGTCATAAAGAAATCCCCTGATGCGTTTCCCCCCTATCGGCAGGTACGCATTCCCGCAAAGCACATGGTCGCCGATTTGGTCGAGCAGTAGCCAATGTATGACAAGTCATCAACACTCAACTCGCGGGTTGTTTGGCCGACTGGACGTTCGTAGTTCTGACCGCTCCCGATCAACTCGAACGGACCCCGAATGTTCCTCCCACTCAGCACGCGTTTTCTACGTCTTGGTCTTGCCGCGCTTGCAATCGTTCTCGTCTTGCCGCTGCTCGCGATGCCGCGGGCCGAAGCTATCGTTCCACCGAACAATGTGCGCATCGACGCGCCTGTCGTGTTGGATGGACGAGTTCTCGCCGTAACGCAGATTGGCAGCCGCATCGTAGTTGGCGGCGAATTCACCCAGGTCGAGGATCGCGCCACCGGCGCAATCATCGATCAGCCCAACCTTTTCGCCTACGACGTCGACACCGGGCTGTTCGACGCAAACTTCCGACCGGTTGTCGATGGTGCGGTCCTCGACATCCTGAACGACCCGAATGGCACCCACATCTACTTCTCGGGCAAGTTCAAAAAGGTCGATGGTTACAACCGCGGCCGAATTGCCCGTTACAACACGACTGAGGCTCGTCTCGATAAGCGATTCCGTGGCCGGGCAAACGCCAAGGTCGTTTCGATCGACATCCTCGGCGACAAGCTGATCGTCGGCGGAAACTTCCGCCGCTACCACGGCGAGGAGCGCGACTACCTGGCGGCAATCGACCGGAGGAACGGCAAACTAGTGCCCGGCGGCTACGACTTGGAGTTCGGAGAAAGCTGGGGAGGCCGTCCCCGCACCAATCTCGCCGGCGAGACGGTTCGCGCCCCCGGCGTGCACCGAGTTTTGGTTCGACCCGGCACCAACGAGGTTCTTGTCTCGCACAAGCACGCCACGCTAAACGGACTCGACCGGCCGGCTCTCGCAATGCTCGACGGTCAAGGCGAGCTCATGCCCTGGGCCACCGACGTCTACACCACCGATACCTGCGTCGCAGGCTGGGGTATCGCTATCACCGATGTTGCCTGGGCCCCTGACGGACAGAACTTTGCCGTAAGCCACACTGGCCACGACACGGGGATTGTCTGCGACACCATCGTAAAATTCTCGGTAGCGAGGACCGATGCCACCGAGATTCGCAAACCAGTATGGTCGTCACGGGTCTTCGACTCGACCTTTGCGCTCGAGTACGGCCCGGACGCCATCTACATCGGAGGCCACTTCCGATTCTTAATCCATCCAGATGCGCCATCGCCCTATCCCGGACGTCCTGGTTGTTGGCCTGCTGAACCTGATGTTTGCGGCCCGTACAACCAGGCCGACCCCGACCGCGATGCCGGCTTCAAGGCTGATCTGTTTGATAGGGGCTATGTATTCCCCGTCGGGCAGATGGGCGCAATCGACCCCGACACCGGCTACGGCATTCCTTCGTGGACACCGTCGACCAATGCCTTCAAAGGCGTCTTGACAATGACCCTTGTCGAACGAGGCCTGCTGATTGGTCAGGATCGCGACCGGGTCAACCAGCGGTTGGTCGGACGAGCCGCACACTTCGACCCCACGCCCAACGCCGGTGATCTCGGATGCCGCGTCACCCGGAACGGATCGGGGCAGCCAACCCTGACCTGGAACCCCGTCGCCGACTCGGGCACCCGCTACACGGTGCGCCGCAACGGTGCATGGGTAGGTGCTACGCCTGGAACGAGCTTCACCGACACCAAAACCGTCGGAGGCGCAACCCAGACCTACTCACTCACCTACAAGCGATACGGCGAGACCCGCTCCGACATATTCTGCGGCCAGATCGTGTCTCGACAGACCGACTCGATCAACCTCACCGCAGGGGCGTCCGCGTCACAAAGCTCGACCGTCGGCGCAAGTACTGCGAGCCGGGCGATTGACGGCAACCTTGGAACCGCCGCGAGCACCAATGACGACAACCCTTCGTGGATTGAGATCGATCTCAAGCAACAGACCGCCATCGAAGCGATCGCACTGTTCAACGGATCGCCAGTCGATGCAACAAATGTCACTGCGTTCGTCAGCGTCGAGCCGTTCGCCTCGAGCAGCATCGCTCAGGTCCGCGCGCAAACGGGTGTGACCGAGTACTCGAAGAATACGTTGCGTCGCTACCGACTCCTTACCCAGAACTCGAAGGGCCGCTACGTTCGAATTTATCGAGAGGGCGGAGCGCTTAACCTTGCAGAAGTCGAGGTTCTCGGCGAGCGGCTCCCGGCGCTGACTTGCACCGCCCGACCGGTCGACGATGACACCATCCGCATCACCTGGAACGACAACGGTTCGGGCCGCTATGCGGTGGTCGCTGACGGCCGGGCACGAAGCGTGGGACTAGCGACCAGCTTTACCCATGAGGTGGGCGTGGTCCCTGGCGCCCACAGCTACGAGGTTCGTTCGTTCACCAATGGCGCCCGATCGGCCACAACCTTCTGTGCAACGACGCTACCCGTCCCCGAAATCGGCTGTTCGGTGAGCCTGGTGAACGGCCGACCAGTGCTGCAATGGCGAGACGTCAACTGGACATCGGTGAACATCGGCCGCAACGGCAGGTTCCTCGCCAACGGCAACGGTACCCAGTTCACCGACACCACCGACGGCCTCACCGGCACGGTCAGCTACGACCTACGAGTGCGGGCAAACGGCACAAAGTACGTCGGCCAGTGTGGCTCGGTCACGCTCCAATAGAGAACACATCACGAGCGGCTCGCAGCGTCATCGTCACGGCTATTGCCGCTGTTCGGCGATGACGTTGCCGGCGGCCCACCGATTCGACTCGAGGACCTTGAGGAACCCAACGACGTTCTTGTCGCGAATGCGTTCGAGCTCGCGAATTGTGTGCATGCCCGATTGTTCATCGGACTGTTCCACCAGCGTGTCGATGAGCTCGGGTGTGTAGTCGGGGGTGTCCATGAGCTTCGAGTACGGCCAGTCGAGGGTCGGCCCGAACTGCTCCATGAAGTGCCGGAACCCACCCATGCCGCCTGCTATCCGGTAGGTCTCGAACAGACCCATCTGCGCCCATCGAAGCCCGAACCCGTGGGTCATGATGTCGTCGATTTCTTGGGTGGTGGCAACGCCGTCGTTCACCAACCAAAGGGCTTCGCGCCACACGGCTTCGAGGAGCCGATCGCCGATAAACGCATCGATCTCGACCCGGCAATGAATAGGCCGCATACCGAACGCCGCATACATGCCTTGGCCGCGTCGGATGTTCTCGATGGTGGTCTTGTCACCACCGACCACCTCGACCACGGGCAACAGGTACACCGGGTTGTAGGGGTGGCCCACCATGAGCCGCTCGGGGTGAGCCATATCTTCCTGCATGACCGTGGGTCGAATACCCGATGTCGATGACCCGATGATGGCATCGACGGGAGCGGACGCTTCGATCTCGGCCAGCACCGCCTTCTTCACGTCAGGCCGCTCGGGGGCGCTCTCCTGAATGAACTCGGCGCCGGCGACTGCTTCGGCCACCGTGGCACACATGGTGTAGCTGCCCTGCTGGTCGGTGCGCAGGCCCAGGTCGTCCCATGCCGCGATGGCGTTGGCGAGAACCTCGGTGAGGATGGCCTCGGCGTCGGGCGATGGGTCGCTGATAGACACATCGACGCCGCTGAGCAGCATGCGGCTCGCCCATGCGGCTCCGATCACGCCACAACCGACGACGGCAGCTTTCTTGGGAAGGTGGGGGGTGTACTCGAGTTCGGGTTCAGCAGTCATGTGCTTCAGCCGTGCTTGGTGAGTTGGAGGTTGTCGCGCACCTGCTGGGGCGTGAGGATGTTGTAGTTCTGGGCTTGCAGAATGGTGGCTGCCCGCTCGACAAGGTCACCGTTGCTGGCTAGAACACCCCGTTCGAGGTAGATGTTGTCTTCTAGACCCACGCGGACATTTCCGCCAGCGAGTGCGGCGAGCGACACATACTTGAGCTGGTTGCGGCCGATCGAGAAGGCCGAGAAGGTCCAATCGTCGGGCACGTTGTTACGCATGGCCATGAACGTGTTGAGGTCGTCGGGCGCACCCCACGGCACGCCCATGCAGAGCTGCACCACCACCGGCTCGGGGATGATGCCTCGACGGACCAGATCCTTCGCATGGGCAAGGTGGCCGGTGTCGAAAGCTTCGATCTCGATACGGCTGCCTATCTCGGTCATCTGCTTGGCCATTTCTTCGAGCTGGCTCGGCGTGTTGGTCATCACGTAGTCGCCTTCGCCGAAGTTCATCGTGCCGCAGTCGAGGGTGCAGATCTCGGGCTTGAGCTGGCGCACGTGCTCGACCCGTTCGGTGGCGCCAACCATGTCGGTGCCGTCGTCGGCCGGGGGGAGCGGGGTCTCTACGCCGCCGAGAACGATGTCGCCACCCATTCCCGCGGTGAGGTTGATGACCACGTCGGTGTCGCTGTCGCGAACCCGTTCGAACACCTCGGCGTACTTGCCGACGTCTCGTGAGGGAGAACCGTCGTCTTCACGGACGTGAATATGGGTGACCGCAGCGCCAGCTTTGGCCGCCTCGATGCACGAGTTCGCGATCTCCTCGGGGGTGATGGGGACCTTGTCGGATTTGCCGGTGGTGTTGCCGCCGCCGGTGACTGCGCAGGTAATAAAGACGCCTTCGTGCATGGGATTCTCTTTCGTCATTCTTGGGTAGACGGTTCTGGGACCGGATAGGGAGAGGGTTTTGAGGAAAAGGGTTTTGAGGGAGAGCGCTTAGGGATTCGTAGCGAGCGCGCGGCGGGTGGAAACCCGCACAAAGGATCGCACCTCGTCCTGGTCGATGTAGGTACCGCGGAGATGTCGACGTCCACCTGACGAGAACGAATCGCGGCCGTGCAGGATTCGCCGGTTGTCGAACCCAACGATGTCACCGGGGGCAAACGGGTAGCTCAGGGCGAACTGCGGATCTGCGGCCGTGGCCGAGAAGCACTTCATCGCGGCGTACGCCCGGGGCATGTCGGCTTGATCCATGTCGGGGAAGGCTCGAACCGGATGAAACGCCCGGAACGTGAGCGGTGAGCCCGCAACGCCGAGGTCGATCATTGGCCCCGACCACCGATGGTCGATTGTTGGCCCTCGGTTGAAGAAGACCCAATTGAGTGTGGTGAGGGCTTCGTAGTGTTCGGGATGATGCTCGGCAAGGTGTGCTGCAACTGCGGCGCCGTCGGCCATGGTGGAGTTGCCGCCCTCGGTCTCGTTCACCAGGCAGTGGAGAAACTGGAAACCGGGCGGTGTCTCGCGGGTGGGGAGATCGGTGTGGGGCGGCAAACGAAGATTGGTGTTGGCGGTGGAGTTAGTGAGGTCCGAGCCAGCCATCGCCACATCGGCCTTCACATCCCAGATGGGGCCGAAGTTGGTGTCGCGCAGCGGACCAAAGCGACCCACAAGATCGACCAGAAAGTCCTCGTCGGTGGGTGCGTTGCGTAGACGGGCAATCCCATGCCGAAGAAGGTCGGTCGACCAGGCAGCCATGACGTCGGGGTCGTCGAGCACACTGGCACCGTCGTAGGTCGGGGGCTCGCCGATCGCCGAGGTCCACGACACCGGATCGGGAAGAAAGCTCGATGGCCGGTGCTGATCGTCGGCAACATGGCGGAGCCAGCCGGGGTGGTACACGGCCTCGACGCCATCGGGTTGCCAGGTAACTCGAAGCGCTCCGTGCTCGGTGACTTCGACCCCTGACGCCGCCGGTCCGTCGACGTGGTGGGCCGGATCCATGATGCCCTCGCGGGTAGCAAGGTCGACACCGCCGGCGTCGACCGCGTTTTCGCGTAGCCAAAGGTCGAAGGCGTCGTAGGTGGTGCCGTCGGGCCAGGTGAGCTGTAGGAAGCTGCCTTCGATACGGGCGGTGGCGAGGGGCTGCCACGGATAGTCATAGAAGTCAGGTGTCGGCGCACTTGTTTTCATGGTTCCCCCTTGAACCGCTGGGAGTGTCCCATTGACTGGGACGTCCTGCTCAGTAAGACTAAGCGTATGGAATCCGCCACTGCTGCGTCAAGGCCGGTCAGCCCCGTCGACCGCGCCTTTCACGTGCTCCAGGTTGTTGTTGCCGCCCGTGAGCCACTGGGCGTTCGCGAGATTGGGCGGCGCTCCGGACTCCCCCGGTCCACCGCCTCCCGGCTGGTTGCCTCGCTCGAACAGCTCGGGATGGTCGAGCGCACCGCCGACGCGCTGGTTGCGCCGGGGTCGGCGCTCGCCACTCTTCAACCGACCTCGGCGAACACCCCCATGCTGCTCCGCGACCAGCTTCGCCCGTTGCTTGCCGAAGTGTCGGCGACGTTCGGCGAGAACGCTGGGCTCGCCATCGACGACACCGATGCGCTGCTCTATCTCGATCAGGCGGTAAGCGAAAATCCGGTTTCGGTCGACGATGTCGCCGGCGAACGACATGCCTTTCATCTCGTGGCACCAGGGGTTCTCACGATGGCGTCGTGGGGTCGCGATCGACTCGATGCATTCTTGGCATCGCACCTCGAGTCGGTCAACGACTACTCGATCACCGACCCGAAAACGATCCGGAAGCGACTTCAGCGCGTGCGTTCCGATGGGTACGCGTGGACGAATCAAGAGCTCGATATCGGCATCAACGGCGTGGCAGTCGGTGTATACGACGCCGACAACCAGCTGGTGGCAACCCTCAGCGTGTACGGCCCCAGCTACCGACTCTCGCCAACCGAACGCCCAGACCTCGCCATCGAGCTGCTCGCACTCGTCCAACACCGAGCCCCGACCCTCCTGGGAAAGTAGGAGCGAACTGTTAGCCGACGGTTATTGATTCGTTGATGAAGGTGATGCCCTTGTCGAGGGTCTTGTGCACGGGGCAACGCTGGGCGACTTCGGCTAGGCGGGCTCGTTGCGCTTCGTCGAACGTGCCTTCGACAAAGATCTCGCTGCGGACGCCTTCGAGCCAGCCGAGGGCATCGTCATCACAGTCGCCGCAGTCGTCAGCGTGCACCTTCTCGTACTCGTACTTCACCGATACCGACTGGAGCGGCCAGCCCTTTCGTTGGGCATAAAACGACAAGGTGATCGAGGTACACGCGGCCAGCGAGCCGAGCAGCATCTCGTAGGGGTTCGGCCCTTTGTCCGTGCCATTGAGTTCAGGCGGTTCGTCGGCGTACCACACATGGCGGCCGTTTCGAATCTCGACGAGGGTTCCGGAGGTAAGGTCTGCGGTAATCGTGGTCATGGGGGCGAGCGTACCCAACCCACCCACCCGAACTGGTACCGCCAGCGCGGGGCAGGACCCCCAGATCCGGTACCGGTTCGTCCCTAACCGTCGATCGAATCTGTCGTGGTCGTCTCGATGGTGGATGAGCCGATGAACTGCCTTCCCAGCACATAGGCCGCGATTGCCACCGAGATACCAAGCGACGCCGTGCTCGTTGCATCCTCGCTGGCCGTGAGCAGGTCGGAGGGGTTGAACAGGTGAAACAGAGTGTGCGGCACCACGAACGCGAGTACCGCGACCATCGAAGCAATGATGACTTCTCTTCGAGGCCACAGCGCCGCGGTCAGCGCAGCGGCTCCGGCGGCGAACAACCCAGCGCCCGCATCGGTCACAAGGTGATTATTAAATGGCGGATATGCCGAGATGAGTTGGGGCGCATATCCGGGGAAGTTGTCGTACCAACCCTGCGGACTCACGAGCGCCCAAAGCCCCGCAAAGAGATTGGGGACGGCGAGAATCACGAGGAGAACTCGAATCAGCTTTGACTGTTCCATTTCGGTGCCTACTTGTTTTGATCGATATCTCTACTAAACCACAAACGGCACGCTGTGCCAACAAGTTTCTCTGTGCCATTTGCTATGGTTGCGGCTATCATCTGAGGTGACGTGCCAAAGCTCACCGAACGCCGACATCAACAAACCAAAGACGACATCACCCGCGCCGCCATCGACCTCTTTCTACGCGACGGCTACGACACCACCACCATGACCGATGTTGCCGAGGCCGCCGACGTTTCCCGCCGAACGGTCTACCGCCACTTCCCCACCAAGGAAGACCTGGTGTTCGAACACCCCCACCGCTGGTTGGAACAGTTCGCCACCGAGGTCCAGCAACGCCAGCCCGGCGAGTCGCTTCGCGACCTTTGCCGCCGAGTTCTGCTCTCGGTGGCAGCGACGATCGAGACCACTCAGGCCGATGTGCTGGCCGCGTTCACCGTTCTTCAGGCCACCGAATCGTTGCGTGGCACCCATCGCAGCTCCGACCAACTGTGGATTGCCGCCCTTGTCGAACTCTTCATGAACGAACCGGGGTTCACGCCCGACCAGCTTCAGGAAGTCAGCGTGGTCGCAGCGGCAACCACCGCGGCAACCAATACGGCAATCGGGATCTGGGCGCTCGGGCACCCCGCCACCAACCTGATCGATATCACCGGTGAGGTCCTTGACCAGCTCGACCCGATCTGGCCCGACGCCTACCGCTGATCGCTGACCGCTGCGTTCCCAAGTGCCGCCACGAAATCACTGCTAGACAGCAATTATGAGCGACGCGGAGCCCAGCACACCGGTTGATGACCTGCGGATCATGGCCGGCGATCATGTGGTGCTTGCCGATGGTCTTGAGCACCACGAGATGTACACGATGGGCGGCCTGCTTTCGCTCATCATGCACCCGGCTGATGGTCACGAGCCAGCGGTGGTGATGTGCGGTGGAGCAATGGGCGGACTCCTCGGAGGAGGCGGGCTGTATCACGAACTCGGAAACCGCCTGTCCGCCATCAACATTGCCGCCGCACGAGTCAGCTACCGGGAACCGAACAACCTGGGCCGATGCACGCACGACGTGCTCGCCACCATGCAACTTCTGGCCCGCCGAGGCGCCCGAAGGTTTGTGGTTATCGGGCATTCGTTTGGTGGTGCCGTTGCCATCCAGGCGGCAGCATCGATGAACGCCGACCTGGTTCCAGGCGTCGTGACCTTGGCAACCCAGTCGGCCGGTTGCGAACCGGCCGAAACGCTCCACGACCGCACGTTGCTGTTCTTTCATGGCACCAACGATCAGATACTCCCCCACGCATCATCCGAGATGGTCCGCATGCTGGCCGGCCACGGCGAACTGGTCCTGCTTCCAGGCGAAGACCACCTCCTCAAAGCCGCAATGCCAGAGATCGCCGAACGGCTTCTGACCTGGATCCCCGAGGTGCTCAAAGGCCCGTGAGATAGCTCTTGCGCTGCCAGCGAGGCACATGCGAGTATCTTGTGAAGAAGTTCACAAGATACTCGTATTCCCACAAGTAGCTGGCGAAGGAGAACGACGATGGCAGGGACGCCCGATGATCCGAAGTCGTGGCCGTGGTTGCAGGCTCAGATTCTTGCGAAAGGTGCTGCCATTGCGGAGTCGCTCCGCAGCGGCGTCGGCGCCACTGACCCGGTCCCAAATCTCGACTGGAACGTTGGTCGCCTTGGCGCCCACATTGTTTCGATCCCGCAGATGTACCTTCAGGCACAGTCGGGCGACCTGACGTTTCCCGATATCGACAAGGTCGATGAATTCAGTGACGGTACCGCCGCTGCGGTGGGAACCACCGAGCCCCATGAACTCGCCGACCTTCTTGTGCCCGAGCTGCAGACGTTTCTCGCCATGCTCGGCGACGATGGAGAATCGCCGGCCAAGTTCTACCAATGGGACCTCACGGCGCAGCAGGCCGGTGGTGTGGTGCTGAGCGAACTGCTCGTGCACCATCTCGACCTCATCGGGGCAACCGGCGAACCGCGAAGCGTCGCTAGGATTACGGGCGATCAGGCACGGGCCGCATTTGCGGGTCTGTTTCCGGCGAGTCAGCACGTGGTGAATCCCGAAGTCGCCCGCACCTGCAACGGCGTCATCCACATTCACCTCACCGGCAGCCATGGCGGCGACCACTGGACTACCACCATCGCGGGCGACACCGCGGTCAACACACCGGGAAAGCCTGCCAAGGCCGATTTCCATACCCGAGCCGAACCAGTGAGCCTTCTGCTGACATCGCTCGGCCGAACCAGTCAGGCCAAGGCGCTGCTCACCGGCCAAATCATCGGCTACGGCCGAAAGCCACTCATAGGCTTCCGGTCACAAAACCTCTTCCACGACATCTAAGCCGCCATCTTTATCTAAGCGCCCCATCTTTCGAGCTACCGTCCGGCAAATGACACTGGTGTTCTCTATGGTCTGGGGGTGGCACTTGTCGATCCGATTGTTGATGCAATCCCCAACGAACCCAGCGGCGGATTTGAACGCACGCTTCATTCGTTGCTCGACGAGTTGGCTGAAGACGGACGACTCGTTCACGTAAAGCACTTTCCCGCCCGGCCGGCCCACACTGCCGAACTCGCAAAGCCCCTCCCCGACGCCGTCGCCGACAAACTCACAGTTCCCGGACTCTGGCGTCACCAGGTGGAGGCCATCGACCTGATTCGCGACGGCAACAACGTGGCCATCGCTACCGGAACCGCCTCGGGAAAATCGCTGTGCTACCAATTGCCAATTGCCGAAGCATTGGTCGACCCCATCCGACCTGGCACCGCGCTAGCACTGTTCCCCACAAAGGCGCTTGCCCAGGATCAGGTGCGCGGCTTCGCCACGCAGGGATT
This sequence comes from uncultured Acidimicrobiales bacterium, assembly GCA_938023735.1. Taxonomy (GTDB): domain Bacteria; phylum Actinomycetota; class Acidimicrobiia; order Acidimicrobiales; family SHLQ01; genus CALLQB01. The sequence goes on from CALJDK010000074.1 coordinate 20,718, forward strand.
CGACAACGTCATGTGCACCACCTACGACGGCGACACCCCGTCCAAGGACCGCACGTGGGTGCGCAAGAACGCAAACGTGGTGTTCACCAATCCCGAGATGCTGCACAACGGGGTCCTCCCCCACCACGGCAAGTGGTCGGAGTTTCTCATGCGGCTCCGGTACATCGTCATCGACGAGCTGCATGTGCTGCGCGGCGTGTTCGGCACCCACGTGGCCCATATCCTGCGGCGGCTGCTGCGGGTATGTCGAACCTATGGCGCCGAGCCGCAGTTTATTTTCTGCTCGGCCACCATCGGCGAACCGGCGAAGTTGGCCACCGACCTGTGCGGCCTGCCGGTCAGCGAAGTCACCACCGACGCATCGCCCCGAGGGCCCCGATCGTTCGCCCTTCTCAACCCGCCGGTGGTCGACGAAGCCACGGGCGCTCGCACATCATCGAACTCCGAAACCGCATCGGTTGCCGCCGAACTGATTCGCCTAGGCCACCGCACCATCGCCTTCTGCGGTAGTCGCAAAGGCACCGAGTTGGTTGCCGGCGACATCGCCAGCCGCCTACCCGACGACGATGCCGACAAGGTTCGCCCATACCGTGGCGGCTACTTGGCCGCCGAACGTCGCGAAATCGAGGCCGAGCTGTTCAACGGCGAACTCAAAGGGGTCGTGGCCACCACGGCACTTGAGCTTGGCGTCGATGTCGGCGGCCTCGACGCCTGCGTACTCAACGGGTTTCCCGGCACGATCTCGTCGATGTGGCAGCAGGCTGGCCGCGCCGGCCGTAGCCAAGACGAGTCGGTTGCCGTGCTGGTGGCGGGCGACGATCAACTCGATCAATGGATGATGGCCAACCCCACCGAACTGTTCACCCGCTCGCCCGAACCGGCCGTCATCAACACCTCGAATCCGTTCATCCTGGGTCCGCACCTTGCCGCCGCGGCTTTCGAAAAGCCTCTTACCTACGACGACGAGCGGTACTGGGGCGACGACCTTGCCGACGGTGTGCGCGACCTTGTGGTCGACAACAAGTTTCGACTTCGCCATATGCGCAAGGGCCCGGCGGCGGTGTGGTCGGGACGTGGCTTCCCGGCCCGCGGCGTGAGCCTTCGTTCGGGCTCGTCGGGCGAATATCGCATCGCCCTTGCCGACGGCACGCTCATCGGCACCGTCGACGAGGGCCGGGCCTTCAATCTGGTTCATCCGGGTGCCGTGTACCTGCATCAGGGCAAGTCGTTCAAGGTTGTCGACCTCGATATCGACGACAAAGCCGCCATTGTCGAACGCGACACCGGCGACGAATACACCCAGGCCCGAAGCGACATCGACATCTCGGTCATCAAGGTTGAAGAAACCCGCGATCTTGGCGCAGTTCGGCTTTGCCTGGGCCAGGTTGAGGTAACCACCACCGTCACCGGGTACCAGCGCAAAGAGGTGCGCTCTCGCAAGATTCTCGGCAACGAAACCCTCGACCTGCCGCCGTCTCGGCTGGTGACCCGATCGTTCTGGTACGAAATCGACTACGACCTGTTCCCGGCTGCGGCGTTGGTTGAGGGCCGCATTCCCGGCGTTCTCCACGCAATCGAACACGCCGCAATCGGTCTTCTGCCGCTCTTCACAATTTGCGACCGGTGGGATGTGGGCGGCGTGTCCATCGCCCTCCATGCCGACACCGGGCATCCCACCTTCTTTGTGTACGACGGGTATCCGGGTGGGGCGGGCATCGCCGAACTGGGCTTCGAAGCGTCGGTCGAACACCTCCAGGCCACCCTCAACGTTGTGCGTTCATGCGGCTGCTCCGACGGCTGCCCTTCGTGTGTGCAGTCGCCCAAGTGCGGCAACGGCAACGAGCCGCTCGACAAGGATGGTGCAGTAGCACTTCTCGCTGAGATCCTCGATCAGGTTCCCAAACCCCGACCCGTCGACTAGCTGCTGGTTCGGCCAGACACTCTGGCTCGCCAACGCAAATCACGTGTGACTTTTTGGGCGCGTGTGTTCCAAACCACGTAGCTTCCAAAAGAAACAGGGGGAAGCAACATGACGGACAACATGACCACGACCGACGACGGCATCGCGATCGAGACGCCGCATCTACCGGGCAAGCTCGGCGATCCATCGATGCAGATGAACACCGACCCGCGGGCTGATCCGCGCATGATTGCCGCGTTTGAACCCTTTGGTCTCGATGGCCCGTCCGATCCGGTGCCCTTTAACGGCGACTCGCCCATCGAAGACCTCATCGACTTCACCAACGTGATCGAACCTGGCTACGACCTGTTGTTTGAGGCCATGTTTACCAGCCTCCCACCGATCGATTCGGTCGAATCCCACACCGAAGTCATCAAGGGTGTCGACGGTAACGACATCAACCTCTACATCCATCGGCCTACCAATGTCGAGGGCCCGTTGCCGTGCATCGTGCATACCCACGGGGGCGGCATGGTCATTCTCAAAGCGAGCGGAACCAGCTATGTGCGGTGGCGCGACGAGCTGGCTGCTACCGGCATGATCATTGTGGGCGTGGAGTTTCGCAACGGCGGCGGCGAACTGGGCCCGCATCCGTTTCCGGCCGGCCTCAACGACTGTGCCAGCAGCGTGCAATGGGTGAACGAAAACCGAGAGTCGCTGGGCATTTCGAAGATCGTGCTGTCGGGAGAATCGGGTGGCGGTAACCTTGCGCTGGCCACATCGCTCAAGGCCAAGCAGGAAGGTTGGCTTGACGTGATCGACGGTGTGTACGCGCAATGCCCATACATCTCCAACGCGTACGCCGAAAAGCTGCCCGAGCTGGCATCGCTGTACGAGAACGATGGCTACTTCCTTGCCATGTCGATGATGGGGGGTCTGGCCAAGGTATATGACCCCGAGGGGGCCAACGCCACCAACCCGTTGGCGTGGCCGTACCACGCCGAGAAGTCCGATCTCGAGGGCCTGCCGCCCCATGTGATCTCGGTCAACGAACTCGACCCACTACGCGACGAGGGCCTGGCCTACTTCCGCAAGCTGGCCGGCGCCGGGGTGAGCGTAACCAGCCGCACGGTGAACGGAACCTGCCATGCCGGCGATTGCGTTCTGGCGGCAGCTATGCCCGAGGTCTACTACGCCACCGTGCACGACATCCGCCGGTTCGTCGACACTGTCTAGTCGGGCCAGTCTTCGACTCGCATAGTGGCGGTTGATCGCAGGGTTACCGATGGCATCGCGGCGCCCACGATGGGCAGGTCGGTTGGATCGACATAGGTGACGACTGCGGTGACGCGTTCGCCGTCGTTTGCTATCTGCACCGACAGTGGTTGGAGCCCGCTGGTTGCCGCGGCGGCCTGCGGGTCGTCGCCAACCGAGGCTGCCCGGGCGGCTTCTCGGGCGGCATGAACCGTGAGCACCTTGGCTCGCACCACCAAGCCCACCTGCAACAGACCGACAACCAGAATGGCCAAAATCGGAAGCAACACGGCTACCTCGACCGTGGCCTGACCCCGGTCGAGTAGCCGCCGCTCCCGCGGCGGAGCAGCGGTGGGGGTGCCGCTGCTCCTCCACGGACCCATCAGGTGACCTTGGCAATCAACGCATCGATGACTTTGTTGAGCAACGACCCGATCTTGGTGGTTTTGGTGGCCCACGCAAGTACCAGCAGCGCCAGGGCCGCTGCCCCGAGCATCAGCAACACATACTCGGCGGTGGCTTGGCCACGATCCTGACGAGCATCGAAGGCTTCGACGCGTTGGTCGACCCATTCGTTCGCGGCCAGCGAGGCCGCCACATAGATACGCAACATAACGAGTTCTCCTTAAGAGATTGATGAGAGAGATTGATACGAGGGGGAAGGGGGCAGAATTGCGGGCGGGCTAGCCGGAAAGTTGCGCGAGCGAGCTCACAAGCAGCGGCACCACGGTGAGAAGCGCAAAGGCCGGAAGCGTGCAGGTAACCAGTGGAAACAGCAGCAAAACGGGCAGGCGGCGAGCAGATTCGAGCTGGCGTTGGTGCAGTTGGGAGCGCAGCTCGATGGCTACCCGGTCGAGGGCTGGCGCAAGCTCGGCGCCAGTGGCGACACACCGTCGGACGACCCGGGCGAGCGGTTCGCCCGCATCGCCGAGTCGAAGCGTGAGCTCGTCCAACGCCTGGTCGAGCAGAACGCCCATGGTCAAGCGACGCGATATTTCGCTGAAGGTCTCGCCTCCGACGTTAGGCACCCGAAGCGCCACCACGTGGATTGCTTGGTACACGTTTGCACCGCTGCGAACGGCGAGCGCCATGACATGTGCGGCCTCGGGTGCCGACTCCCAGCCCTGTTGCTGTTTGGTTATCCGCCGGCGCCGAACGCGAGCGATATGGCGACCCCAGATGACCCCGAGCCCGATGATCGGTACACCAGGATGAATGACGGCCGAACCAAACATCGCGGCGCTGGCTCCCCAGAGCTGATTCTGTTCTGCGGTACCCGGCGCAACGCCTACCCATCGGCGCAACGATGCGCCGAAACGGGCCATGGCCGGCAAGCGTTCGAACACCCCAACCCCGAGGCTTCGAACTGGCTGCGCGGGGACGGTTTGGGCCACCACAAACACCGCGCCCGCCAGCAACACAATCGGAACGATCTGTTCACTGACCATCACGCGGTGACCCCGCCGATGATGCGCCGCATCCACAGCACACCAACGATGTCCAGCAACAAGCCGATCGACATCGCCAGCACGCCCAGCGGCGACCCGAACAGCGATTGCGCCGACGTACCCGACGCAGTCGACACACCGAGGAAGGCCAGCGGCGCCAACCCGATCACCACGACCGAAGCTTTCGCCTGCGCAGCGAGCGCCGAAACTTCGGCCCGCAACGCCGACGTCGATCGCAGCCCGTCGGCTGCCTGTTCGAGCGGCGCAGCAAGGTCGGCGCCGGTGGAGAGGCCAACGTGAATGGTTGCGACGACCGTCCGCACCGCCGCAAAGGGACGACGAAGCGCCCAGGCATCGAAGCAGGCTCCTACGGCCACGCCACGTGCCGCACCGTGAAGAATCTCGGCGATGTCGTCGTGAACCAGGCTCGCGGCCGATGCGCCATCGTAGGAAACGGCCTGATCCAACGCCTGAAGGAGAGGAGATCCGGTTCGTAGGTTTCGAGCGGCCGCCTCGAGTACATCTGGCAAAGCGTCTTCGATTCGCCGCTCGGATTGATCGCCTCGCAGTCTTGTTACCACCACCGGCAACGCAACCGCACCGGCCACACCAACCAGCGCTCCCGCGCTTCGGGCCACAACCCAGCCGGCGAGGGCCATGGCAACCACCAACCCGCCCCACGCCACTACTGGTTCGGTGACCAAGCCGTCGAGGTTTGCTACGGCCAGGCGATCGCGCAGCACGTCGTCAGCCTGCTGTTTGCGCGATTTAGGTGGCCGCATCGAATCGCCAAAGGATCTGGTGCGCTCTGCTGGTCGGGCAGCGAGAGGCCACGCGCCAGCCAAGAGCAACACGGCGAGCCCCAGCAACAGTCGACTCTCGACGGTCAGCGCCAACGCAATCATGCCCGCTCCGCATCGGGACGCTGGCACCACGTGGGCGATGGTGGGCCGGGTGTAGCGCTTCTGGCTTCACGGGTTGGTAGAGACGCCAAACCGTGGTCGCCCAACAGCGAACGACACCGCCACCGGTCGTCTGCAGCGACCACCTCGCCCACATCGACCACCGAACGACGGCCATCGTGGCGAGCCAACTGCACGACGAGGTCGATGGCCGCACCGATCTGTTCGTCGGCGGCCCAGAGCGGCAGCGCGGCGTCGCCGGCCAAAACCATCACTTGAAGTCGACGCAGGACATCGGCCGGAGAGTTGGCGTGAATGGTAGATAGCGAGCCCTCGTGGCCGGTGTTCATGGCCCACAACATGTCGAGCGCTTCGGCGCCGCGAACCTCGCCGACGATGATGCGATCGGGCCGCATGCGCAACGAGTTTCGAACCAGCTCTCGTATGGTGACCTCGCCCCGTCCTTCGATGTTGGCGGGCCGTGACTCGAGCCGAACCACATGAGAAACGGCCAGCCGGAGCTCGGCGGAATCTTCGATGGTGATGATGCGCTCATCGGGTGAGATTTGGGCGGCGATGGCGTTGAGAAAGGTAGTCTTTCCGGCGCCGGTTCCGCCGCTGATGAGCACGTTCATTCGGGCAGCAACCGCCCAGCGAAGAAGATCGGCAACACCTGGCGGGCACATGGCGTCGATATCGACGGCGGTTGCACCGAACCTCCGCACGGTGACGCAAGGCCCATCGAGCGCCAGCGGAGGGACCACAACGTTGACCCGAGAACCATCGGCCAGGCGGGAGTCGACCATTGGCGAACCCGGGTCGACGCGTCGGCCCGAATGCGCAACGGTGCGTTCGATTAGCCGCTCGATTGACGATCGGTCGAAAGCGATGTCGACCGGTTCGACCCGCCCGTTGCGTTCGACCCAAACGTCGTTGGGGCCGTTGACCATGATGTCGGTAACCGCCGGGTCGCCGAACAGTTCGTGAAGTGGCCCAACGCCATCGATGCGAGCTTGAACACGCGACGCGACCAACGCAGCTTCTCGAGCGCCGAGGAGCGGATCGAGGTCAGCGATGATGGATCCGATGTGAGAGAGAAGTTCGGCCCCACCCAGGTTCGGTCCGGGTCGCCCCGCCGCGTTGCCAGCTTCAACCACTCGGCGGTGGACCACGTCGATCAGATCGTCGGGTAGCGCGTCGGATGAAGCGAATTGAGGATCGATGATCATGTCGCCGCCGCATCCAGGTAGCGGTTGATCGCCCGACGGGGGCCGCTTGGTAACCGGCTCACCAGCAGTCCTGCATCGACAGTGCGCGCCACCGCCGCCGAGTGTCCAACGGTGCACACAACGGGCGCTGGCAATGCGGACTCGACATCGGCTCGGCGCAACGCCCGCTCGGGTTGGTCGACGAGAACCACCCCGGTTGGCAATTCGGTGTGATGTTGCGCCCTTCGAAGCGCGAGATAACACGATGTCGTCACCAAGAGCGACTGATCGGCGACCTCGAGAATGCTCCGGGCGAAGGCTGCCGCCGAAGCGGACTGGGGATCACCAGCACCCAGGTTGCCGAGGTCAACGATCACCGTTCGGTCGGGCTGGGCAAGCAACCGGGCTGCCACCCGAAATCGATCGGTCGAACACGACTCCGCGACGCTCGACCCGCCGGACAGGGAACCGACCATCAGCAGGTTGAGCGAGTCGCTGACCATATGTTCCACGCGTCGCAACGAGTCGATACCGATATCGGTAGGAGATCGAACCCAGTGGCCGAGCGTGGCGTTGGCGGGGTCGGTGGTTCCGAGAACAGCCGGTTGATCGCCTCCAACGTCGACGAGGAGGCAGGGTCCTGAACGGGCGGCGGTAACCGCAAGCATTGCCGAGGTGACGCTGACACCCACGCCACCTTTCACCGACCAGAGCGCGGTGAGCATAGTGATCTCCTTTCGGAGCACGACGATGTTCTGCGGGGAAGCAGAAAGGCCGTTTCGGCAAGAGGCAATGGATTTGCGCAGTGGCAAATGCAGGTGCCGGCTTGGAAGCTGCGGCACGGACGGCGGCCAGCCGTCGAAGGAATGAACATAGGTCGGTTTGGTCGGCCACGCAACCGCTGCGTTCGTTACCGGGCGGATCAGTCGTATCCTCGGGGTTATGCAAGCGGCGTTCTTCGACCTGGACAAGACGGTTATCGCGAAGGCCTCGCTTGTCGCGTTCGGCCCGTCGCTTCACCGGGCCGG
>CALJDK010000075.1 GCA_938023735.1 uncultured Acidimicrobiales bacterium
CAACTCACCACCGCCATCATCAGAGTCCTCGACCACGACGACCCCGACGACGACGCCAAAGACCAACGCCACTACGACTACCGAAGCTTCACCACCTACCTCGACGACGACGGCATGACCGTCCTACGAATCGTCCTCCCCCCAGCCATCGCAAAACCAGTCATCGCCGCCGTCGACGAACTCGTCAAACAAATCGCCGCCACCCCCGAAACCCTCACCAACCACCCACCACCGAGTGACGACCTAACCACCACCAGTGACCGAACCGGTCCCGCGGGGCCACATCGCCCACCTGAACACAACACCCCCAGATCGAAGAAACGATCGTTACCGCTCACCCTCAAAGAACTCCGGCAACGCTGGCAACCCGACGACGAAGACGGCGGCTACCTACCCACCTACGACCAACAACGAGCCGACGCCTTCGCCGTCCTGTTCCTTGGACTCCCAATAGCGCTCACCACCGAACTCGTTATCCACGTCACCGCCCAAGGCAACACCTTCAACGACGGAACACCCCTCACCACCCAACTCAAACCCCGATGCGCCCCCTGCCACCGCGCACGACACCGGCGTTAGCTAGGTAGCAGCTCGTTCCGAGCCGTAATGTCGAGCCCATGGTCCGACTCTCCGATCTGCATCCCACCGAAGCCGAGCATCTCCGTGCCCGGGCCGACGCCATGCCCGTGCTCGAGTGTGAGCGATGGCTGACACCCCCGCCCCTTACCGAATCCACGGTGGCGATCGTTTCAACGTGTGGCATGCACCGCCGCGACGACCCGCCGTTCACACCCCTCGCCCTCGACTACCGCCTTTTGCCGCGAGGAGTCGACTGGGCCGATGTTGTCGTCTCCCATATCAGTGCAAACTTCGACCGCAGCGGCCTGGCCGATGACCCTAATGTGGCGATGCCACTCGACCGACTCGAAGACCTGGCCGCGGCCGGAGAAATCGGCGGCGTGTCACAGTGGCACTACACCTTCATGGGTGCCATGCCCCAACCTCAGTCGTTCGAGGAAACCGGCACCGAAGTTGGACGCCTGTTAGCCGACGACGGCGTCGACGTGGCGCTGCTGGTGCCGATTTGACCGCTCTGCTCGGGCGCAGTTGGCGCCCTTGCCCATTACATCGAACGGTCGGGAGTAGCGACCGCCTCAATAAGCCTCGTTCGCGAGCAAACCGAACGGGTGCAACCGCCTCGGGCGTTGTTTGTTCCGTTCCCACTCGGCCGTCCGCTCGGCGTACCCGGTGATGCCGAATTCCAGCTCGACGTTCTGCGGGCGTCGCTCGCGATGTTGGCGACCGCAACCGAATCCACCATCGAGGACTACCCGATTGAAGCGCCTGAGGCCGGGCCTGAAGTTTGGGCCTGCCCGCTCAATCTTGCCGTTCCGACCGACGACACGCTCACCGGTCGGCTGATGGCCGAGGTCGCTCGGCTGCGGCCATGGGCCACCGAGACGCGTCGCCAGCGAGGAAGAACCACTTTCGGGCTATCGGGCGCCGCCGCCGACCAGGTCGACGAGGTGGCAGCTGCACTTGCCCTGGTCGCGGAAACCGGCGATATCGACACCAATCCCGTGGTCGATACTGCCGCCGCTACTGGGTGGGCGCACGATATGCCTTTCCTCCTTCGGCATCTCGCCGACGATCTGCGCAGTTTTTACCACGAGGCCATCGCGTCGCAGCCGGGTGAGACACCCCCAAACCACGATGCGCTCAACGAGTGGATCTTTGGCCAGACAGTATTCGGTGAGGTGCTTATCACAATTGGCGATCATCTCACCGCTGCAGAGAGCCACAGCCCGTTCGCTCCCCTTATACGCGGCCTAATGATCCCCGAGGGCCACTACCGAGACGTCGCAAGCTTCAAGGGCATTGCGGGCGGCTACGAGAGCTAGGTATGGAGTTCGACCTGTCCCAAACCGACGCGCTGCTTTCAACCACTCGTGCGGTTCGGAAGCGACTTGATCTGGATCGGCATGTCCCTGACGAGGTGCTGCTCGAATGCCTACAACTCGCCGTGCAGGCGCCAACCGGATCGAACCAGCAGGGTTGGCGTTGGATGGTCGTGCGCGACCAGGACCGCAAAGACGCACTCGCCGACCTCTACCGGCGAGGTGGTGGCGACTACCTCGCCACCGCTGCCGATGAAACAGAGAAAGGCACCACGATGCACCGGGTGCTCGACTCGGCCACCTACCTCGCCCAGAACCTACAAAGGGTGCCGGTGCTGGTGATCCCGCTGATCATCGGGCGGCTCGACTCGCCGAATATGGGTGGCGCCAACAACATCACCACGCTGGCTGCTGGCCTGCTCGGTTCGATCGTGCCGGCAATGTGGAGTTTCCAACTGGCGCTGCGGAGCCGGGGACTTGGCAGCTGCTACACCACCATGCACCTCCAGTTCGAAGAAGAAGCGGCCGAGCTGCTCGGAATCCCCGGTCACCTGACCCAAGCCGGGCTCCTGCCCGTGGCCTACACCAGCGGTACCGACTTCAAGCCGGCCTCAAGGCCGCCGGTGGCGGAGATCACCTACCTCGACCATTACAAGAACCCCATAGAGCGTGGATAGCAGAGCTGATGGCCAACACCAAGAATCCATTCGGACCAGACGGCTGGACCCCTGATCGCATTGGCACCCTCGACGGCAAAACGTTTCTGATCACGGGTGCAAACTCTGGAGTCGGCTACGAGGCGGCAAGGACCCTGCTAACCAAGGGCGCTCAGGTCATCATGTTGAACCGAAGTCCAGAGAGGTCCCGAGAGGCGATCAGATCGCTCAAGAACGAGTTCGGTGCCGAGGCCAAAGTGTCGCTTGTCCACATGGACCTTGCGGTGCTCGAGTCCGTGCGTACGGCGGCGCGTGAGGTACTCGACCGCGCCCCTTCCATCGATGCCCTGATCTGCAATGCGGCCATCTCTCAAACCGCCAAACAACAGCTCACCGTCGACGGTTTCGAAAGCCAACTCGGGGTCAATCACCTCGGCCACTTCCTGCTGTGCGGCCTTTTGTTCGAACGCATCGAAGCGTCGAAAGGCCGTATCGTGATCGTCGGCAGCAACGCCTACAAGATGGGCAAGAAGAAGATCCACTTCGACGACCTCAACTTCGACGTGAAGTACAGCCCATGGCACGCGTACAACCAGTCAAAGCTGGCCCAAATGATGTTCGGCTATGAGCTCCAAAGGCGGGTCGAGGTCGCAGGAACAAACGTCGTGGTGCAGGTGTGCCATCCCGGTGCTTCCCGAACGAATCTGATCTCGGGCGATGTGAGCACACTCAACAAGATCCTCATTCGGTTGATCAAACCGTTCTTCCAGTCGGCCGAGCGGGGCTCGTGGCCTGAGGTGCTATGCGCCGTCGAAGCCGATGTCAGGTCCGAGAAATTGTATGGCCCAACGAAGCGAGCCGAGACGGCCGGGCCCATCGGTGAGTGCCCGCTTGACGAATGTGCTCTCGACCATGAGGCGGCAGCAAAGCTCTGGGCACTCTCGGAAGAAAAGACCGGAATGAGCTGGTCACCGTAAAGGCCCCGGTCCGCTAGGTCGGAGTAGGCACGTCGGCGTTACCGACGACCGCTGTTTCGCTACTCGGTGTCGCTGTCGGGAGCGGGAACGTGGCGCGTGGCAGGCGACTTTGGGACAAATCCCGCCACAAAGGGATACCACCAGGACGGGTTTGGATCGGCCTCCGCATTCCACCCATCGACCCAGGTTCCGTCCAGGTTGCCTGCATTCTTTGATGCAAAGAAGTACCACACGATGGCAGCGGTGAACCCGACGACAACGATGAAGCCGAGACTGGTCCGAAGGCTCACGACGTCAACCGCAGTGAGGAGAACCAAGGCCGCGACCGCGCCGATCGTACCGCGAGCAATCGAGCGTCGATTCTGCTGAAGTTGCGCCTGCTTGTACTTCGCCATGATCACTACCTTACCAGCTGGCCGAAGCTGCATTTTGTCTCACCGCTGCGGGCACCGACACGAGCGAGTGAGCTCACAGCATTCCGGACATAGTCCGCGACAACCGCGCAAGTTAGGCTAAGTCCGCTCGTCGGTCAGCCCGAGGAGCAGCGGGAAGCAGCGGGAAGCGGGAGTATTTGATGGCCAATAGTGGCCAACGCTCGGCTACACAGCCGAGGTCGTCCGAGGTAGTCATGGCGGCTGCTATTGCCGTATCCACTATGGCCTTCTCGATCTCGCTCGCCGCGCTCATCTTTCGCGGCAACATTGCGGACGGACTTCCGAGGGCCGCATCGAGCTTTCTGCTTGGTGGCGGCGTCATCGGCGTTGTAGTGGCGTGGCGCAGCCAACTGCGCACCACCATCGCTACAAGCCAGGACCTCAGCGCCATCGCGATCCTGGCAGCTGCATCGACTATCGCCACAGGACCCGCCGATGATCCGGTGGCGACGGTAATCGTGTTACTCGCGATCGCTGCCCTTGTGACGGGCGTGTGCATGTTCCTCATTGGACGATTCGGACTCAGCCGAATCGTGCGATTCCTGCCGTCTACCGTGGTGATGGGGTTCCTGGCAGGCACCGGTTGGCTTCTCATCCGGGGCGGCGTCGAAGTGGCAATCAACCGCACCATCGAGTTGGCCGAAATCGGTGAACTCTTCGGCTCGGCGACCAAATTCTGGCTTCCAGCGCTCGGCGTGGCGCTCTACATCCTCGTTTCGAGCCAGGTCGACTGGCTTCCGTCATCGGCGCTCGGCGCTGTCATCCTTGGCTGCATCGGCGTCTTCTACGCGATCGTTGCGTCCGTTTCCTCCGTCGACGAAGTAGGCGATGCCGGTTGGTTAATTGGCCCGTTCGGCGAGGTTGATCGGTGGCGCCCACTTTCGCCCGAGGACTTCTCCCGCACCGACTGGGGCGAAATCGGGCACTCGGCGATTCCCTTGGCGGTGATGGCCTTCGTTTCCATCATCGGAGCGTTACTGAACGTCACCGGCCTTGAAGCTCTCCGCGATGACCGAGTCGACCTCGACAACGAACTTGAGGCTGCCGGGCTTGCCAACCTCTTGATTGCGCCCCTGGGCGGGCTCATTGGATTTCATATGCTTGGCGACACCACGCTTGCCATTCGAAACGGCGTGCGGGGAAAGCGCGTCCCGATCTTGATCGGAGCGATGAGCATCGTGATGGGCCTCGTCGCCGCGTCAGCGGTGGGTTACACCCCGCGCTTTGTTGCGGGCGGTCTGATCCTCGGCGTGGGTTGCTTACTCATGCTCGACTGGCTGCAAAGTCTTCTTCGCTCGCGCAACAGCGACAGCCTCGTGAGTATCGCGATCGTCGTCGTCATTATGTTCTTCGGCATGTTGCCGGGCGTTGGTTTCGGCATCGTCGCGGCATCCGCAATCTTCTTGTATCGCTACAGCCGAATCGACCCGATTCGATCGGCCCGCACCGGATCCGATGTGCGGAGCACGGTCGAACGGTCCGACAAGGAGCACGAAGTACTTCACCGCCGAGGCGACCAAGTTCGAATTCTTCGAATTCACGGCTACTTGTTCTTCGGCTCGATCGAAGCGTTGTATCAGCAGGTTCAAGCGCTCATCGATGATGGCCAAACTCGAACGATCATCCTGGACTTTCACCGAGTCGAGGGCATCGACCATTCGGCGCTCGTGATGCTCGACCGAATCGAACGAACAGCTGCCTCTCAGGACATCGTGCTTCTGTGGTCGCGGCTCGCCAGCGAGTTCCATGCGGTCGATGAGTTTGACGAGGCTGCTCTTCGAACGCTCCGAACCTTTGTCGATCTCGACCGAGCCTTGGAGTACGCCGAAGAGTTACTGCTCGCAGAAACCCCCCGCCCGCCTCAGACGCTCAGCCTTTCTACGAAGCTCGTCAGCCAGTTTCAACAACGAACCTATGACAAAGGCGATTTCATCGTCCGCCAGGGCGAGACGGACTCCACGATCTATGTAGTTCTTGCGGGTAGTTGTGAGGTTGAGCTGCCACACGATGGCGGCGTGGCAATGCGCCTTCGACACTTCGGCGTTGGCTCGATGTTTGGTGAGGTCGGTTTTCGGACCGGTGCCCCGAGGACCGCTGATGTTCGGGCGACGCTGGACGGGACGACGCTTTTGGCCCTCTCGCGTGAGGAATCAGATGCACTCGAAATTGAGGATCCAAAGCTGGCGCTCGAGTTGAGCAACTTCATACTCGATACCAACTCGCGCCGAATGGCTCAGCTCACCCGACAACTCCATGGCGAGTTGGGTTAGTCGATACGGCTGGTTGAACGGTCAAGGCGATTCCTAGCGCTTTCCAGCGGGTACAGTCAGATACGGAAACCATCGCCCTTACGCGGGCGCCCGCATCTATAAACAAGCAAAGAGTTTCATGAGCCTTTACGACGATTACCTGAGCGAAATCCAGCAGCGAAAGGGCGAGGGGCTGAACCCCAAGCCAGTCGACGGAGCTGAACTTCTCGCCGAGATCATCGGACACATCGAAGACACCGACAGCGAGCATCGCGACGAGTGCCTGAAGTTCTTCACCTACAACGTGCTGCCGGGCACCACCAGTGCCGCAGGTGTAAAGGCTGCGTTCCTTCAAGACATCATCATGGGTGCGAAGACGATTGAGGAGATCTCGGTCGATTCCGCATTCGAGCAGCTTTCACACATGAAGGGGGGACCCTCGGTGCGGGTCCTTCTCGATCTCCTCCTCGGCGACGACCCCACTATCGCTGATTCGGCGTCGGCGGTGCTCAAGTCACAGGTCTTCCTCTACGAAGCCGACATGGACCGGCTTGCCGAAGCCCACGCTGCCGGCAACGCGGTCGCAACCGATCTTCTCAACAGCTACGCCCAAGCCGAGTTCTTTACCAACCTTCCCGATATCGAGGAAGAGATCGAGGTTGTCACCTACGTTGCCGGCATCGGCGACATCTCCACCGACCTTCTCTCCCCCGGTAGCGACGCCCACTCACGCTCCGATCGCGAGCTGCACGGACAAAGCATGTTCGAGCACGACACGGTCCGCCAGCAGGAGCTGCTCGATCTCCAGAAGCAGCACCCCGACAAGCGCGTCATGCTTATCGCCGACAAGGGCACGATGGGTGTTGGCTCGTCGCGGATGTCCGGTGTCAATAACGTGGCACTGTGGATCGGGCGCCAAGCCAGCCCGTACGTGCCGTTCATCAACATTGCGCCGGTCGTTGCCGGCACCAACGGTATTTCTCCGATCTTCCTCACAACCGTCGACGTAACCGGCGGCATTGGTCTCAACCTGAAGAACTGGGTCACGACCTTCGATGACGACGGCGAGCTCATCGTCGACGACGACGGCGAGGCTGTTCTCGAGCAGACCTACTCGGTCGACACCGGCACCGTGCTCACCATCAACACCAAGGAGAAGAAGCTCTACTCCGACGGCAAAGAGGTCATGGACATCTCGCCGGCCTTTACGCCACAGAAGGTCGAGTTCATGAAGGCTGGCGGCTCCTACGCTATCGTCTTCGGCAAGAAGCTCCAGACATTCGCTGCCAAGACGCTTGGCATCGACGCTCCGGTCGTGTTCGCACCGTCGGCCGAGGTCACCCACGAGGGCCAAGGCCTTACCGCCGTCGAGAAGATCTTCAACCGCAACGCCGTTGGCACCTCGGGCGCCACCCTGCACGCCGGCTCCTACACCCGGGTCGAAGTCAACATCGTTGGCTCGCAAGACACCACCGGGGGCATGACCTCGCAGGAACTCGAGATGATGGCGTCCACCGTCATCTCCCCCATCGTCGATGCCGGCTACCAGTCGGGCTGTCACACCGCATCGGTCTGGGATGCCAACGCGGCCGAGAACACCCCACGGCTGATGAAGTTCATGAACGATTTCGGCATGATCACCGGCCGTGACCCCGAGAAGCAGTACGCACCGATGACCGATGTGATTCACAAGGTCCTCAACGACATAACCGTTGATGACTGGGCCATCATTATCGGTGGC
>CALJDK010000076.1 GCA_938023735.1 uncultured Acidimicrobiales bacterium
GCCGGTTGGCGTGGCACTTCTTGGTGCTCCGGGGGTGGGGCTCGAACCCACGACAATTCGATTAACAGTCGAACGCTCTGCCAGCTGAGCTACCCCGGAAGGTCAGCCGCAAATGATAGCAGCGCTTCTGGCAACTCCATCAGCTGGCAGCAGGGTTTTGAACGACCAAAGTCTTGCCAGCACCTTAGGCACCATCGAGGTAATCGCGGAGCTTTTCGCTACGCAACGGATGACGAAGCTTCGCAAGCGTCTTGGATTCGATCTGGCGGATTCGTTCGCGGGTGACACCGAATTGTTTGCCGACCTCTTCCAGGGTGCGCGGCCGGCCATCGTCGAGGCCAAACCGCAGCCGGACGACCTCTTTTTCGCGATCGCTCAGGTCGTCGAGTGCCTCAAGGACCGCCTCGCCCAACATCTGCCGGGCAGCCGCATCGGCAGGCTTTATGGCCCGGTCATCTTCGATGAAATCGGCTAGGTACGTATCGTTTTCGTCGCCGACCGGCGTATCGAGCGAAAGAAGATCCATCGAGATCCGTTTGATCTCGCGGATTCGCTCGACCGGCAAGTCGCACCGCTCGGCTAACTCGTCGTTGGTGGGTTCGCGCTCGAGTTCGGAGAGCATTTGCCGCTGCATTCGCTTCACCCGGTTGATCGACTCGACCATGTGAACCGGGATGCGGATCGTGCGGGCCTGGTCGGCGATGGCCCGGGTGATGGCTTGGCGAATCCACCAGGTTGCATAGGTCGAGAACTTGAAACCCTTCTTGTGGTCGAACTTCTCGACCGCACGCATCAGGCCCAGGTTGCCCTCCTGAATGAGATCGAGCAGCAGCAATCCGCGACCGACGTACCGTTTGGCGATAGATACCACCAGCCGAAGATTGGCTTGCGTGAGCTCTTCGCGTGCCTTCTCGCCATCGCGCTGTGAGCGACGCAGGCGAGCCCGCTCGATGGGTTCGAGTTCGCTGAGCTTTTCTGAAGCAGCCAGATCGGCGAGCACATGCTCGGATTCGAGACCAGCCTCGATACGTTCGGCCAGCTTTACCTCTTGGGGGCCGGTGAGCAGATCGACCCGGCCGATCTCGCGCAGGTAGCGGCGAGTGGGGTCGGCACCGCCAGCATCGGCCTTCGGCGCGCCTTTGGTTCGCCGAGGAGGCGGCGTTGGAAGGAAGAACGGTTCGTCGTCGATGACCTCATCGAGCCGAATACCTTCGGCCTCAAGTCGCTTGTTGACCGACTCGAGTAGGCCCGATGACAGCTCGACGTCTTTGAGAAGCTCGACGACTTCGTCGGTGGTAAGGACGCCCTTCCGTTTTCCCTTCTTGATGAGCTTGGCGAGGTCGCTCTCGGAGATCTGGCCGGAGCGCGTCAAGCTGTCGAGTGTGTCGACCGTGCTTGTCATACCCGCCCCTCCCCATGTTCGATCAGCCACGGCAAGAGATTCTCAACCGCTCCCTGTGTGGTGATGCCATCGCGTAGGTCTTGGGTCTGCAACTTCAACCAAGCGATGGTCTCACCATAGGACGCTGGGTCTGCAGATTGGCGCGCTTCGACCTGCATGATTTTGAGAACCCGGCCAGCAGCCCGGTCGACGAGGCGAGCGACAAGGTCGCCAGCGTCCTCGTTAACCTCGCCGACAACCAGGGCTCCGATGAGATCGCCGACGTCGGGGTCGCCGAGAGCCACCGCCTCATGAACCGAGTTCGTTTCGAGAATTGCATGAAGCGCTTCGCGATGCAGTGGCGACTCGAACAGGATCGGCGCCAGCTGCTTCGCGATGGCATCACGATCGTGGAGCAATAGACGAAGCGCCTGATCTTCGGTTCCATCGAAACGAATCGATGCTGCGGCGGCGCCCACCGCCGGCGGGGCCGATTGCCGCTGAACCGGACGAACCTGGCGGTTTCGGAGCTGGTCGACATCGACCCGGCACCGATCGGCGATTGCCATGAGGTACTGATCGCGAACCAGTCCGCTGGGATGGGCCTGAACCAGCTCGACAGCAGCCTCGGCGGCTCGGGCGCGGCCTTCGGGAGTGCGAAGGTCTCCGCGGTCGAGCACCCGGTCGACTCGGAACCCGAGGAACGGTTTGGCGTTGGTTACGGCTGCGGCGAGAGCTGCCGGGTCGTTGCGGGCAAGATCGGCCGGATCGACACCTTCCGGAAGCGCAGCCACAGCAACATCGATCTCGTAGGCCTGCTCCCACTCGTAGAACCGTTCGGCCGCGCTTTGCCCGGCGTCGTCGGCATCGAAGGCAAGAACCACCCTTTTGGCGAACCGTTTGAGGACCTTGAAGTGCTCTTCGGTAAGGGCGGTTCCGCACGTGGCGACTGCCCGAGGCATTCCTGCTTCGGCGAAGCCGATGACATCGGTATACCCCTCGCACACGATTGCTTCGTCGGACGCCACCATGTTGCTTTTGGATTTGTCGAGTCCGTACAGAACCCGGCTTTTGCTGTACAGCACACACTCGTCGGACGTATTGCGGTACTTGGGTCCGTCGGCGTCGGGAAGTTTGCGTCCCCCGAACGCGATGGGGTCGCCATTGACGTCGAAGATCGGGAACAACAAGCGAGCTCGAAAGAAGTCCTGCTGACGGTTGCGACGGTTGAGGAACCCGAGCCCCGACGCCTTGAGATCGTCCGGGCCAAGTTTGAGGTGTTTACTGAGGACATCCCAATCGTCGGGCGCCCAACCGAGCTTGTACTGGCGCACAAGATCGCCGTCGTAGCCCCGAGATTTAAGATAGGCCCGGGCCCGACCCGCGTCGGGTGCCTTAAGAAGGCGCTGATGGTAGAACTCCACCGCCTCGGCCACCGACTCGATGAGCCGGTTTCGCTTCTTGCGGCTCTCGCCCTCGTTCTTGTCGGTGTAGTTGAGGGTGACCCCGCACTTGCCAGCGAG
>CALJDK010000077.1 GCA_938023735.1 uncultured Acidimicrobiales bacterium
CTTTCTTGCTGACTACATCGACACCATTGGCTCCTCGGGTTCGGCGGCGGTGCTCCTGGGGCTCATCGGTATGACATCCATCATTGGTCGGCTTGGCTTTGGCGCTCTCGCGTCTCGAATGAGTTTGTTTCGGCTCTACCAACTGTCGTTTCTGGTCCTGGGTGGAAGCTTCATCCTGTGGGCCGTGGCCGACGAAAGCTACGCAATGCTTGTGGTGTTCGCCGTAGTGCTGGGAGTGGCATACGGCGGTTTCATTGCGCTGTCGCCCGCGGTGGTTGCACAGCTCTTCGGCACGGTGGGGATGGGCGGCGTCTTGGGTGCGGTGTACACCGCGGCAGGTGTTGGTGGGTTGCTCGGACCACCGCTCATGGGCCGACTCATCGACTCGTCGGGCTACACCCTGGCCCAGTGGACGGCCTTCGGATCCGGAATGATCGGGTTTGCCCTGCTGACCCGACTCAAGCCCCAAGCCGCTCACGCCTGACGCACAAGCAACCGCACCGCCGGAGGTTTCGGGGAAGGGTGGGCGGGATTAGAAGCGCTGGATTTCGTGGTGGTGTGTCATGGCCGAACCAGCCGGGCCGAGCAGCATGTGGGCCCGCAGGTTGCGGCGGTGCAGCACCTCGAGAATCTGCACGTCGTTACGCCCCTCGTCGTCGAGTACAAACTGCTCGAGCTTGGCCTCGCCCTCACGCCACGTGTCGGGCCGAGTGCCCAGGAGCGGTTCGAGATCGTCGAGATCGGCTTCGGCGACTGCGTCGCCAATCTCGTCGCGGCGTTGCAGGTGCCGCGATAGCCGGAACAGGGTGCGCAGCTCATGCTGCACGAACCGGTCGTCGGTGGTCATGTTGCGAAGCGCTCGAACCAGATGGAGATGTGCGGGCTCGGCCTCGGACACTCGTTGCGCCGGAACCTCGACCGTCGGAAGTTCCACCCCGAGTTCGTCGGCAAGCGCCTCGGTGGCGAACAGGTTGGTTTCGTTGCACCACTGAAGGTTGGTCATCAGATCCGATGACTGGGTCGGGTTCTTCAGCGCCGAGCTATAGGCGAGTTGGTTGGCAAGCGTGAACGCGATGTGATGCCAACGGATGGCATCGATATCGATCGGCTCGCCCGACAGTTCCTCGTACCGGGCGTACAGGGTATTCATGTCGCCGTATCCGACCACGGTGTCGCGCATCCGCCAGGCGGCTAGGTCCATCATCGGGTCGCCGATATGGCCGAGTTCCAGATCGAGCACCGCGACGATTTTGCCACCGGCGTGATGGAACTGGCCCGAGTCCCAAACGATGGGCGCCTCGCGTCCTTTCGAGTCGACCGGGTTTCGGCGAAGCCAGCCGAGGAAGAACTCGAGGAACGGGTCGTGATGGTCTTTGAGAGCGCGGTAGTGCTCTTCGTAACGGGCGAGACCGATGAGTCCGGCTTGCGAAGGGTCGTCAGCCCGGCGAATCCCAGCGTCGCCAAATGGCTCGATCGGCAGCTTGTGGATCCGAGCCAGGATCGACAGGTAGTCGTCGACGGCAGCGTTGCGATCGGCATCGCTGGCCACAGCACCCCCCAGCTGCCCGAAGTGTTCCTCGCCCGGCACCTTGTCCATCACATAGGCCGGAAGTTCATCGATCCAGCCCCGCACGGTCGCAACCGGAATGCCGTGGTCGCCAAGCACGCGCTGAAAGTTCATCTCATGCTCGAGCGGGTAGATCAGCGGCATATCGGTGCGGTCGCCCCGAACCACCATCTCTTGCTGCTGGCCGTCCTTCTCGACGGTGGCGAACCATACCGGGCGCCAACGCGTTTGGCGATGGAGGGATATGACCGAGCCGCCAAACTCATCATCGAACCAACGAACGATGTTGTCGTCGGCTGCCGCTAGGGACTCGGTAGACATCATGAAGGTCACCCTACTTGGCAGCAACTATGGGCCGTAGTTGACGACTATGGAAGTTCGTAACCCGCACACTCGACCGCCTTTCCTGCCGATCCTGAACGTACCGACAGTCCAGAGATGGTGATCCGCTCCCGGCTAACTAAGGTCCATAGCGTCTAGCTATTGATGTTCGGCCGACGGTCGACGAACTGGGAGCTCCAATGAAAGCAACCGATCGATTCACCATCATCTCGGCCGACTGTCACGCCGGCGGGAACCATGCGATGTATCGCGAGTACCTCGATGCCGAGTTCCTCGATGAGTTCGACGCCTGGCGCGGCAAGTACAAGAACCCCTTCCGCGACCTGCAAGACGACGGGCGGAGCCGCAACTGGGATGACGAACGACGAAACGATGACCTGTTCGCCGATGGCGTAGTGGCCGAAGTGGTTTTCCCAAACACGGTTCCGCCGTTCTTTCCCACCGGAGTCGTTGTGGCACCAGCGCCATCGCCCGAACACTTCCGGATTCGACTGGGTGGCATTAGGGCCCACAACCGGTGGCTCGCCGACTTCATCGGGCGCTACCCGAAGCAACGGGTAGGCCTCGCACAGATCCTCCTAAACGATGTCGACGAGGCAATCGCCGATGTCCGCTGGTGCCACGAACATGGCATCAAGGGAGTACTCCTCCCAGGCGTCTCCCCCGATACGCCGTGGATCGAACCACTCTCCTCGGCGGCCTATGACCCTCTTTGGGCGGTGTGCCAAGAGCTCGATATGCCCGTCACGCATCATGCGGGCGGCAGCGGCATTCCGCAGTTCGACGACACCCCCTTCCGTAACCTGTTGTTCATGATGGAGACAGGCTTCTACGCCAATCGAGCGTTCTGGCACATGATCTGGGGCGGTGTTTTTGAGCGTTTCCCCCACCTCAAGCTGGTGCTGACCGAACAGGGCACCGACTGGATCAAGCCCGCCCTCAACCGCATGGAGCACTTCTACAAACTGATGAAGAGCGGACGGGTGGGTGAACTCGGCATTCCAGCTGAGGCCATCGGAAAACTCAGCCCGGTCGAGACCTTCCAGCGCAACATCTGGATCGGCTCGAGCTTTCCTGCGCCCTCCGATGCCCTACTCATGCAGGAATACGGCATCGAGAACTTCATGTGGGGTAGCGATTACCCCCACAACGAGGCCTGCTGGCCCTACAGCACCAAGTCGCTTCAGCGTACTTTTCCCGGTTGGGAAACCGCCGACCTCACCAAGGTGCTTTCGGAAAACGCTGCCCATGTGTACGGGTTTGACCTCGACGCGCTTGCGCCACTCGCCGCCCAGCACGGCCCCACTGCGGAACTGGTGGCGACGCCGCTCGATGAGATCCCTGCCGACGCATTCAGCCCCGCCTTCCAACGCGACTAAGGATCACCAATGCCTCATTATGTTCCGCATTTCGACTTCACCGAGGAAGCACTGGCCCTTCGTCAGTTCAACTACGAACACTGGTGCGAGCACGGTCGCGGCCCCAACCTTCGCGACGTGAAAGAGACCCTCGGTTTCGGGAGACGCCAAATAGTCCAGCTGTACAAAGAGCTCTCGCTCGGCATCGTGTGCACCGTCGACCCCGATTCGATGAACTGTCCCGTCCTCCGGTTCCAGCCCTTCGCGTCGTTCCCCACCCAAGTGAAGGCATTCGTCGACGGCGAGTTCCACAGCTATGCCGGGTGTTCGATGGAGGCGGTGGCGTTCTCCAACATGCCCCCGTTCAAGGACCGCGAGTGTCGACTCGAGAGCTACTGCATGTGTTGCCTCGAGCCGATCTCGTTCACCGCGCTCAATGGAAAGGTGGTGTCGGCCGACCCGCTACTCCTGCACGTGAGCACGTCGCCCTATGACTGGTTCAACAACGACCTGATGATCCAGTGCGACTCCATGAATTTCGTTATCGATCAGGACCACGCCGAACGGTTCGAGCTCGAAACCTGCCGTCGCGGCGTGGTTTACACGCTCGACCAGGCGCTCACCTTCGTGCAGAACTCGGTGGGTGAACGCATGTACAACCGCAATCGGCCGAGTGAACGCATGGATCCGGAAGTGGTTATCGATTACGTGAAGACCCTTGGGGTCGACGTCACCAACTGGGGAGGTTAAGCATGCCCGACGCAACAACGTCCGAAACTCAGAAGTCAGGGTTCGAGGCTGGAATGCCCGAGGACATCGGCATTATCGACCTGATGATCGGCTTGCCGTTTACCGACAAAAGCGCGGTCTACGCGAAAGCGGTGAAGGGCTTGAAGGACGAGGGCTCTAACGACCTCTCGATGCCTGCCGGCTATATGTTCACCGAAGCTCCCGACGAGATCGACGCTACCGAAGTCGACCCGGTCGACATCACTTTTGGCGAGATGGACAAATACGGGATCGAGCAAGGACTGTTCGGACTGAGCGACCGCTCGATCGACGCAGCCCAGCGGCATCCGGGACGGGTCAACTTCATCATCGAGGTCGACCCCAACGACATCATGGGCGCTATCAAGATCGTCCGCGACGCGAAAGCCGAGCACGACCTCAAGGCCGTCAGCGTGTTCCCGGCGGGCTGCATGCCCCAGGTTCCGGTGAACGATCCCAAGATGTACGCGCTATATGCCACAGCGGTGGAGCTGGACATCCCCGTGGTAGTCAACGCAGGCATTGCTGGCCCTCGCCTTCCGAGCGCCTGCCAACATGTCGAACTCTTCGACCCGGTCTGTTACGACTTCCCCGACCTGAAACTGGTGATGCGTCATGGGGCCGAGCCGTGGGAGGAATTGGCGGTGAAGCTGATGCTCAAGTGGCCTAACCTGTACTACATGACATCGGCCTTTGCGCCGAAGTACTACCCCAAGGCCATCATCGATTACGCCAACAGTCGGGGTGGCGACAAGGTGATGTACGCCGGGTACTTCCCCGCAGGCTTGAGCGTTGAGCGACTGATGACCGAGATGCCGAATGTTCCGCTGAAGGATCACGTTTGGTCGAAGTTCCTACGCGAGAACGCAATGAGGGTGTTCGGGATCGACCCGCCCCCGCCGCCGCTTCTGCATCGGCCTGACTGACCACTACCCTGCAGCCGCGGCCGGAATGCGGTTTATCGAGGTGGTCATTTGATCAACCGCCGATGACGATGCAGGATCGACTCATGTCTGTGGCACCGCCGAGCCCAATCCCCCGTTTGGGTCCCAGCTCTTCGGAGGCCGATCTGCGCGATGCGTTGAGCGAGGCCGGCTGTTGTGTCGTCGAGCAGGCTGTTTCCGCCGAGGTCATGGATGCCGTCGCGGCCGAGATGCTCCCGTTTGTCGATGCGACTGCGTTTGGCACAACCGACTTCGCAGGCATCGGGACCCGGCGAACCGGACTTGTTGTTGGCCGGTCGAGGACGTTTCGTGATCATCTCGCCCGGCACCCCTTCGTTGTTTCTGCAGGCGATCACGTGTTGGACAGCGCGCTGGTGTGGAACCTCTCGTTTGCGCACTTCTTCGAGCTCTTTCCCGGCGAGCCGGCACAGTTACTCCATCGCGACACCTGGAAGTATGGCGCTCCGCCCTTCCCCGCCGAGGTCGACCTCAATGCGCTTTGGGCGGTGACCGACTTCAACGAAACAAACGGGGCGACTCGGCTGGTTCCCGGAAGCCACCTGTGGGATGACGACCGGCGGCCGGTGCCGGGAGAGGACGTTGGAGCGTTCGCCCCAAAGGGTTCAGTGCTCTTCTACACCGGCAAAGTCTTCCACGGCGGCGGCGCCCACACCGGCGACGCCGATGCCGAAGACAGTGTTCGACTCGCCGTAAACGCGCAACACAGCGTGGGGTGGCTCGGCCAGACCGAACGGATGCTGCTCGAATATCCACCTCACGTGGCGGCGAGCTGGGATGATGACCTTCTCCGTTTCATTGGGTACCAACGAACCGGCCCAGCGTTGGGTCATTGGCGCAACGCCGAAGATCCGTTCCTCGCGATCGAGGAATACCGGATGGCGAACCCGTCCGCCGCAGCAGTACCTCCCGAAACAGTGCCCCCAAAAACAGTGCCCCCAAAAAAGGAAAGTCCAACATCGTGAAATTTGCTTGGGGTTACCCGTTTATGAGCTGCCCGCCCGTCGACGAGTTCCTGTCGTGCGATGCGATGATGACCATGGCGGCCGGCGCAGAATCAGCAGGTTTCAGCGCAGCGTATGTGACCGAGCATCCAGCACCGGCCGAGAAGTGGCGTCAGACCGGCGGACACGACGCGCTCGATCCCTTTGTTGCACTGTCGTTCGCGGCTGCCGCCACGTCGGAGCTTCGACTTCTCACCAACCTCACCGTGGTGCCGTTCCGGAACCCGTTTCTGCTGGCGAAGGCGGTGGCCACGCTCGACAAGCTGTCAGGTGGCCGGGTCACGCTCGGAATGGGTACTGGCTATATGAAGGCCGAGTACTTCGCACTCGGCGTCGACTTCGACGAGCGCAACGCTCTGTTCGACGAGTCGATCGAGGTGATGAAGCTCGCGTGGAGCGGCGAACCAGTTACCTACGATGGGCTGCATTTTTCGGCACGCGACATCACCTCGCAGCCCATGCCAGCGAGCCAGCCTCACCCGCCCCTCTGGTTGGGCGGAAACTCGAAGCTCACCCGTCGCCGCGTGGCCGAGTGGGGTCAGGGATGGATGCCGATGCCCAACCCGGCGCAGTACGCCAAGGGCCGACGATCGCCAGCGCTGGAGACGAACGATGAGTTGCGCGACATGCTGGCCTACATGCACGACCACGCCGCATCGGTCGGCCGAACCGACCCGATCGACGTGATGTACATGTGCTTCGATGGCGGTGAGCCTGGAAAGCCGGGTTGGAACGCGCAGCAACACCTCGAGGCGCTCTACGAACAAACCGAAGCTGGCGTCACGTGGACGGCGGCGAATGGCTCGGGAGATAGCCGAGCGGAAGTGCTCGAAAACATGGCCCAGTACGGCGAAGAAGTAATTGCCGTCCTGAACGCGTAAGCCGCTGCAGGTGACGGGCTAACTCGCCGGCAGCCAGCCGATGCCGGCTGCGGCCATGGTTTGTTCCAATGCATCGCGGGCGGCGCTGGCCGCAACGTCGGGCCGCACTTGGTCGAGAACCTCGCCGAAGACCTCGACACCGATCGGCGGAAGCGGGCCTCTAGCGGCTAGGTCCTTCAAGCGGCGCGCAAGCTGTGCGTGACCAGCTCCGGGTAGCTGGCGAAGCGTCATGCACTCGTCGCGTACATTCGGCCACGGCTGCTCGATGGTGTCGGCCAGTTGGATACCCAAGATCCGAGACATCGGGATAGAAGGATCCAGCACGCCGCCGTCGGGGCCGCGAACGTGGTGCCAGAGGTCGAGAAGTACGCCACCGTTCGAGCGGTCGGCTGCTTCCGCAATGGCCACGGCATCAGCCGTCCGGCCAAGGCTCGACCAGGCGAACGGTTCGATATGCACCACGATCCCGTGTTCGGCTGCAAGGTCGCATCGTCGTCCAAAGGCAGAAACCGCCGCGGCGAAATGACCGGCATCGTTTGGTTCGTACTCGCCGGTCTCGACGATGGTGATTGAGTAGGCATGCAACGCCACCGCGATGGTGAGGGCTTCATCAAAGGCGGCTGTGTCTTCCAGCGTGATGGCCACACCATCGACCTCGGCGATCCGCACGCCCAGTTCGGCACACATCGCGGCGAGATCGACGCCATTGTCGACCGCTTGGTGATACTCGTGGCCATATACCGACACCATGTCGAATCCTGCCGACGCCGCTGCACGCAACTTGTCGGCAAGGGGCGCTGAACCAAGCGATCCGCTGCACAGCACCAGCGGAGGGCGACTGGTCACCGACGACCTGTCACAGCGTCTTTGGCCGGTTGGTGAACCGCCCGGCGTCGGGGCTGTAGAACCATCCGCCTCCCGCCTTTGTGCCGCCGTCGACAGGCACATTGTGGCCGGTGACGTACGACGACATATCCGACGCCAAGAACAACGCCACACGAGCCTGATCGGTAGGCCAACCGAGCCGCCCGGCCGGCGCCCACGACTCCCAGAGTTCTTCGTGGTCCTCGAAGCCGGCGACGTAGTTGACCTGGCGGGATTGGGTGAGGTCAACGCCGATGCCGTTGGCTCGAATGCCTTGGCGCCCATACCCGGCCGACAACGAAGTCGTGAAATGAGCCACCGCAGCTTTAAGCGAGGCATAGACCGGCTCGCCTGGGAATCCCCGCATGCCCTCGACCGAGTGCACGTTGACAATCGAACCGCCGCCGCGTTCGATCATCGGGGTGAGGAACGCCTGGGTAACGGCATACACGTGCCACAGGTTGATGCGGTACATCGCTTCCCAGGAATCGGGGTTCGAATCATGGAACCGCACGAGCGGCCGGTAGTCGCCGACGTTGTTGACGAGCACGTCGATGCCACCGTGCGCTTCGAGCACCGTCGATGTGAACTCATTCACGCCCTCTTCAGTCGTCACGTCCACGACATGCGCACGAGCAGACCCGCCGGCCGCCGTGATGGTGTCGACCGTTGATGCAGCGCGGTCGGGGTCGACTTCAGCAATCTCGACGATGGCGCCGTGTTGGGCGAACAGCTCCGAGATCGCTCCGCCGATGCCCTCGGCACCGCCGCCGGTGATGGCAGCGACCTTGCCATCGAGAAGCCGGGTCCAATCGTGGATTGGTGGCACCGAGCCCGGGTCGGTTGGGCTGGTCCCGCTCGGCCCTGAGTTGCTACTCATGAAGCTCCTTGATCAAGGTTGCGCCACGCGCCGCCGTCGAGCGACGAGGAGCGAATGGCATCGATGACCCGCTGTGTGGCGAGCCCATCGGCGAAGGTTGGCGTCGGCGGCATGTTGTCGGAAGTGTTGTCGGAAGTGTCAGCGCCGGTGATTTCGTCCCGCAACCGCTCGGCGAGCCGCACAAACAACGGCATCTCGAACGCGGTGAAGGCGTGTTTGGGGTCGCTCTTGTCGAAGTCGGGGCTATCGGGCGGGACGAGCTCGGTCGGAATCTCAAGCTCGTGCACGTCGGTGCCGTTCGATAGATGCGCTCCACCGCCATCGAGTGAGATCGTTCCTTCGGTTCCGATGACCTTGCACACGCTCAGCCCTTGCCCTCGAACCCCCGAGCAGTGCTGCACCGAGATCGACACGCCGCTTTCGGTATGCATGAGCGCCGAATACGTATCTTCGGCTCCACCCTCGAGCGGCGTGACCTGCCTTGTGTCGCCGCTTACTGACACGATTGGGCCAAGCCAGGTGTGGAGCCGATCGAGCACATGCACCCCGGCTGCGTTGAGGATGCCGCCGCCTTGCGAGGCATCGCCCCACCACGTTTCGTTGAACGCGGTCGGCAACCCGTTGGCTACCAAACCGCTATGGCTCACGAAGGTCGCCGCCCGCGGCTCGCCAATGTCGCCGCGGTGAATTGCTCGAGCTACCAGAGCCTCAGCGGGCTGCCACCGAAACTCGAATGACACCATCGCGGTCACACCAGACGCTGCGGCCGCGTCGGTCATCTCCTGAGCTTCCGCCACCGACAGCGCGAAGGGCTTTTCTGCCAGCACATGGCAACCGGTAGCCACAGCTTCCATGACCGATGCATGGTGCGCCGCTGGCGGCGTGGAGACCGTGACCACATCGCCGCTGGTAGCCGTGGCGACGTCGGTGATCGAGGTGCCATGGGTTTCGATGCCAAATGCTTGCGCTCGGTCGGCTGTTCGCTGCGGGTCCTGTCCCACCAGGCCCACCACCTCAAACCCCGCGGCACGCAGGGCCGGCACGTGTACCCGTCCACCAAAGGACGTTCCTACAACGACTGCTCGCAAACTCATCGCAACACGCTCCTCGTTAGCTGGTGATGGCGCCGCCGGCCAGCGGAATCGTCTGTGCCGTCATCCACGAGGCTTCGTCAGACGCCAAATAGGCGCACAGGGCGCCAAGATCCTGTGGGGTACCGAGGCGACCAGCCGGGATCGTCTTGGCCAACCCCGACGTAACGTCGCTGCCGCCGGCGTTCGACATGAGGCCGAGGGCAATGGAGTTCACCGTTACGCCTTTGCGGGCAACCTCGAGCGCCACCGATCGAAGGAGCGCCGCGGCGCCGCCTTTCCCGGCCGAGTAGGCGGCAACGCCGATGTGCACCCCTTGGGTTCCTGCGCCCGAGACGACGCCGATCACGCGCCCCCAACCCTGCTCGATCATTCCGGGCAGAACGGCATGGGTGCAGTTCATCACTCCATCCAGATTCACCGCCAGCGGCGCCACCCATTCATCGGGGGTGGTGTCGACAAAGGCGCGCGGCGCCATGCGCTCGGCACCCGCGTTACCTGCGTTGTTGACGAGGATGTCGATGGTGCGGCCACCGAGAGCGGTGCGCACTGCATCGAGGTCGGTGACGTCGAATGGCATTGCTTCGGCACGGTGACCCTCTGTTCGGAGTCGTTCGACAACCGCCTCGGCGCGGTCGCTATCGATGTCGTTGACCAGCACATGGGCGCCCTGCGTGCCAAACACCTCGGCGACACCGGTACCCATACCCTGGCCGGCTCCAGTCACGAGAGCGGTGCGCTTGCTGAGGTCAAACATTGGGTCAGGGTGCGATCAGGTAGTCGGGCGGAAAGTCATCAGGTTGCCAACCTTCGAGCAGCTGTTTGCCGTCGAGAGTCCGCACGGGGAGGTTATGTCGTTTCAGGAACGACAGGCTGTATTCGATGAGCCCGGTGAAAACTGCCGGGTCACCCGAAAGCAGCGCCCAAGCCGACTCGGCCATCGCATCGAGTGGCTCGTTGGGATACTTCGACAGATCGACAAGTGCCGAGCTGCCCTCGGTGATAACCGAGGTGTCGGGCGACAAGCAGTTGAGTGATACGCCGGTGCCGAACAGTTCGGCGGCTGCACCCACGGTTGCTCGCTCCAACCATGCCTTCGAGCCGCCGTACGCGGTGGCCCCTTTGATCTGATCGGGCACCCTAAACGGAGGCCCGTGGGGCCTGATTGCGGTTTGCGACGTGAGGTTGAGCACCGACCCGCTCCCCCGTTCGACCATGGCCGGAATCACCTGCTGAGCAAGCAGCCACGGCGCCGCAACGTTCACCCGGAACGACACTTCCATGCGCTTCCGAGGCATCTCGAGATAGCTAGGGTAGAACGCCGCGGCGGCATTGTTTACCAGGTAGTCGATAGAGCCCAGCTCGTTTTCTGTCTGGGCGATGACCGGCACCGGGTCGAAGTCGGGGTTCGATAGATCGGCCGCGATGGCGTGCGCAATCCCGCCTGCCTCCTGTATCTGTCGGACGGTGCCGGCGAGCGAACCATCGAGATGAGAATCGCCGTCAGCGAGTGTGCGCGCTACACAAGCGACAGCGCACCCTTCGGACGCAAGACGTCGGGCAATAGCCGCGCCGATGCCGCGGCTCGCTCCAGTGACCACAGCAACGGGCATCAAAGCTCACCGGTCACGAGATGGTGGCCAACAACTCGTCAACCTGCTCGCACATAAAGCCAATGTGATCGGCGTTAAGTGCATGGAACACTGGAAGCGACAATGCTCGGTCCATCATACGATCGCAGTTCGGCAGCCCTCCCTCGGGTTGGCGGTGTTCGATATTGGCGAACGCTGGTTGCCGCAGCACGTTGCCGGTCCAGACCATTCGAGTACTGATGCCTCGATCTTCGAGGAACTTCTGCACGTCGTTTCGGCCCATGGCAAAGTCGTCGTCGAGGGTGAAACAGAAGCGCATCCAGGTGGTGTCGGTTTCGGGAGTGGTGTCACCTGCTGTCATGCCCTCTCTGGCCGCGAAGAAGTCGTTGAACTTGCTCCAGTTGGCCTGACGTTGGGCATTGAAGCCAGGAAGCTTGTCCATTTGCACCAGTCCGTAGGCCGCGCTCAGTTCGTTGGGCTCAAAGTTGTAGCCAATGTGGTCGAACACGAAGATCAGATCGTAGGGCGTGCCATCGGCGAGCTGGCCAAAGCGTTCGAGCTTGCCGTCCTCGCGCTTCTTTTTGTCGGAGCCGAACAGGAACCGCTCGGACTGGCGACCCCATCGACGAAGCGAGAGCGCCTCGTCGAACAGGTCCGGATCGTCGACGCCCACCAGCCCGCCGGTGCCACCGGCGGTCATCGCATGTGAACGGGCAAAGCTGGTGATGGAAATGTCGCTGCGAGTACCGGTTCGAGTGCCCCGCTGGTAGCTGTCGAGTACATCGGCAGAATCCTCGACCACCATCAGGCCGTGCTTGTCGGCAATTGTGCGAATCGCGTCCCAGTCGGGGCAGTTGCCACACAGGTTCGGCACCAGGATGGCCTTGGTTCGCGGCCCGATCATCGACTCGATCTGGTCGACGTCGATTTGGTACGTGTTGGGTGTGATGTCGGCAAACACCGGCACGATGCCCGATTGCACCATGGGCGCAATGTCGGTTGAGAAGCACAACGGCGAGGTGATGATCTCGTCGCCGCGTTCGAGATGCAGCAGGTCGATGGCGATTCGCAGAGCTGACGAACCAGAGTTCACCATCATGCCGTGCTTCTTCGAAAGGTACTCGGCGGTGCGACGCTCGAGCGTTTCGGTGGCCTCCCCGATCTCGAGGAGTGGGTTGTCGCGCATGACGGCCACGACAGCCTCGATTTCTCGCTCGTCGCCAATTGCCCCTGACTTCGGAAGTTCCATGCCGGCGAACCTAGCACTCAACTATTGATCGTAGTTAGTGCCTACGCGGCATCGCATCTACCCTACGGATGTGGCTACCACCAGCAGGCGACTCTCCCGCCAGACCATTGTTGACATTGCGGTTGAGATTGCCGACCAACGGGGTCTCGCGGCGGTCACACTCGCCAACGTAGCCAGCGAGGCCGGCTGCAAAGCCCCGTCGCTCTACAACCATGTCGATGGCCTCGATGACCTCCTCGACGATCTCTGTCTGTTCACCACAGCCGATTTTGCCAACGCACTCCGCGACTCGGTGGTGGCCAAAGTCGGACGCGATGCGTTGTCGTCGTACGCCAATGCGTGGCGGTCCTATGTGCTCGACTACCCCGGCCGCTATCAGGCCACCCTCCGGCTCATGCCCGGGCGCCGCGACGAACACCTCGCTGCGGCGATGGGCATGACCATCCCGGCCGGGTCGATGCTTGCCACCCTGGGTATTCCCGATCACCGTCTCGACGACGCTGGTCGAGCACTCCGAAGTGGCCTGCACGGATTCTCACACCTCGAACTCGCCAACAACATCGGCCCCGACCCGGCCTCGAGTTTCGACGCGGTCGTCGAGGTGCTCACGTCGGGGCTTCTCTCACTCGCCGACTAGTGCGGTAGTCGCGTTCGGAACCCGTTTGCGTTTGAACCAGGCCGGTGCGCAAGGCACGATGTGACCATGATCACAAGCACGATGCAGGCCGACGACCTTTCGATCACCCACATTTTTCAGCATGGCCGCAAGATCCATGCCGACTCGGAGATCCTGACCTACAACGGGCCGGACGAACCGATTCATTCGATGACCTTCGCCGAGATCGGCGATCGAGTCGACCAACTCGCCGCGGCCCTCAGCAAGCTGGGGGTGAACGTTGGGGATCGAGTCGGAACGTTTATGTGGAACAACCATCGCCATATGGAGGCCTACCTGGCTATCCCGTGCATGGGCGCTGTTCTGCACACCCTCAATATCCGGCTCTTTCCCGAGCAACTGGCCTACGTCATCAACCACGCCGAAGACAAGGTCATCATCGTCGACGCCAGCATCGCTCCCCTGCTGGCCAAGGTTCGCGAGCAACTCACCACGGTCGAACACATCATCGTGTGCGGCGAGGGCGACACCTCGGGTCTCGGTGCGACCGTCGACTACGAAGAGCTTCTCGCCGCCGAAGAGCCCGGGTACGACTACCCCATCGTTGACGAACGCTCGGCCGCCGCCATGTGTTACACCAGCGGCACCACCGGCAACCCCAAAGGTGTGGCGTACTCGCATCGGTCAACCTGGATTCACTCGCTTGCCGTCACCTCGTCGCAGACGCTGTCGGTCAACGAAGACGAGCGGATCCTGCTCATCGTGCCGCAGTTCCACGCCAACGCCTGGGGAATGCCCTACGCCGCCTGGTGGGTCGGCTGCGATCTGGTAATGCCCCAGCAGTTTCTGCAGGCCGGTCCCGTGGCCGACATCATCGAGGCCACCCGGCCCACCATTTCCGGCGCCGTTCCCACCGTGCTGGCCGACCTGCTGCACAACCGGCCCGATGCCGACCTGAGCTCGATCCGCTACATCGTGTGCGGCGGATCAGCCGTTCCTCGAAGCCTGATGGAATCCTACGACGAGGTATTCGACACCGAAGTCGTGCAGGCATGGGGCATGACCGAAACCAGCCCGCTCGGTGCAATCGCCCGGGTACCCCGAACCAACTCTGGCGATCCGTTCGACTACCGGGTCAAGACGGGCCGGGTACTCCCCGGCGTCGAGATTCGCATCTGCGCCGACGACGGCTCGGTACTGCCCTGGGATGGCGATGCAGTTGGCGAAATCGAGATTCGTGGCCCGTGGATCACCGGCGCCTACTACCTCGACCCAACCGAAGAGAAGTTCCACGATGGCTGGCTTCGAACCGGCGACGTCGGTGCCATCGACAAAGAAGGGTTCATACAGATCACCGACCGAGCCAAAGACGTCATCAAATCGGGCGGCGAGTGGATCAGCTCTGTCGACCTGGAGAACGAACTCATGGGCCATCCCGCCGTCCGCGAAGCAGCGGTAGTTGGCGTACCCGACGACCGTTGGGATGAGCGACCGTTGGCATGCATCGTGCTCAACGAAGATGGCAGCGCAACGGTTGACGACCTTTCGGCCTACCTCACCGACCGGGTCGCGAAGTGGTGGCTCCCCGAACGCTGGACCTTTATCGACGAGATCCCCAAGACGTCAGTCGGAAAATTCTCGAAGAAGGATCTGCGGGCGTCCTACGCGTCGGGTGAGCTTGAGGTCGAGACGATATAGCGGTGGCGCCGGTCGGCTAGCCCCAACCGAGTTCGTGGAGGCGGTCGTCGTCGATGCCGAAGTGATGGGCGATCTCGTGCACCACGGTTATTCGAACCTCGTCGACCACGTCGTCGCTCGACACGCAGTCCTCACAGATCGGTAGACGATAGATCGTGACCCGGTCGGGTAACTCGAAACCGCCATACATGTCGCGCTCGGTGAGCGGGATGCCTTCGTAGAGACCAAACAGATCTTCGGTTGGGTGACGATCCTCGATCACCACCACCACGTTGTCCATCAATTCGAGCAGCGCGGGTGGCATATCGTCAAGCGCGTTTACCACCAGAGTCTCGAAGTCGTCCTCGGAGATCTCGATCACAGACTGCTCGACTACAGGGAGATATCGAGCCCAAAGAGCTCCTGGAAGCGTTGGGCGTACTCGGCGTCGTCGGCGATTGCGCCCATCGCAACCCAGTCTTCATCGGACACGTTGGGGCGATTGGCGCAGATTTGGGGGCCGCCCCAGCCGCAGCTCCAGCGAAGCCGGTATTCATCGGTGGTCACGGCTTCGTAGATTACGTCGGCAACCTCCGATGGCTGGCCGGGGTTGTGCAGGCCGGCCATATAGAAGCCGAGCATTCGCCGGTTTGGGGTGTCGTATGCTCCGGACTCGTTTGGCGCTCCGGCGTTCTTTGCCATGATCGCAGTCTTGACGACTCCGGGCTCGATGATGACCACTCGGATACCAAAGGGAGCGAGTTCTTGGGCGAGTCCCTCGCTGAGTCCCTCAACCGCCCACTTCGAGGTCACATACGACGACTGCGCAATTGCGGCGACGCGGCCGGCCACCGACGACACGTTGACGATCGTGCCGCTCCCTCGGCTTCGCATTTGGGGCAACACGGCCTGCACACAACGCACGATTCCGGTGACGTTTACATTGAAGACATCGTTGTAGGTCTCGACCGGGGTCTCCTCGACCACCCCGTTGCCGCCAATGCCCGCGTTGTTCACCAGTACGTCGATTTGGCCCGCATCGTCAAGCACCTCGGCCATTGCTCGATTCACCGACTCGGTGTCGGCGACATCGCAGATGACCGGATGCACCGTGACCCCGGCCTCGTCAGCCATCGCGGCCAGTTTGGTGCCCTTATCGAGCGACCGCATGGTGCCGTACACCGTCCAGCCTTTGGCGGCCAGATCGACGGCGGCCGACCGGCCGATTCCCGAGTTTGAACCTGTTACGACAGCGACATCCATCCGCTGACCGTACTTCAGCGAACGACGTACCGAGACATCTCTCGGCGCTGCGGAAAGTGGTCTCCGACCGCCCGATGTTGGGTGGACTGCTCATCCCACACCACAAACTGACCCTCGGTCCAGGTGTGGCGATACTGGCATGCCATCGAGTCGATGTGTTCATACAGACGTGCCAGCAGCGCATCGCTTTCGGCCCGCTCCATGCCCACGATATGGCTGGTGAAACCCGAGTTCACGTTGAGGTACGGCTCGCCAGAAGTGCGGTGTTTCGCTACTACCGCGCGCTCGACACCGGGGTAGGCCGCTCGAGTCTCGGCAACCAACTCGTCGCTGGTCTTTGAAGCGAACGCGGTTCCGGGCCCCATGTCGTGGATTGCGGTGAGTCCTTCGACGGCGGCTCGGAGATCATCGGGCAGCGTTTGATACGCCACGTGCATGTTGGCCCATACCGTGTTGCCACCGGTGGCCGGCATTTCTATGGCGCGCAGACTGCCGATCATTGGAGGTTCAGGGTCCCACGTGACGTCGGTGTGCCAGTGATCCTGGTACGGCGGGTGTTCGGCGTCGTCGACGATGTGACTGCACCGGGTAGCCGTAACGCCCATCATCTTGGCCAGCGGGTGGATGTAGCTGCTGCCCATTTTGTCGAGTAGCGCCTGCTGCCGATCGTCGTCGAGGTCGGTGGGATCAAAGAACACCACATGATGCTCGGCAAGCAGTTCGGCGATGGCCTCGGCACCCAACTCGTCAGGCACGGCTCCGGCAATGTGGGCGCCAAGTTGATCGATGAGCGGGCGAACATCCATGGCTTAACGATACTGGAATCGGCGTTGCGAATGAGAAAAGGGAGGGCCATACGCCCTCCTCCCAGTGGCCTCAGGTGCGGCGACCGGCCCGCTCGGCGAAGTCATCGAGTGCCGCCAATACTGCGTCGGCCTGCCACACCCGGTTTCTCGAGTATCCGCTGGTCTCGGTGAGTACCCCGCCCTCGACCAGTTTGTCGATGGCGCGCAAAGCCGTTGGCGCAGGCACGCCCAGGAGTCGTTGGATCGTTGGGCTATCGATGACGGGCAGCCGCAACAACAAGTCGGCCACTTTCCAGACACCAGCATCGGAGCGGGCGGTGATGTGCGTCGACCAGGCTGACCGGGCCTCCGAAAGCGACTCCGACAGTCGAGTTGCGTTGCTGATTGCAACGAACGAAGCGTTGGCGACTGCCTCGACGATGGGATCGGGGTCGCCGCTCCGGAACGCCCCAAGCGCTTCGAAATACTGGTCGGTGTCGGCCAACAAGCCAGCCGACACTGGCACCGTGACGTTTTCGATGAGTCCCTTTGCCCGAAGCATTGCGTGCATCAGAGCGCGCCCTGTACGTCCGTTGCCGTCG
The DNA here is from genome assembly GCA_938023735.1 of uncultured Acidimicrobiales bacterium. Taxonomy (GTDB): domain Bacteria; phylum Actinomycetota; class Acidimicrobiia; order Acidimicrobiales; family SHLQ01; genus CALLQB01. Next base: position 17,502 of record CALJDK010000077.1, read on the forward strand.
GGGAACGGGTGGATCGTCTCGAATTGGGCATGCGCGATGGCCACGTGGGCCAGCACCGCAAAGTGATCGTTGTCGATGAACGACATCAGGTCGGTCATAGCGTCGGGCACGCGGTCGTGGTGCGGCGGCACGAAGTCAGCCCGGTGCGGTCCAAAACGGGTGCCGCCGATCCAGACCTGTTCGTCGCGCCAGCGGCCAACAATGTTCGGAGCGGAGTCCTCGAGAAGCGCCGCGTGGGTATCGAGTATCGCCTGAGTATCCAGGTTGTCTGCCAGCGCGATGGCCGCCTCCATGGCCCGAGTGTTGGCCACAATGATCCGAGCATTCGGCGACCGACCAGCGTCGAGTTCGGCTAACGCGATGGCGCGAGCCGACGCGGTGAGGTTTTCGATCTGGCTCGATGCCGCAGACTCCGATCGGAGCAGCAGCGCCGAGAACGGCAGAATCGCCGCAGAATCGGCATCGAAGCGCACAATCGCTGCACTGGCATCGTCGACTAACGCAAGGGTCTCGGGCGAGAGCCCTAGCGAGGTGGCGGGAGCCAGTTGTGCGGGAATCGCAGCCTGATATGGTCCCGCGTGCTGGCGGCGCTGCGACCGCGACATCATGGTCGGGGCGCCAAGAGTCCACTCGCGCTGCTCAGAGCCGACTTCAGTGGAAACCACAACCATGAAGGGTTATAGTAACACTTAATCCGCTAAGTGCAACTATAGGCCTATCGTCTTTGCGCTAGTCTCGCACGATGCCCGCTCAGAGTTCAGGCCTTTTGCTTTTCCGGGACGCTACCGAGGTACTCATCGGCCACATGGGCGGCCCGTTCTGGGCAAACAAAGAAGAACACGCCTGGTCGATCCCCAAAGGGCTCCACGACGACGACGAAACCAGCGCGCTCGCCGTTGCCGAACGTGAATTTGCCGAAGAGATGGGCTCCACTGCGCCGCCGGGCGAGAGCATCGACCTCGGGTCCACAACGTCGGGGCGAAAGGTCATCACCATCTTCGCCCGCCGCGGCGACTTCGACGCCGAGGCCGCCGTAAGCAATACGTTCCCACTCGAGTGGCCTCGCGGCTCAGGAATCATGATCGATGTCCCCGAAATTGACAGAGCCGCATGGGTCAAAATCGACGACGCAAGACGACTCCTCGTCAAGAGCCAAGCAATCTTCCTCGATCGACTCGCCCAACACCTCAACTGACACCAGTAACGCGACACTCGTGTCTGACACCTGTGTCGCGACACTCGTGTCTGACACCAGTGTCGCGTGTCGGAGTTACCAGTCGGTTGGTTGGTAGTCCTTGAGGAACTGACCCCAGACATGGATGCCGGTGTTTGCCCCATCGATGATCGGATCGACAATACGGGCCGCGCCATCGACGATATCGAGCGGCGGATGGAACCGATGCTCGGCCGTCTTCGCCTCGGCGATAGCCACCGGATCCTCGTCGCTCACCCAACCGGTGTCGACGCTGTTCATGTGAATGCCCGACGAGTGGTAGTCGGTGGCCGAGGTCCGAGTCATCATGTTCAATGCCGCTTTGGCCATATTGGTATGAGGATGTTTGGTGGTCTTGTACCGACGATAAAACTGGCCCTCGACCGCCGAAACGTTGACCACATGCTTATGGCTGCCCGGGGTTTGCTCCATCAGCGGTTTCAGGCGGGCATTCAGCACAAATGGGGCAACAGCGTTCACGAGTTGGGTTTCAAGCATCTCGACGGTCGACACCTCGTGCAGCAAAAGGCGCCACGAGTTGATACCTCGCAGATCGACTTGCTGGAGGTCCTGATCGAGACGCCCCTCGGGAAACAGATCAGCCTGGGCAAGCTCTTCAGATAGCCGCTCCTCAGGCAGTAACGGCACCTGCGAGAGATCGGCCGAACTTGGTAGCGCGGTCAACCCGGACCCTGCATCCAACAACTCCACCCCTGATCCGGGAAGCATGTTGTAGGTGCGCAACCCCTCGTAGGCTCCAACCAGTGCCAGCACCGACGGGTCGAGTTCGCCAACAGCCTTTGACTCCTCGGCCATCATGTGGCGGTAGAAGTCGGGAGGCCGCCGAACCGTCTGACAGGCGTTGTTGATGATGGCATCAAGACGGGTGCGGGTATTGAGCACGTGCTGGGCGAAGGCTTCGACGCTGGGCGTGTGGCGCAGGTCAACGCCGAAAACTTCGAGCCGGTGCCCCCATTCGTCAAAGTCATCTTCGGCGGCGTAGCGCGCCGCTGCGTCCCGCGGAAAGCGGGTGAGCACGATCAGGTCCGCGCCACAGCGGAGCATCTTGATGCCAGCTTGGTAGCCGATCTTCACCCGTCCGCCGGTGAGTAGCACCACCTGATCAGACAGGTCGGCCAACTCGCCCCGCTTCGCATAGTTGAACGCAGCACATTCCGGACAGAGCTGGTCATAGAAATGGTGAACGGCGGTGTACTTCGCCTTACACACATAACAATGCTGTTTCTCGACGACCTCGCGAAACCCGGTAGTACCCGTAGTAAAGGAGCGTGCATCGTCGACATTTGTTTGTTCGAACTCTTCAGGGGGAAAGACGTTCGGCGTGGTGAAAACCTGCTTGTTGCGTAGCACCCGAATTCCGGTGGCTTCGAGCACTGCCTCATCGGCTTTGAGCTTCTCGGCGCGGCGAGCCTTGCGGCGCGCCTTCTGACGAAGGCGTCGCTCGTCGGGATCGGCGCAGAACACATCGCCGGCGGCGTTGAGAAGAGCAGTTCGCTCCTCGACACTCAGGCTTGCCAGCTGGTCCTTATTGGCTGCAACCTGCCGCAGCACCGCAAGTGTCTCCAGAAGTTGCTCGCGGTCAAGATCGCCGCTCATTGGCATGAAGTCGTGCTCGGGATCGGCCCGATGTGCTGGCCGAGTTCGGTGCGTGCCGCGAGCGCGAGCTCGAGAAGCTCGGCATCGGACGGTTGACCTTGAGGACCCGCCGACCTGAGACCCACGTAGAATTCGCCAATCGAGGACGGCTCGAAGAAGGCCTCCTCAGCGTCGACGAACCCGAGTATCGCAAGCTGGGCAAGATGAAGCCGGAATGAGCTAGGCGTGAAACGCCACACGTGAACATCGTGAACCCGGCCGTCGATGGCTTGGTCGGTAAATCGAAGCGCATCGGACCGCTTTCCCTCCCGGCTCCAGTGTCCGGCTTCGCCGACGTGCCACGACGTTTGGTCGCCTCGCTTTGCCAAATTGAGATAGAAGTCGGCCACTTGGCCGGGACTCGGCGCTGTGCGGCCGAGCAGGTGGCTGTCGACCAGTTCCGACAAGCTGCTCGTCGAACGAAGCGCGTCGAAGCAGAACCGCATATCGGGGATCACGAGTGCCAGCGTTCCGCCGGGCTGCATGATGGCCAAACACTCGTTCACGAAGGTCACCAGATCGGGAACGTGCTCGATCACGTGGCTGGCGATGATCCAATCAAAGCGCTGCTCCCCCACCAACTCCGGGTAGGGCTGGCCCTTCCACACGAAGTCCACCGGTTCGATGGCGTCGAGGTTCACCCCGTGATCGGCGTATTTCTTGCGTAAACCCGCCTGGGGAAGATGGTCGAGAATCGCTACATCATGACCGGCCGACTTTGGCGCGATGGGGTTATGCGAGGGGCCGATTTCGAGCCCACGCCCCTCGAGCGAGAACTTGCGAAGAAGACCTTCGGCGCGATGCTCGGCCATTGTTTTGGGCGCGGACACTGGCTGGGCAGATGTGTTGACGTCTCGAGATCGTCGTGCCGCCAGCCGTTGTTTGGCAGCAGTTAGCCGCTGAAGAACGGCCGAACTGTTCGGCGGCGATCTGCGGTCAACGATGTCTCGTTTGTCGCTCGACGAAAGCTCGGGCATCAGCCGATGGTAGTGGGACAAATGGGCCCATCTGCCAGCGGCTTTTCCCTTAGCGGCCTTCGATGCCGTCGATGTAGATGTTGCGTTGCTGATCCCAGCGGTACGGGTCGAACGCAACCTGGGCTGACTTGGCCATACGAAGCCGAAGTTCAGGATCCTTTGCCAAATCGACGAGCACGTTGGCGAGGTCGTCGACATCGTCCGGCTCGAAGTACAGAACCTTGTCGTCGTCGAAGTACTGCTCGGTGGCATGGAGGCGGCTGGCCACAATCGGCAAGCCGAACATCATGTACTCGTACATCTTCCCGGTGTGTACCAGGTTTGAGTAGCTCGACTCGCTTTGCGCGACGATACCGATATCGGCCTGCTCGAAGATCGTCTGGAGATGCTCCAACGTGACCCAACCTTCGAAATCGACCGCGTCGCTGATACCAAGTTCTTCGACAAGCCGCTTCAGCCGGGGTTCGTAAGAGCCCTCGCCACTAATGACCAGGCGAAGTCCCGGGACGTCGATTTGGGCTTGGGCGATTGCCCGGACCACACATTCATGGCCCCAACGTTCCTCGATGGTGCCCGGACAAATCACGGTGACCATGTCGTCGGCCGACAGTGAAGGCGCCGCCGAGATCGGGTTCAGCGCGCTCTTTGGCGTGGAGTTCACCACCACCTGGATCTTGTCGGCGTCAGCGCCGCGATCGGTGTAGAACGACTTGTGTTGTTCGGTTACGGCAAAGACCAGATCGGCAAAGTCGATCGACCGCAACTCAAGCCAGGCCATTAGTTTGGTCAGCATTGCGTTCCCGTACAGCGTGCTGAAGAGTTCGCTCGCCGGCTCTTTGCAGAACAGCACCACCCGCGCACCAAGCATCTTCGGGATAAGCGCCGCAAAGACCTGGTGGTCGGGAAGGCTCGTGACCTGAATAACGTCGTAGGGACGGCGCAGATGTCGCGCGGTCAGGACAAGCGCCGTCGACACAAACCACTGCACGTACGACAGGGCGTAGCGAACGAGCGAATCGCGCGTCTTTGGTATGGAGAACCTCGTGAAACGCAGGTTTCTGGCCCGACGGCCGGCTCCGAATGGAGCAACCTCGTCGCGAGTTTGACCCGGTCGACGGAGGCACAACATGTCGACGTCGTATCCGGCTTCGAGGAGCGCCTCAGATTCTCTGCGGGCGTGCATCTCGTAGCCACGGAACGTGACAATTGCGGCTCTGCCGCGAGGTGCTGATCCACCGAGGAGGGAATCAGAAAGAGAGGAGGAAGTTCGAAGCTTGGGGGGCATATGGGTGGGGTGGCGGGGGACAAACCCGCTAACCCCAACCATAGATGGTTTCAACCGGGTTTGGTAAGACGTTCCACCCAACCACCACTTTGAGTGCTCATCACGCGTTGCCGCACATCCATCCGGCGCATCGACTAAAGGCCCCGAGTGATCCGGTCACTCGGGTCGTCGGCCGCCACATCGTTGCCGGGGCCACCTTTCACGGTGTCGTTGCCGGGACCGCCATCGAGCTGGTCGTTGCCGCGTCCACCGAGGAGGCGATCCTGGCCCTTGCCACCGTTCAGGGTGTCGTTTCCTCGACCACCAAAGAGCGTGTCACGGCCGTTGTCGCCATCGATGATGTCGTCGCCCAGGCCACCCCGGATGATGTCGTTTCCTCGACCACCCTTGATGGTGTCGTTGCCGCCCAAGCCGCAGATGACATCGTCGCCGGGAGTCCCGATGAGGACGTCATCGCCCTCGGTTCCCGTGATGGTGCATTCGGCACCTAGGCCACCTCCGCGACCGGTGCTGAGGGCGAAGGACATACGAGCGATGGGATCCTCAATGCCGAAGAACCCTTCGAAGTTGCTGAACTGGTCGACCTCGAAGTCGAGATCGTGGTCGTCGTTGGTTCCGTAGATTCCATCGGGGCCAACCTCGGCCAGTGCGGCAACGCTGCCGCCTTCGTCCATCACGCTGTGGATCTCGTTCTCGGTGGTGGTGTGCCATCCGCCGTAGAAGTGGCCGGCTTCGTGGGCAACAACGTTGCCTACTGCGACTCCGACCATCTCAAGCTTCGAGGCGCCTTCGGCGACCGGAAAGCTGTTGAGCGATGATTGGTCCGACGATGGCCCACTCAGAACATCCAACAAGACGATTGCCGACTCTTCGGCCTTCAGGTTTCCAACATCGATGCTCTCGGCGATACCGATGGTGCCAATACCGAGCTCATTGATCGAGCCACCTACGACGACGCGAGACACGTTCGGTTGTCCCCAAGGATCCTCGTGATCACGGCTGTTCAGCACGATAACGTCGTGCTGCGTGCCGCGGCCCGAGGAGTCCCGGTCGCCATTTAGACCGTGTCGCTTCAGATCATCCGAGAGGTTCTCCTCGGTCACGGCCACGACAATGTCGATGAACGTGTCGATATCGTCCGGGGTCAAGCCCCAGCGGAACATGAAGTCATCGCTTGCCGTGATCTTTGCGTTGTCACCGAAGGGGCCTGCCCAAACTCGGGTATCGAGGGTGGCTCCATCGAAGTCGATGAAAAGCGTTGACGTCTTGGCGCCTCGTTTCGAGGACAGACCTGGCTCGCGCACTCGCACCTCCATTTGGTACGAGCCGCTCGTCGCGCCCGACACACCAATAAAGTGCGTGCCCGATTCGGCGGCAACGTGGTCGACGCCGACGGTGCCTTGATGGCGAAGGCTCGACTCGAAGGGGAATCCACCCGAGGAAGAACCGGCGGTACTCATGCCCGTCGCGAGGTCCGGGGCGAGCACCAGAAGCTCATCCGCGCTTCCCGCCACTCCCGCACTGATCACATCGCCAGCCTCGAGATCGACGGCATAGAAATCCGCATCGGAGCCAACGCCACCGGCGTCGATTCCGAGCTCGAGTGCATAGTCGCCGGGTTCGTTTGGTTCCGTTCCGGAAGCAGGATCGAAGGGATCTTCAGGGAGTGCGCAACATGAAGTAACGAGAACAACCCACTCGAGGCCATCGATGGGAACCGTAAAGCTGATGGCCGAGTCAGTTCCGCTTCCGACGTTGTCGTTGAAGGCAAAGAACTCACCATTGCCGTCAAAGAGCACCAGTCCGGTGTCGGGTGGGAACTCTGTTCCGGAGGTGTCAGTGCGAACGTTGAGCACCTGACCGGCCTCGAGTACACCAACCGAGAAGTAATCGAAGTCGGCAATGTAATCGGGGTTATCACCGATGGTGCCCGTGAGTCGCACAACCTCACCCGAGGCAACCGCTACCTGATTCGCTAGCTGAATTGCGCCGTCATCCTCGACCGAGGCGCCAACCACTGGTGCGGGGGGAACCTCGGGGACGCTGAACTCGCCAAAGATTCGAGCCTTTTGGAGCTTGTCTGAGCCGTTGCCAACGCCACCGACAAACTCGGCGGAGAACGGGTCGTCGTTACCGCCGACGTCTGCGCCCTCTTCCTCGGTATAGCTGACCTCGGGTTCGCCCGCTGCCTGGCTGCTACCGCCGACGTTGGGGGCGGACACCCGCTGCGAGAGCGACCGCCAAAGCGCCTTTTCCATGTTGGTTCGCCCAACGGTCCATGACAGTGTCGGGTCCGGTCCCAGACGGGCCAGATCGGCCGTCGTCAGCGGCCCAGACTTGGCCGCGAGTTCGGCATACGTGGACAGAAAGTCCTTCGAAGCAGTGCGGGCCGAACCCACCTCTGCGTCTTGGGCACTCGCGCCAAGCTGAGTGCCTCCCACCGTCGTGGCTGCTGCAGTAAGCACTGCCAATACAAGGATCATGAGTTTCCTCATGAGGCCTCCCTCAAGATTCTGCGCCATTCGCCGACGCACGAGCACTGCATTGCGCAGAGCCACATTTGGAAATACTGGAAGGCCGAGAACGCGCCCTTCCGATACTGAGACTCCGTGCTCGGGGGTTTGGTTGACTCCCTCTCAAAGAATTCTCCGCCTTTATTGAGCGTGTCATCAAACATTCTTCGGTGCAACCCGGAGAGGAGCTTCGCCCAATGTGTCAGTTCGACGGAATAGGGTTGCAGCGTGGAAGCGGGACAGCGTCGTCGACTCAACTACATCGTGCTCATTGGGTTGGCAGCGGTCTTAAGCTTCGGTGCTGGTGTGGTGAGCCTGATAACCGACACCGAACGACTCGCGTACTTCTTTCTGTCCGCCGAGATCGACGAATCGGGCAACGCCAGCATCACCGAACGGATCGAATACGATTTCGGCGTATCGACTCGGCGCGGCATCTACCGCGATGTGCCGTTGCTTATTGAGGACACCGTCGAGGTTGCCGCACCAACGGCGGTCGGTAGTTTCATCATCGAGTCGGCGCTGCGGCCGGGCCGATGCAACGATCGGCGGGCAAGCTTTGTGGCCAACGATGACTGGGCACGGATTTGTATTGGCGACCCACTCATCACCCACCGTGGCCGGCACCTCTACGATATTTCCTATGAGCTCAACACTCTGACGTTTCAAAACACCGTCGACTGGATCGTGGTCGGACCCGGTTGGGGCACTCGAATCGGCGATGTCGAAGCCCATATTCGTGCGCCCTACGAGCTGGGTTCTCCGCGATGTGTCGAAGGACGCAACCCCAACCGGCCGGTTACCTGCACCATCGAAGACATCGCGCCCGGCCATATCAAGGTCACCGCCAGCGGATTCAACCCCGTCGATCCTGAGGAACGCCGCTCCAGTGACACACTGCGGGTTATCGCCGATCGGGGCGCGTCGGTGACGATGCCGGCAGCGCCCGCATTTCCTGACCGTTCGGGCGATGATCCGAGCGCCGGGCTCCTGCCCGTTGCCGCGGCAAGCCTCCTCGGATTCGCTGTTCTGATACCACCGGTGTCTGCCCTTATTCGTCGCCGCGGGCGCGAACTCGTCTGGGCTGGCGGTGCTGCCGACGCCGCATACGGCCCCGGCACCTTCACCGAGGAAGACGGCCGGCCGGTCGTGCGACTCGATGCCGCAGAACTCGCCGAGCTTGCCACCGTCGAATTTGTCCCACCGGCGCAACTCGAGCCCTGGCAAGGTGGTGTTGTCGACAAGGAGCGACCCCGCGAGGAACACAAGGTGGCCTGGCTGATCCAGCGGGCCATCGACGGCCAGATCCAGATCGACGGCGACGAGATGGAGACGATCTCGCTCGTTCCCGGGAGCCAGTACGACCCAATCCTCCACATGATGTTCGGCGGTCGCAGCAGCGTCACGTTGGGCAAGCCCGACAAAAACTTCCGCATTGCGATGCAGCGGCTTGAGGCGGAGCAAAAGGAGTTCACGAAGGACTCGCCGCTATGGGCTGCTCGAGGCGATGTCCAGCGCTACTCCTTCCGGCTCATCGGCGGCTTTGCCTTGATTGCTGGGCTGGTCACGATGGCCATTGCCGCGGGATTGTCGGGCAACGTAGGCAGCCGGTTCCTACCGGTCGTCGGAATCGGTGGCGCTCTGGCAGGTGCGGGCATCGCCGTGGCCGTGCGAGCGTGGGAGTTGCGGGTACGCACGCCGGTAGGTTCGGCCGAGTGGCTCAAGGTCGAGTCGTTCCGCCAGTTTCTGGCCGAATCTGAAGCCCACCATGCCGACTGGGCCGCCGAGCACGGCCTACTTCGCGACTACACGGCCTGGGCGATCGCGCTTGGCGAAATCGACAAGTGGGGCAAGGCGGTTTCTCGGTCGTCAGCGGGTCGCGATGATCCCACCGGCTACTACTACGCCACCCGCGGCGTATATCTGGGCCGCGGAATCGGTCGGACCTCGGCCTCGGAGTCTTCCGGCGGCAGCGGCGGCGGATTCAGCGGTGGTGGTGGTGGAGGCGGTGGTGGTGGAGGCGGCGGCGGGAGCTGGTAGGGCGGCGCGCCGGCCCGACTCATTCATAGAGAAGGTACGGCTCACGAAGCACCGCGAATTCGTCGGCGCTTGCTTGCCACTGAGCCAAGATTTCTTCGACCGGCGTTCCGGCCTCGATCTGTCGGCGCAGGCTTGAGGTACCAGAAAGTAGGTTGAACGCAGCGGGGCGGTCGATAATCGACCCTCTCCCCTGGGCTGTCGCCTGAGCCTGAAACTCGGCCAATACATGCAGCGTTGTTGCCACCGCATCAAACGCCCCGCGGTCACCAAACGTCGCGTCGGCGAATGCTCGATCGCTAAACTGCAGGAGGACCCCTTCGAGGCGCTCTCCGGTCAACCGGGGTTCGGAAACGTTTCGAGGAAGCTTGCGCGGGGTGTACACCACCGGTTCGAACGTGACGCCTTCGAGCCCCTTGGCGTTCAATTCCACAGCCAGCGCTTCGCCGTCGGCCCATTCGGCACCGAACCGGTAAAACGGTTCCTCGCTGCCGCCTCCGTAGCTCAACTCGGTCGCCTCAAAGAGCACCGAGCCCGGATACGCCAGCGACGACTCGAAACTCACCAGGCCAGAACTTGGCGGTATCCATGTGAGTCCGGTCTCGGGCCACAACATCGAACGCTCCCAACCGTCCATGGCCACAATGTCGAGCTCGAGCGGTTCGAGACCCTCCATCCAGCCCTGGTCGCGGATAGCCAACGCCAGTTCAGCGGCGGTAAGGCCATAGGCAGCGGGAATTGGATACTGACCGATGAACGAAATGTGCTCTTCTTCAAGGCTGATGCCGCTCGGTGCACCTCCGCCAACCGGGTTTGGTCGGTCGAGTACCAGGAACCGGGTTTGCGCTTCGGCAGCCGCTTGCATGGCGAGGCCCATGGTGGAGATGTAGGTGTAGAACCGGGCGCCAGCGTCCTGCAGGTCATAGACCAGTACATCGATATCGGCCAGATGCTCGACGGTTGGCTTTCGAATATCGCTGTAGAGGCTCACGATCGGGGTTCCGGAACGAGCATCGAAGCCGTCGCCGATTTCTTCGCCTGCGCCGCCCTTGCCCCGAACACCGTGCTCTGGGGCGAAGATTGCCACCAGATCAAGATTGGGTGCATTGGCCATGGCATCGATGAGATGACCGTCGCGAACAAGCGACGCCTGGTTGGCGATGAGGCCGACACGCATGCCGTCGAGTGCTGCGAACCCCGAGTCGACCAGGCGTTGCGCTCCGGTGGTCACGGCGGGCGGCTGAATCACCGTTGTGGGAGGAGATGTTGAAGGAAGAGATGTTGAAGGAAGAGATGTTGCCGAGATTGTTGTGGATGGGGCTGTCGAGCTGATGGTCGACGCAGGCGGCGAAGCCGTAGTGGGCGGGCTCGTCTCGGTGGACGTGTCGCTGCTCGCGCAGCCGGCAGCGACAAAAGCCAGGGCAGTCAGGACAATCCAGACGCTCAGCGGCAGCGAAGCCAGAGGTGTAGTACGCACGGCTCGGAATCTACCGGGAGCCGAGGTGTACGGTGTTCATTCAATGAAACATGCAGTTCTCCGCTCCCCCAGCGGATTCACCTCCCAGGTGTCCCCCCTACTCCGTATCGGAGTCTTACTCGCGCTCATTGCGTTGACCCTGGTGTTTCTCCCAGGTACTGCCGAAGCCCGCAGTGCCGCAAACAAAGGAGCGTACGGTTGTGCGCCGCGGTCGCCGGGCCGCGACATCATTGTGCGCAACAAGGACGAGTTGCGGCGAGCGGTAGATTCTCGGCAGCCGGGTGATGACATTCAGGTCGCCACCAACCGCATCATGGGTCCCATTCAAATGTTGGGCGGCACCAGTGGGTCCGATCGAAACTGGATCACCATCCGCGCCGCCAGGGGTTTCAAGCCTCGCATCAAGGCCACCGGGTTCGCCGGAGTTCAGATCGAGGTCAACTACATCCAGATCTGCGATTTCGAGATCTTCGGTGTTTCGCGCGCAAACAACCAGACCGAACGAACCAAGGTCGGTGTTTCGGTTATCAACGCTCACCACGTTCGTATCGCCAACAACGAGGTTCGGAACTTCTCGAGCGGTGGCATTGCCGCCAACCATTCCAACAACATTGAGATTGTCGGAAACGATGTCCACCACAACTCGTTCTGGAGCGGCGAGCAAGGCTCGGGTATCTCGGTATTCCAACCCGATCGGTCGCGCGGCGACCGGCGCGGCTTTTATCAGATCGAAATCGCTGGCAACCGGTCGCATCACAACGAGAACCGCGTTACCGCCCCACGAACCAACCCCGACCCAAAGAAGCGCATCGCAACCGACGGCAACGGCATCATTCTCGACGATTTCCGCCACGTGTTCCGAGACGACGGCCCCGGCGCCTACGACGGTCGAACCCTGGTTGCCAACAATGTGGTGTTCGAAAACGGCGGACGCGGCATCCATGCTGCGCCAAACGGTGGCATCAAGGTGCACATCATCAACAACACGGCGTACCACAACATGAAGTCGCTGCTTTCGAACTTCGTGCCTTACGACACGTGGGCCCATGCCGAAATCAGCGTGGCCGGAACGTTTAACGAGGTCTCAAAGAACGTCAAGGTGGTCAACAACGTCGCCATCATCAACCCGAAACTCGCGAGCCGCGGCGTCATGGCGTTCTTCCGCAACAACATCGGCGACGAGACCCTCGAAGAGCATCACAACAGCTTCAACGGCCCTGCCCAACGTGACTTCTTCCAGTATCCGGGGATTCGCTGGTCCGAGGGGCCACACACCCTCGGTAGGGGTTCGACCTCATCAGCAAATGTCCGCTTCGGTAACCCCAGTCGCGGCAATTTTGGGCTCGCGGCGCCAACCAAACGCGGGTCCAACTTCTGGACCCGTCGAATCGACCGGCAAGATATCGCCGGCACTCGCCGCCCAATCGGCGGTTACCCAGAACGCGGCGCCTACGAGTACCAGCGATAGTCTTCGGAGATCCAACACCGGCTATTGGGATATCGCCAGATGTCTTACGAGGAGCAGGGACACGCTGATGGTTGACACCCGACCGAGCGATGGCTTCGCAGGCGACAAGAAGACCGGCCAGTCCTTCCTCGGGCCGGCCGAACGACGGTTTATCGACTGGGGAATCCCCAAGATACCGAAGCCGATTCTGAGCCATCACCTCACGTCGCTGACGCTGCTGTGGTCGGCGCTCACGGTTCTGTTTGGTTGGTTTGCTGCCGACAATCTTGCCTGGCTTCACGGCGTGTCGGTGATGGTGTTTCTGCAATGGCTCACCGATTCGTTCGACGGATCGCTCGGCAAGTACCGAAAACAGGGGTTGGTGAAGTGGGGGTTCTATATGGACCATCTTCTTGACCTCATCTTTGCCGGCTCGATGGTGATCGCCTACTCGTTCCTGGTGCAGGCCAAGTGGCTCGAGTTTTTGTTTCTGGTGTTGCTTCTGGTGACCTGCGCAACGATGGCGGTGTCGTTCTTGTCGTTCGCAGCCACCAACCAGTTTCAGATTGCCTACTACGGCATCGGCCCCACCGAGATCCGCATTGCGTACATCGCGCTCAACACCCTGGTGTTTGTCATCGGCACCGAAGTCTTCAGCTGGGGTGTGCCGGTCATCGTGGCCCTCAACTTGGCCGCACTAATCGTGCTGGCCGCGCAGACCAGCAAGAACCTCTGGGCCATCGACTACGAAAACAACGTCGACGGCGCCGAGCGATAACCACCGCCAGCCCGGAAGGAAACTGCGGTAGAGCGCTACTGGTTGGTGGGGAAACCCAAATCGACTTTGCTCGTGGCCGGATCGGGCCAGCGGGTCGTGATGACCTTTGCCTTGGTGTAGAACCTCACACCTTCGGGTCCGTACATGGTGGTGTCACCGAACAGCGAGTCTTTCCAACCTCCGAAGGAGTGGTAGCCAACCGGCACCGGTACCGGAACATTGATGCCGACCATGCCGGCATCAGCGTCTTCCTGGAACTTGCGAGCGGCCCCACCGTTTTGGGTGAAGATCGCTGCGCCGTTACCCCACGGGTTGTTCTTGATGAGGTCGACACCCTCTTGGTACGAGGCGCAACGCACCACCGAAAGCACCGGGCCGAAGATCTCGTCGCGGTAGCAATCCATGTCGGTGGTGACCTTGTCGATAAGGCTCACCCCGATGAAATAGCCGTCGCCGTCGAAGCTGTGCTCGCGGCCATCGACGACCACATCGGCTCCCTGGTCGACCGCCGAGCCGATGTAGCTGGCAACGCGATCGCGTGACTCCTTAGTAATGAGCGGTCCCATTTCCGACAACGGATCGGTTCCATCACCAATCGTGAGTTTCTCCATCCGCTCCTTAATGGCAGCGAGCAGTGGCTCGGCGATATCGCCCACGGCGGCCACGACCGAGATCGCCATACACCGCTCGCCGGCTGATCCGTAGGCCGCGGAAACCGCGGCGTCCGCCGCAAGGTCGAGATTGGCATCGGGCAGCACAATCATATGGTTCTTGGCTCCGCCGAGTGCTTGAACTCGTTTGCCGTGGGCGGTGGCCCGCTCCTGCACATATTTGGCGATAGGAGTTGAGCCAACGAAGCTCGCGGCCTTCACATCGGGATGCTCGAGGAGCCGATCGACCGCCACCTTGTCGCCCTGCACAACGTTGAGGACGCCAGGCGGAAACCCTGCTTCTTGGAACAGTTCGGCCATACGGAGCGGTGCCGACGGGTCGCGCTCGGATGGCTTCAGAACGAAGGTGTTTCCCGCCGCCACCGCGTTGGGGATCATCCAAAGTGGCACCATCACCGGAAAGTTGAACGGCGTGATGCCGGTAACCACGCCGAGCGGCTGACGAACGGTGTGCACGTCGACTCCGGTCGACGCCGATGCGTTATAAGCGCCCCGTAGGTCGTCGGCAATGCTGCACGCGTACTCGATGTTCTCGATGCCACGCGCAATTTCGCCGGCCGAGTCCGACAGCACCTTGCCGTGCTCGGCGGTAAGGAGCTGAGCGATTTCCTCGGCGTGCTCGGCCACCAGGTTGCGGAAGTTGAACATCAGCTTTGTTCGGGTCGCGATGGAGGTCTGGCTCCACGAATTGAAGGCCTTCTGCGCCGACGCAACCGCAGCGTCGACCTCTTCCACCGAGGCGAGCACAAGCTCACCACTTTGGTCACCGGTAGCCGGGTTGAAAACGGCAGTGGTGTTTCCCGAGGTCGACGGCGCGGTGGCCCCATCGATGAGGTGCTGAATCGGCTTCATCGTCGTGTGTGCTCTCTTACCCCCTCACTCATCACTCAGGGGTGGTTGCTTACGGTTGTTGCTTGGATGGATTTCTGGCTGAGCTCTAGAGCTCGACGCCCAGTTCGCCGTGAATCGCGTCGACCGTGTCGTCGTCGATCCCGAGGGCACCTGCAAGATCTCGCAGGTAGTTGATTTCCTCTTGCCGGTCAACGTCGATAGCCATCAGCGAGACAGCGTAGGCCTGTTGTCCGAGATCCCGAGGGACCGACGATGCAAACGACTGTGCGTTGATGAACGGACCGTTGAGCTGCTCGCGAAGGTACTGCTCCTCGTCGGCTTGAAGTTCGCCGAGCTGGGCGATGATGTTGTCGACTTCCTCTTTGCTGACTTCACCATCGGACTTTGCCGAATTCACCATGGCCTGAATGAGAACTTCCGCCTGGTCGTTGTTGATTGATTCTCCACCGGAGCGTTTTTCGTCTTGTTTATCGTCGCCTCCGCCCATGAGTCCGGCAAGGCCACCGAGTTTGCTACCCATGCCTCGAGATCCGCGGCCGGCCAGCATCGAGCCAGCCATACTTCCAATCATCCGGCCGGTGCGTCCGCCGAGCATGCCACCGACAGCGCCGCCGCCGACGCTTCCGAGCAGGCTTCCAAGAATACGAGTGAAGTTCATGTGGGGGGTCTCCTCAAGACGAGTGCTAACGCTTCACGGCGAAGCGTCGCTCTCTTAATCTACCGCCAATTCGCCTGGAGTTCTTGACCCGCCGTCCAACGACTTGCCCCGCCGCTGCTGTATCCGATGAGATGGCGACATGCGACGAATGCTTGCTGCAGCAATCCTTGGCCCCTCTCTGCTGATCGCGTCGCTCGCATGGAGCGCTTACGGGATGCTGAATACTGCGCTCGATCCCGACCGATCTGTCAGGATCGCCGACACGCTGCTTGAAGACGAGCTCGTTCAGCAGCAGCTGCGGCAAAGTATCGCCGGTGCCGTCGGCGACCAGATCCCCGAGCAGCTGCCCGTCTCTGACGAGCAGCTCGAGTCGGGAGCTGGCGTTGCCTTGCAGAACCCCGTTGTATCAGTACTCATACGCGATGCATTCGTGCAGGCCCATCAGGCCTTCCTCGGCGAGGCTGAACCTCCCACCACGCTCGACGTTGGCGCCGCCGCGAGCGATATCCGGGAAGGAGCCCTGTCGGGAGTTCCTGGTGGCGGCGAGCTGATTCCTGATGGACCGGGCTTGGTTATCGATCTTCCCACCGACCAGATTCCCAACCTTGGCGGATTCCGCCGATGGCTCCAGCGCGTTGCGCCACTCATGGCGATGATTGCTGCGGCCGGGGTGGCGCTGGCGTTGCTGACGGCCAGGAACCGCTCTGTGGTCCTACGACGGGCGGGAACCTGGGCGCTTGGGTCGTCGGCGATTTGGTTGGTGCTCAACGTTGGATTGCCGTGGCTTGCCGAGCAGTATTTCTCGGGCCAGGCAGCAATCGCTAGTGCGCTTCTTGATGCGTTGTTTGGGGCGATGCTCACACCGGCAATCGTGCTTGCGGTTTGCGGGCTGGCTCTGGTGGCGCTCTCGGTAATATGGCCCGATGGCGCGACTGCTGGGGCGCCCGCGTATCGAACCGATGGGGGCGGCGTGCTGATGCGTCGCCAGACCATGAATGAGGGGCCAAAACCAGAGCCGCTGTACTCGGCGCCTCCCGGCGAGATCACGCCGCGCTACGTGGCTCCCGATTCCTCTCGGCCGGCTGCCCAACCAGTACCGCAACCCGCCCGCCAATCTGCGCCCGAACCTATTATCCACAGACCTGTGGGAAACTCTTTGGCGGCACAACAACACCAGCAACATCAACAACCCTCGCAACCTGCCCCCCAAACTCAACAATCTCAACAGATTTCTCGGCCCGAATCTTCGGCGCCGAAACCACGTCCCGCCGCCAAGAAACCGCCGGTGGAACCCGGCGAGTGGATTCCCGGAGTCGGCTATGTCGACCCGGCCAAACCCGCCTCATCCGAACCCACAGGCTTCGAGCGGCCCCAGTCGCCCGTAGCGAAGCCGGCCACCCCAACCTGGATTCCCGGCCAGGGTTACGTCGACGAAAACGGCAACCCCGTCGACCCCTAGGCTCTTCGGAGGGCCGCGATTCGTTCAGCCGTCGATCAACCAAAATCGGAGCACGCGGCGGCCCAAGCTGCCACCTCACCTGCGGTGACGTCTTGGCCACCAGAGGTGGGATTTGCCAGAATGACCCTATGGCAGACGATTCTGGGCCCGGCCGCACACCAGCGGCGAAGCGACCTGACCTTCGCGTCGTCAATCCGCTCGAACTTGACCCCGCTACCGCGGAAGCAAAACGTCGACTGCTCAGGCCCGAGCCGAAACCTCGCTCACCGCACGAACCCATGGTCGTAACGTTCTTGGTGCTCATCGCCGTAGTTACTCTGGCCATCGGCTATTTCGGCGGGCAAAACAATGCGCTCTTTGCTACTACTCCCCTAGCCAACGAAGAAGCCGCTGCACCCGGGGTGACTACTCCAGACACGGTCGCCCCAGCCACTACTGCGCCTCTGCCCCCAGCCACCGCCGCTCCCCTGCCCACAGCCACCACCCTTTTGCCAGCCGTTGTCGAACCGCCCACTCTTGGCGACGACTTCGAGACCGAGTTCGCTGAAACCTTTGCTGCCGCCGAGCGCGCCGATAGTCCCCCAACCGCAAGCACATCCTCCGACATCAGTGGCTCAAGCGCCGAACAGTCCTCGCAACTCGCGGCGGGCATTGCCACGGCACTTGAGGGTCGCGATACCGACGCGCCAGTTCTTTCTAGTGGCACGGTCGTCGAACTCGACGCAACCACTCTCGACACAGCCACTCTCGACACAACTGCTCTCGACACTCCTGACGTCGAGCTTCCTGACGATGCTTCTCTTGACCCCGGCGCCGTGTTCATCGCCATCACCACCGACATCTTTGGCGACGACCTGCCCACCGTGGTGCAGCTCGACGAGGCCGGCGAGGAGTTCGAAATCGATGGCGGCATCCGGTTCGGCTACAAGAGCCGGACGATCGATGGCCAGTACCTTCCGTTTCTTGACCGCTTGGTATCCCTGATGGAGCAGCGCCCAAACCTCACCCTGGCGGTCATTGGCCACACCGATAGCCGTGGTGATGCGGCCAAGAACCGGAAGCTGTCGCAGGCTCGAGCCGATTCGGTCGTTGCGTACCTCATGTTTCGTGGCATCGACAGCAACCGACTCAGCGCAATCGGTGAGGGCGCAAACCAGCCGGTGGCTTCCAACGACACCGAGGCTGGCCGTGAGCTCAACCGACGCATTCAATTGCTTCTTGATCGTCGCGCCAGCGACTAACCAGCTGCGCTGCGAAGGCTGCTAGCAAAGGGTGATGACATCACTCCTGCTCACCAACGACGATGGCATCGATTCACCAGCGTTGCTTCCGACGTACCGGGCACTCGCACCGTTGTTCGACCATGTCAGGGTCGTGGTTCCTCACGTCGAACGAAGCTGGATCGGCAAGGCCATCAACCGCAAAGACGAGATCGAGGTCGGGGCCCAAACTCGTGAGGGTGTGGACATCCTCACCACCACCGGTTTTCCGGCCGACTGCACCCAGGTCGGTGTGTTTAACACCGACGGACCACGCCCAACCATGGTCGTCTCTGGCATCAATATCGGAGCCAATCACAGCACGGCGTTTCTGTACGGCAGCGGAACGGTTGGTGCAGCCATCGAAGGCGCCTTGGTGGGCATCCCGTCAATCGCTCTTTCGGCCAGTAGCGGTGCCGACAACTTCGGCGAGTGGAACGCCTTCATGCGGACACAAGAGTCGATCCCCACCTGGGAAACCACTGCTGGTGTCTGCGCCACGCTTGTCGACCGCGTGCTGCAGAACGGGTTCCCCGGCGATATCGACGTGCTTAGCGTGAATCTCCCAGAAGGGGTCACGAGCGAGAGTCCGGTGGTCGCGGCCCGCCTCGGCCATACCGGATACGGACAGCTCTTCCAAGAGCAGCGGCCTGGCGTGCTCAAGCACCAATGGCAGAGCGACGTTGCAGCGGTGGAAGGCGAAACGCTCGAGGACTCCGACATTGCGCTCTGCCATGACGGGAGCATTGTGGTGACGCCCCTCCAACTCCCCCGGCTCAGCGGCTCGCTCGAATCGACGCAGTCGCTCTTCGGGTCGCCGCAGTAGCGATTCGACCCGATCAGGCATTTTTGTTAGCGCTGCGACGCTGTTGTCGGAGCTGCCGCGCTGTTCTCGGAGCTCAGCGCTGTTAGCGGAGCTGCAGCGCTCCGGGAGTTACGATTTCGATCCAGGTGACACCGGGGGTCAGTTCGATCACGCTTCCGTCACCGCGAGTCAGGGTGGCCGCGTCTCGCAACGTGGGCCGAGTCCAAACACCCGACACGGCCTTGCCGTCGCTGAGGACGGTGGCTGGGCCACTACCGACGAACACGAACTCGGGTACCACCGCTCCCCCGCTGTCCTTCATACCGGTAGGAATCTCCGAGACTTCCACCACCACCACGTTGGCAGCGGCAAGCACTGTGCCATCGACCATCGTGTGCGCCGTCCCGCGTTGGCTTCGACTCCACACATCGCCGGTCCAAGCCCAGTCAATCGCAACCGACGGAAACGCGACGGTGGCTCCCGAAACCTCGCGGCCTCGCGACGCCGTGCCTTCGGCCCGGTAGGTGAACTGGGCTGGCGGTGCCGATGATTGCGCGGCTGCCCACAGCTGCGATGCCGAGGTGTACAGGTTGTGGGGAGCACGCCGGCTTGAACTCCGCCAGTACGCGCCGAAACGAAGGGCCCCAAGATTCTGGACAAGCTCCTGTCGCAGCAGCATCGCCTCGGTCAAATCGTTTGCGCCCGAGTAGGCCAGGATCGGCCGACCCAATCCGCTGAGGTAGGAAATGTCGGTGGTGCGACCCGACCGAACGGGCCCAATGTCGCCACCCGCAGAATGAAACACCGCTGCGAGGCGCGTGATGCCGCCTTCGACTTCCTCTTCGATAATCAGGTCGGCAGCATCGAGTCCGGTGTGGGGCCGACCGCTCTCGCTATTGTCGATCTTCACCACCAGCGCGGCCCGACTCTGCGCCGTGCCGGGCAAACCGGTCAGCGGGTGGGTGCCAGGTGCAGCGACTGGAGCGGGCGCAACCGGTGCGGCCACCGGTGTATCGAGACCCAACGTTCCCAAGAAGCCCTGATACTGCGCCGCCGGGTCGACGGGCGCCGGGGGTGCTGTGGGGTTTGGCGCACGGGTATCTGCTGGCTCGGGCACGGTAGCCGGTACCCAACTCGTGGATGTTGCGGTGGCGGCCGCCAAGCCATCCAAGACGCTCTTGGGAAGCACAAATGCCGGGCCAGACTGCTCGGCCATGGTCGTCGACGGTGCGGGTTGTCCGGAGGGCGAAGCCGAGGTTGGAGGCGCCAGAGACACAGGTGGACTGGTGTTGGAAAGCTCGATGACTTCCCGCGTTGATGTCGGGGCAACCCCACGAACTGATTCGTTCCCACAACCAGCGACCGCCAGAAGAAACAGCAGCGAACATAGAGCTGGTGTGGGAACGGCCCGAAACCGGCGCGTGAAGGTACTCGATCGCACCTTCCAACATCGGCATTCGGGCGCCTAATCGGAGGATTCTGCGGACTCGGCGGGCCTCGCCTGGCCGGTGCCTTGAAGGTCGATGGCTACGACCTCTCGGGCGTAGTCGAGTAACCACTCGAACAACTCGGCCCGCACCAAACCAGATGCGGCTTTGGCTCGCTCGACATCGTCGATGGCCAGCTTCAGCTGGAGACGCTTGCTCTCGAAGTCCTCGAATGTCGAACGGCTCACCACGAGGCGATCGGGGTCGCGGCCATCGCCAACCGCCGTTCGGCGCTCGACGTAATGCTGTTGACGGCAGCTCTGGCTGCAATAGACCCGAGGCCGACCCGGCCCCGACCGAGTGAGAAAGATCGCGCCGCACCACCGGCACCGCTCGCCGGCGTGTTCGGCCCGGTCGTCAGAAACGCTCGCTTTTGCCGTCTCCCCGGCAGTGTCCCCCGCTATATCTCCCGCAGTGTTCCCCACAGCACCTCCCCCGGCCGCCTACCCGACGCCAACCTACTCCACCTTCCGCCACCCGGGCTCGACTGGCTGTTGGCACAAGACGTGGGCGATGCTGGAGTGGTGAAAGCACTCTTGTTCGAGCGTCGGGAACTTCGATATCTGGCGGCCAATGTGTCATCGCGACTACTTCCGGGCAGTGGTGCTTCGTCGGGTCCGCTCCGACTTGCCGACGTCGATGTTCCCGAGCTGCCGGCCGAGGGCTGGCAGGTGGTGCGCCCCCGGCTCACCGGCATTTGTGGCAGCGACCTGGCTACCGTTGCCGGCAAATCCTCCCGGTACTTCGAACCGCTGGTCTCGTTTCCGTTCACCCCCGGCCACGAAGTGGTCGGCGATCTCGACGACGGCACCCGGGTGGCGCTCGAACCCGTACTTGGTCCTGAAGCTCGAGGCGAACAGGCGCCCTTCGAGGGTGCGGCGGCCGGCGACTCCCACGATTATGGCTACCTGTCATGCAACCACCATCTCGACGAAGGCATTCAGGTTGGCTACTGCGCCACCACCGGCGGCGGTTGGGGTACGCACCTAGTCGCCCATCAGAGCCAACTTCATCCGGTACCGGCCGACATGTCCGATGAAGCCGCGGTCATGATCGAACCAACGGCTACGGGCGTGCATGCTGCACTTCGCGGCCAGATCAAACCCGGCGACACCGTCGCCATCCTCGGTGCCGGCACCATGGGCCTCTGTGCACTTGCCGCGGTCGATGCCTTCACCGAAGCGGGCACCACGCTCATCGGCGCCAAGTACTCCGTGCAGAAAGATCTTGCCGCTGAACTCGGCGCCACCCGAATCGTCGAACCCCGCGAAATGAAGCGTGCGGTCCGACGCGAAGTCGGTTGCCGCATGGTGGGCGACGATCTTGCTGGCGGTGCTGATGTCACCATCGACGCGGTCGGTAGTCCCGAGTCGCTGGCCGAAGCCATCTCGCTCACCCGACCGCGCGGACGTGTGGTGCTCCTCGGCATGCCGGGCATGGCCAAGATCGACCTCACCGGTCTGTGGCATCGCGAGATTGAGCTCACCGGTTCCTACACCTACGGCACCGAACAGCTAACCAACGGCAGTACCCGCTCGAGCTTCGCGATGGCCTTCGATCTGGTGCAGTCCGCTCGGCTCGACCGACTTGTGTCGGCCAAGTACCCGTTGGCCCGGTACCGCGAAGCCATCACCCATGCCGCCGAAGCCGGCCACCGCGGCGCCATCAAGGTGGTTTTTGACCTGCGCGACGAAAAGGGTCGCTAGGTCGTGAGCTTCCGGGGCCGGCTGCTGGTGGCACATCCCGACATGCTCGATCCCAACTTTCACCAATCGGTGGTGTTTCTTATCGAGCACAACGACGACGGAGCTCTGGGCGTCGTCCTCAACCGCCCGCTCGATCTCCGCGCCGACGAGCATGCAGCCGAGTGGAGCGACCGGGTCGCCGAGCCGGGCGTGATCTTCTCGGGCGGACCCGTTGGCCATGGAAGCGCCTTGGCCTTGGGCGAAAGCAGCAGTGGCGAGGCCACCGAAGGGTTCATTCCCATCGTCGGCAACCTGGGCATGGTTGAGCTCGATGTCGAAACCTCGACGGTGACTCGGATGCGCCTGTTCTCTGGTTACTCGGGCTGGGGGGACGGCCAGGTCGAAGCCGAACTCTCGTCAGGCGCATGGTTTGTGGCCGATACCGACCTCGAAGACGCATTTACCCGAAGTCCGTCAGACCTGTGGTCGACGGTCCTCAAACGCCAGGGTGGCGAGCTCGCTCGCCTGGCCTTCTATCCGCCCGACCCCGGACTCAATTAGCGCCAGCGTCGGGCGAAAACGTCCAGTAGCGCTCGACATCGTCGACAATCATGTCGGCAACCCAGCTGGCCCCCTTGGGCGTGAAGTGCACCCCATCGCCCGAACGCACGCGGGTATCGACTCCGGAATCGTCGGGAAGATACGGCACGAAGTCACCGTTTGGGGCGAACCGATCATCGGCGCTGATAACCGTTACCCAAGGGCGACTTGCTGCTGCGGCGCGAACACCTTCGTTCATTGTAAAAATCGCGGCCGAGGTCTCGGCGTCGCGCACCGGCGGCGGGGCCACCCAGAACACCTGCCGGTCGGGCGCTTCGAGTACATCGAGGGTTATCTCGACCCGCCGCTGATATTCCGCAAACCACTCGTCGGTACCGCGAACCAACCGCGAGCCGCTCAACTCCATGTCCTGAAAGTCGTTGCCGCCGAAGAACAACACCACCGCTTCGATCTCGGCCGACAGATCCTTCAGTTCGGCCGGCCAATTGAAGTAGTCGGGTCGGGCCAGGCCGGTAGCGATGCGGGAATCGCTGGTCACCTTGTAGTCGAGCTTGCCGTTCACCGCCCGGTTGGTGAGGGCCTGACCGGGATACTCGGCCTGCGAGTCGCCAGCCACATGCACGAGAAGTGGCGACCCTTCGGTGATCGTGCGGATCGGCGAGGGATCCTCGTCGGGAAGAAGCCCCGTGGTGGGCGGAATCTCCGACGATGCGGTGGGCGGCGACACATCGGCGCTCGCACCGCCGCCGGCAGCGGAACCGCCCTGGACCCCCGCGGAAGGAACCGCCAACGGATCAACCGTTAGGTCATCTCCCCCAAACCGAAACTCGGCCACCGCGTCGGCCGGACGGTTCAACGACAAGAAGTTGGCTACCCGGTCAAGTGGACGCGCAACGGCGACCAGCGCATCGCGCTGGCCGCCAAAGGAGCGACGTTCGGCTGAATCGAGCAAGGTTCCCGATGTAAGGAGCGCTGCGGTCAGCATGCACAACCCCACCGCTACCAGTACTTGACGGGTCGAAATGCTCTCGATCTGAAGATCGCGATCTCGTTGGCTGCGGAACTCCTCGTCGCTCCATCGATGAACAACCGGCCCGTCACGACGGGTGGTAGCTCGTTCAAGCGACTCGGAGTACTTCACGCAGCCAATGCTGGCCGCTACTTACCGGCTTCGCAACGCTTGGAGCTATCTTTCGCCTCGGCCTTGGTTTTGGTGATCGAGAAGAAGTGGCAAGCGTCGCGGCCTCTACCGCCATCGAGACTGTCGCCACCGCTACCGCCGACCAGAAGGTCAGAGCCGCCACGGCCACGAAGTGAGTCTCGGCTCTTGCCGCCGTACAGCTTGTCGTTGTTGTTACCACCGTCGAGGAGGTCACGGCCGGCGCCACCGCTGAGGTAGTCGTTGCCACCCTGGCCATACAGCTTGTCCTTGCCGGCACCGCCGCAGATGATGTCGTTGCCGCCGCCACCACGGACTCGATCGTTTCCGCCCAAAGCGACAATGACGTCGTTGCCGGGCGTTCCGGTGATGGTGTCGCGGCCAGCGCTACCAATGATGGTTGCGTTGCGACCGTTACAGCGGAGTGATTCGAGCTGCACCTCGCCAAACCCAAAGACGTTGTCTTTGCCCTTGGTGCCGCGATCGGTGGCGGTGGACTTGAGGTAGGCCTCGACCTGACCCGGGCTTTTCGCGATGCCGGAGCTCAGCACCAGGGCCGCAGCGCCGGCCACGGCTGGCGTGGACGAGCTGGTGCCGTTGAAGCACTGAAGGCCATAGGCGCTGGTCTTCAGACAGGCTGCACCCGACAGCTCAGGAACCAGACGACCGCTATTGGTCGGGCCCTGCGACGAGTACTGGGCGATTGCTTTGCCGTTTGGCGGATCGATGGCACCGACCGAAACGTGACCGTTGAGAAACAGATCCGAACCCGGGCCTGAAGCGCTGTAGGGGTTCTGCCAGTACTCGAAGATGGCCGAGTTGCCCATAACCTCGAGCACATCGTTGCTGGTGCCGTTGTTGGTGGCCGCAAGACGGATCTTCATGTAGAGAACCTCGCCGCAGGAGGTACCAGAGATGGCCTCGAGCGGGTCCTGGCCGTTGCCCTGAGCACCGAGGCTCACAAAGCGAGGGGTACCGGTTCCGGTTGGGTTGTCATAGACGTACCAGTCGTAATCGGTGGCGTTGGCGTCGCCCCAGTCGCTCCAGCGGAGACCGTTGAGGAAACATGCAGCAAAGCCCATCGACTCGTCGCCGGGAGCAAATTCCATCCAACCGTCGCCATCGGCATCGGCCCAGGTGCCACGCCAGTAGGAGCCGTAGCGGCCGCTGTCTGTGGAACCGGCGTTGTTTCCGGCCGAGTTGAACCAGGTGACTCCATTGTCGACGGCGTACTTGATGACGTCGGCGAGTGGGCCGGTTCCGTCGCCGGCGCCGTCGTAGCGGGCGGTGAGCGAGCGAGAGACGATGTCGACATCGTTGGCGATGAAGTAGTCGACGGCAGCCTTGAGGTCGGCGGTGCTCAGTGCCGAGGCGAAGTACAGCTCGGCATCGGGTGCCATGTCGTAGATCACTTCGCCTACAGCCACACCGTGCTGGATGTTGGCGTCGGTGATCGAACAGGACCTGCCGTTGAAACGGCAGAAGGTTCCCGAGAGGCGAGGCAGATCGCCACTGGCGATTGCGTTGGAGAGGTAGGGGTCGCCGAAGTAGTCGATGACGCCAACCTTGACGCCCTCACCGGTGAGACCAAGGGTCTGCCAGTGCGGCGCCTTCATCTTGACCACGTGTTCGCCAACCTTTGAGCCTGCGCCCGCTGCCTGTGCAGACCCGGCGTCGACCGGATCGGTGTTGGGCACGGTATCGCCGGCATAGAGCGGATAGGAGATCGAAGGTTCACGCACGTCACGTACCCACGACAGTGTTTCGAGTTCGGCGGCTGCAACCGGCCCGAGGTCGGCCTGCACGAGTGTGCCGACGATTTCGCCGGTCACGGTTCCACCGGCGGCTTCGATAGCTGCCGCGGCGGCGACGGTATCGGACGTAAAGACTTCATAGGATGTCACCCCGTCGCTGCTGAGCAGATCCGAAGACGACGAGTGGAAGCCGTCTTTCTGCGCCAAAAGCTGCGAAGTTGTGGTTACGGCGTCGCCGGCATTGGCCGAGGCGTGAAGTGCAGCGATATCGGCGCTACCGATGTCGGTGCCGGCTGCGGGAAGCGCAAACGGTGGTGCGGCAGCTTCGGCGGTGGCCGACGGCGACCCAAGGACGGCACACAGCGCGGCCAAGGTCAGCGTGGCGGTCAGCGCCGCGATACTCCGGAGAAACGCTGAGCTCGTGTGAGCTCTTGATTTCTTTCGAATACTCGTCATTTATTCATCCAGCCTGTAGACACACGAAGCCGTGGAAATCCATCGAAAAACCACGTCAGGTGCCCATTGTTACCACTGTGAGTGGTGTGACGTCTGTGGGTCGAGTGGTTCACTGTGTTTCGGCACCTTTCAATCCTTCTGCCCCATTGCTGCTTCGCAAATGACTGGTATTGCAACGATCGCGACGTTTCTCAAACAAGTCAGATCGATCTGCGTTCATCAGAATTGGAAATAGATAAAGGGTGACACACCTGACGGTCCTAGCGCAGCCACCACAAAGATCCAGAGCCCAAGCGCCAATCCAAGCGCCGCCGGCGGGAGGCGAGACACAATAGCCCGAGCCTGCACACCATAGAGAGGCGGCACGAAATGGGTCGCCAGCGATGCCACCACAGTGGCCACGACCAGCGGCGTGGTAAGGCTCGGGGCAGTGGTGAGACCAGAGATCAAGGCGCTGGCGATCTCGCCAACCCGCCCGAGGCTGTCGGCACGAAACAGCACCCAGCCGACACACACGACGTGGAAGGTCACGAAGCGAGCCAACCACCGGTTGGTTACCTGCAGCGGCTTAAACGGCACCGGAGAAGTCGGATCAGCACGCCAGGGTTCAAGCTTTGACCCGGTATGAAGTGCTGCGATCTCTTGAATACGAATATCGGCCACACCGATCGGCGTATCGGGCTCGCCTCGCGCCGAACTCGCGAACCGCTCAAGGCCAAGCGCCAACCCCTGATACAGCCCCCAGGCGATGAACGTACCCGCCGCGCCGTGCCACAACCCGCCAAGCGTCATCGTGATCAAGAGATTGCGATAGGTCTTGAGCTGCCCGCCGCGGTTTCCCCCGAGGGGAAAGTACAAATAGTCCCGCAACCAACGCGAAAGCGTCATATGCCAACGTCGCCAGAAGTCCTGCACCGACACCGCTGCGTAGGGCTTGTCAAAGTTCAACGGAAACTGGAACCCCAGCAGCAGCGCAATCCCGATGGCGATGTCGGTGTATCCGCTGAAGTCGGCGTAGATCTGAATTGCATAGCCATAGATACCAAAGAGCACATCGAGCGTTCCGTAGGCCTTCGGTGTCGCAAACACATCATCCACAATGGCGTCGGCCAGAAAGCTCGAGATAACGACCTTCTTGAAGAGCCCTCGGCCAATCAGCAGTGCTGCCTCGCCCGCCTGAACGCGGTGGGCCGGCTGTCGATTGCGGAGCTGAGGCATGAACTCCGACGCCCGCACGATCGGCCCCGCGACGAGCTGAGGAAAGAAGGCCAGGTACACCGCAGCGTCGAGCAACGGTACCGGCGCCATGTCGCGCCGGTAGGTGTCGACCACATAACTAATGCCTTGAAACGTAAAGAACGAGATGCCGACCGGCAGGACAACGTCGAGCAGGGGTAGCGAGACGCCCAGGTTTCGGTCGAGCGACGAGATGAAGAAGCCGTAGTACTTAAAGAAACCGAGGAGCACCAGGTTTGCGACCACCGCAGCCGCCGTGATGCGCTTTCGCACCGCATCGTCATCGGAGCGAAACACCCCGATCGCAGCGATTTCGTTGACCACGGTCACGGCAATGATCAGACCGAGGAACCGCCAGTCCCACCAGCCGTAGAACACGTAGCTGGCGATGAGGATCATCACCTTCCACAGCTCGGTGCGGTCGCGCAGCGCCCAACTGGTAGGTAGGACTACGGCGAAGAAGAGCGCAAAGGTGAGCGTGGGGAAGAGCACGGGGACCTAGTTTGGCCCGCGTTAGCCGGTGTGAATCGTCGGGTTGGCGCCGACACCGCCGCCATCGTCAACAAGGTCGCCTTGCTCGCTGATGGCATTGATCTCTGCACCGATGAGAACCGCCAGTGCGACCAGCTGAAACCACACCATGATGGCGGTGATGGTGCCGAGCATGCCCGTTGCACTGCCCGCTGTTGCGGTGGCATACAGGCCAAACAGGTAGGTGAAGATCACAAACAGTACGGTGCCCACCGCTCCACCCAGTGTGAAGAGCTTCATCTTTCGGGCCTTCTGAGGCACCACACTCAGCGGCTGGTGCTCGCTGACGAGCTTCGACTTGTGGTTCGGGCCGATCTGGTAGAGCAGCGAGAGTGCCGCCATCATGATTGCGGCCAGGATCGGGAACCGGGCAATCTTTATGGCCAGGTCGGCGGCCGAACCTAGGTTGAGTTCGTCGAGCACTGCGGGCAGCGCACTCATCACGAACATCGCGACGCCGAGCACCAGCAGGGTTCCGATCAGCAGGAACAGCGCGGTTCCGCGCAGCACGGGGAACTTCCGAGTCTCAGCGAGCCCCCACACCACGTTGAGCGCCTTCATCAGGTTTGCGACCGCACCCGATGCGCTGAAGAACGCCAGCGCGATGGAGATGGCGAGCGCCACGCCGGCGCTGTCGTCCTCGACGATCTTGGTCATCTGTTCGGTGACGAACTTGCGGGTGGACTCAGGTTGGGTCTCCAAACCCTCCTCGACCGTGGTCACCACATCGTCGGCGTCAGCGACGAGCCCGTACACGCTAATGGCACCTGTGAGCGTCGGTACGAGGGCGAAGAATGCGAAGAACGCAATCGCTGCGGCATAGATGGGCGTATTGTGCGTTTTGATTCGGGCAAGAAGGGCTTTGATAAGACTCACAGCCGCAGATCTTAGCGGTACGCTTGCCCCATGAAGAGATTCCTTAGCGACCTGAGCGGAAGCCATTCGCAGGCCCAAATGATCCAGCTGGCAAGCAGCGTGATTTCGCTGTTTGTCATTCTCAAACGATTCCGAAAGGCCTCGGGCCGGGTGAAGGAATTTCGGCTCTCGCAGATCACCGACGATCTGCCGTTTGTATGAGTCGGTTCGACGGGCAGACCGCCCTACTCACCGGCGCCGCATCGGGCATCGGACGTGCAACCGCCATCCTGTTGGCGTCCGAGGGCGCCAATGTTGTCGGTTGCGATATCAATGCCGACGCGTTGTCCGAAACCGAGCAACTCATCGTCGATGCTGGTGGCGTGTTCACTCCTCTCACGGTCGACATCGCCAACCGGTCCGCCTGCCAAGGGGCTGTCGCCGATGCGGTGGCTGCCTTCGGTGGACTCGACGTGGTCGGCAACATTGCGGGAATCGTCCGCCACGAGCACGTCGCCGACGTCACCGAAGAGCAGTGGCGCACGATGTTCGGCGTCAACGTCGACGGGATGTTCTGGATGTCGCAGGCGGCAATCCCCCACCTCCTCCAATCCGCGGAGGAGGGCAAGCTTGGCAACATCGTCAACATCGCCTCAAACGCAGGGCTCATGGGGCAGGCGTACACGGTCAACTACTGCGCAACCAAAGGTGCGGTGGTCAACCTCACCAAGGCCCTCGCTATGGAGTTTGTGAAGACGCCGTTGCGGATCAACGCGGTCGCTCCCGGTGGCACCGACACCAACCTGGTCGCCAACTTCAAGATGGCCGAGAACATCGACTTCGACCTGATGATGCGCTACACGTCGTCGCGCGGAATGTCCGCGGCCGAAGATCTTGCCCGGGTGATTGCTTTTGTGGCTTCGGCCGACGGCAAGCCATTCCATGGCGCCGTGGTCAGCGCCGATAACGGCATCACCAGCGGTTAAGTCACACCGCACCTCATGACCTCTCCTGATCCGAATAAGCCATTCATCTTTGGTGTCGACCTCGATGGCGTCTGTGGCGACTACACGCTGGCGTTTCGCGAAGTGGTGGCCGAAGAGTTTGGCGTGACGCCCGAGTCGCTACCCCTTGAGCGTTCCTGGGATTTCAACGAGTGGGGCCTCACTCCCGAGACGTTCGAGGCCCTCCATCAGAAAGCGGTTCTCGAGAAACGCATCTTTCGCGACATGGCCGTTATGGATGGCTGTGCCGACGCACTCTGGCGGCTCTCTGATGCTGGTGTCTGGATCCGCATCGTCACCCATCGGCTTTATGTGAACTGGGGTCACGCCACTGCGGTGGCCGATACGGTGCAGTGGCTCGACAACGCACGGATCCCGTATCGCGATATCTGTTTCCTCGGCGCCAAACCCGAGGTTGCCTGCGACGCGTACGTCGACGATGGCGGCCACAACATCATCGGCCTTCGCGACGCTGGCAACACCGTCATCGCCTTCGACATGCCCTACAACCGATCGATTCCCGGCCTGCGGGCCCACGATTGGTCCGAGGTCGAACAAATCGTTCTCGACCTGGCGATCCAGGGCGGCCGCTACGTCGAAGTGCAACTACCCGGCTTCCCCTCAGGCGCCGAGCGCCTAGACACCAATCGCCCAGAAACCGAGTAGCCAAGCCACCAAGGCCGAGCCACCAACCCCCAACCCTGCCAAACCCAAAACCGGAAACCGGAAACCGGTGCCTGGAACCTTTGCCCCTGTTTGGTACCTGGCACCTTTCGGCCATTTGGTACCTGGCACCTTTACCCCTGTTTGGTACCTGGCACCATTTTGGGGTTTTGGTGCCAGGTACAACTGTTCAGATGAGCAAATTGGGGTTAGGACTTGGTGAAGTTTGGTTGGCGCTTTTCGGCGAAGGCTTTGGGGCCTTCCTTGGCATCGTTTGATCCAAACACGGCCATGCCGATTGGGGCTTCGAACTCCCAGGCCTCTTGCTCGGTCATCCCAATCGTTCCCCGAAGCGTCTTCATGATGCCCTCGATAGCCAACGGTCCATTTGCCGCAATGGTGTCGGCGATCTCCATGGCCTTCTCCAACGCCGAACCGTCGGGGACCACATGGCCGATCAACCCCAATTGTTTCGCTTCTGCGGCATCGATATGTTTGCCTGTTAGCAAAATGTCGGCCGCTTCGGTATAGGGGATCTGACGAGCCAGCCGCACCGCAGACCCACCCATCGGGTAGAGCGACCAGCGAGCCTCGGATACTCCGAATTTGGCGCTCTCACCGGCAACCCGGATATCGGTTCCCTGAAGGATCTCGGTTCCGCCGGCGATCGCCACACCTTCGACGGCAGCAATAATCGGCACCATTGGGTGGTACGTCTTCAGCAGTCCGTCATAGATGAAGTCGCTACCTTCCTTTTCCATACGACCCTTCACGTCGTAGTCATCAGACTCATCGACATCGCCAGCCATGGCCCGCAGGTCCATGCCCGACGAGAAGTTCCCATCGGCGCCGGTAATGATGATCGCCCGAATATCGTCGTCTTCTGCTGCTTGTTTCCATGCGTCATCCATACGGGCAAACATGGCCAGCGTCATCGCGTTCTTGCGCTGCGGACGGTTGAATGTGACGGTCATGACGTGATTTGCCACGTCGACGAGAAGATCGGTCATACGCAGTTCTTAGCGCGCTAGCCAACGAAGTTCGAAACAGAGCGGGACTGGCGCCCAGTCGCTGGCTCTACTTCGAGACGAACGCTATGGATTCGGCGAGAAGTGCCGACCACTGTGGCTCGTCGAAGACTTCGATGAGCACCCACTCTTTGAATACCCTCTTGGCCGGCGCAAACGGTTGACCCACACCATCGTCGATCAATTCGCTCACCCGGTCTCGGGGAAGCTTGACGACCATGCCCGGGCCCCGGTGATGCGGCATCGCAACAAACTCTTCGCCAGCCCGGACACATCCGCTACTCATGATGGTGCCCTCAACGAGCGTGCCGGCGCCGAGCATGGGAGCAACCGTGTCCCAAAAGTCATCGTTACCCGAGAGATCGGGGCTGTCAGAGTTGTTCGCCTTTGAGGCCATAGTGAGGTTTTAGCGCGCCCGCCGGGCGACTTCGAAGCAGACCACCGCAGCAGCGGTGGCGACATTGAGTGACTCAACACCCGGAGCAAGCGGAATTGCGATGTTGTAATCGGTGGAAAGCGACAGACCTGAGGCCTCGTTGCCGAGCACATAGGCGACACGCTCGGGAAGTTCGGCGGCATACAGATCGTCGCCGCCAGCGTCGAGGCCCACCACGGTGAACTGGGCATCGCGCAGCATCTCGGCCGCATCGGCAGCGGTCTCGGCCCGAAGGATTGGCGCCTGAAACGCGACACCGGCTGATGCTTTGATGACGATGGGTCCAATATCGGCCGTGCCTCGGGTGGGCACGATGATGCCGTCGATTCCCGCAGCCACACCGGCCCGCAGAATCATGCCGACGTTTGAGGGATTGTGAACCGAGTCAAGAAGGAGCAGCTTTGTGGCCCAGTGTCTGCCGCGCTGTCGGCGTTCGAGAAACGTGCCGAGGTTTGCCATGGCTGGCGCAACCACATCGGCCACGACCCCCTGATGATGGCGCGACGACTTCGCGACCGAGGTGACCTTCTGTTCGGGTACCCGCTCGACGGTGATGTTTCGCTCGGACGCTGCCCGGCGAATCTGATCGATGGGTTCGCCACGAGCCTTCGACGAAATCAGAATCTTGGCGATAGTAAGCGACTCGTCCGCGAGTGCTTCGAGAACCGGATTTCGGCCGGCGACCGTGAGATAGCGGTCGCGTGGCGATTCGGCCACTCGGCTTAGCCGCGCTCGCGGAGAACTGCTCGTGCAACCTCGAGATCGTCGGGGTTGGTGACCCCGATCCAGTTCTCCGATGACGACAGGAGTTCGACCGACAAGTCACCACTGGCCATCAGCTCGGAAACCGCAGTCGGCAACAAGAATTCCGACTTCTCTTCATGCCCCTCGGCAGCGAGGAAGGTCTCGAACTTGGTCTCGAGGTGAGCAAAGATCGACTTCGGAAGACCCCACATATTCATCGAGACCAACGTTTGGTCGTCGTAGCTGCCGACCGGATCGTCGCTGACGATAACGCCGGCGTCGTCTCGCAGAAGGCCATGGGTTTCGGTGATGCCCAAGAGCTGACCTGCGTCGTCGGTATGGCACACGCCTCGCGAGACCGCTCCGATCTTGGGGAGTGTCCGGGAAATCTCGAAACCCACCAGGGCCGCTTCGGTGTTCGAGCTGGTACCGAGGAACGACACGACCTTCTCATACGACGACGTGCCGTAGTAGTCGTCGGCATTAACTACGACAAAGGGACCCGTAACCGCATCGGCAGCGCTGAGCACGGCGTGGGCGGTACCCCACGGCTTCGCTCGCTCGGGACCGTGCTGATCCTGACAGACGGTGGTGACGGTAAGGCCGGGATGTATGGCCGCAACATGATCGAGCACCTGCTGTTCGATGCTCGACCGAACGATCAGCACAACGTTGGTTGCCCCGGCCGCAACCGAATCACGAATGGCGTAGTCGAAGAACGACTCGCCGTTGGGGCCAACATCGACCAGTTGTTTGTCGCCACCAAAGCGAGATCCGAGGCCTGCGGCCATGATGAGGAGATTGACGCTCACTGGTTCAGTCGTCCTTACTTTCCGAGACGGGGCTTTCTGAGACTGGGCTCTCTGACGTGTCGGTTGAACCCGGGGCTGACCGTTCGAGGAATGCATCGCGCGCCCGGTCGCCCTCGCCGAGAAGATTGAGCTCGAACGTAAAGCCTTGTTCGAACCGATAGCTCTTTCGCACATCGACCTGATCGATGCCGTTCATCGATGCCTTCGCCGCCCGCATCACCCGCGGGCGCTTCGCTGCAATGGTTTCGGCGACTTCGCGAGCCTCGGGAAGCAGAGCGTCGTCGGAGGTGACTTTGAGAACCGATCCGTAACCCACCAACTCGCCCGCCGGCGCTGGCTGGGCGGTATAGAGCATGTGGCGAGCGCGGTGTTGAGGCACCAGTCGAGACAGATGGGTTGCTGCACCAAGCGCTCCGTTATCGACCTCGGGCAGCCCAAACACGGCCTTTTCGGCCGCAAGAATGATGTCGGCGTTTCCGGCAATGCCGATGCCGGTGCCGAGACAGAAATCGTTCACCGCTGCGATAACCGGCACGGCGCATTCGTACACCGCTCGGAAGAGTTCGAAGCATGACCGGTTGGCTTCGAGAATGCCCTCGTTGGCGTCGAGTGCCTGCATCTCTTTGATATCGACGCCGGCACAGAAGCCGCGGCCGACCGCAGTGAGAATCACCACCCGCACGTCGCCGTTGCGGCGATAACCGTCGAGCAGGTCGGCAAGGTGAAACGCGTCATGAATCGTCAACGCATTCACGGGTGGATGCTCCATCGTGAGCAGCGCGACGCCTCCGCTATCTATCTCTTCAGTGATGGCCACGGCGTTGAATCTACTCGCCGAAAGCTCCAGCGATGGACATCTTTGGTTTATCTTGTGCTTTTTTGTGGACTTTTTCGTTGTTTTTTGTTCGTCTAGCCCGGACTAGGGTCGTCCAATGCCCGCAAAGAGCCCCAAAGATCGCCCGATCCTTGTCGTAACCGACCTTGACGGCACGCTCTGGGATGTCCACCAAAGCATTCACCCGGCCACACTGGCAGCGGTCGATGAGCTCGACGCTCGCGGTATTCCGCTGTTGGTAGCCACTGGCCGTCGCCAATCCAGCACGAACTCGGGATTTGCACTCAACAAGTTCTGGCGTCCGGCCATCATGCTCAACGGCACGATCGGGGTCGACCATCCGTCGGGCGAGACGTTTCATACCGTCACGTTTTCTGCCGCTGAAGGTGTCGAAGTGCTCGACGCGTTCGCTCAGTGCGGCCATATTCCCTGCGTGTACGGCGTCGACGGCTATACCTATCTGTCAGAGGACGCCACAACCAGCCCCCGACACCGCTCGGGAATGATCGGCGGCGTCTCCGACGTTCGCCACACCGACCCCACTCCCGTGGTGACCAACGAGCAGGTTGTGGGCTTTAGCATCATCGGGGTCGAACTTGAGGGCCTCGATACGCTCGCTCCCCGCTTGCGCGAGTTCGGGATGTTTGTCGACACCTACCAAGACCCCCTGTACGGCGGCTGGTCGGTGATGGCCCAGCCACCCGGGGTATCAAAGCTCACCGGTATCCGGGCATTCATCGCACATCGCAATATCGACGACCCATTCATTATTGCCATCGGCGATGGCGGCAACGACGTCGAGATGGTCGGGGGTGCCGACCTTGGACTGGCCATCGACGATGGCGACCCTGCCGTCCTCGCGGTTGCCGACAAGACCATCGGTGGGCCGGCCCAGGGCGGATGGGCAGAAGTCGTCGACCTCATCGACCAGCTCTCAGAACAGCACGGGTAGCGGCGAGCATTTTTCTCCGCAGTGCACCGTCTGGCTACAGTCCCACCATGACTGTTTCCTCTGGCGATGAGTATCCGATTCACCAAGTGCCGGGCTGGATAGCTCATCCGGGCACCAGCGACCGAAACTTCTATGACCGCAACTACTTCAACCTGCATTCATGCAGCGATGAACTGTTTGCGATCTTCGGCATGGGTCAATACCCGAACCTCGGGGTGCACGATGCCTACCTCACCGTTCGCAAGGGCGACAAGCATCATGTGGTTCGAGCGTCGCGACCCCTTACCGACCGCCTCGATACCCAAGTCGGCCCGATCCGCATCGAGATCATCGAGCCCCTGAAGACGCTTCGATTTGTGGTCGATGCGTCCGACGAATCGGCCGTGGCGATGGACGTCACCTGGAACGCCACGATTCCAGCGGTAGAAGAGCCCAACCAATTCCTTCGTGCCGGCGGGAAGGTCGTCTTTGATACGCAGCGGTTTGCCCAGAACGGAACCTGGACCGGTTCGCTGACCGTCGGCGACACCGTCTACGACGTCACCCCCGACACATGGCGCGGCGCACGCGACCGGTCGTGGGGAGTGCGTCCGGTCGGCGAAAAGGAGTCCGACGGCATTCGCCAGACGCTCAACGTCATGCCGGGCATGTGGAACTACATGCCGATGCAGTTCGATGATCACTCGATTCTGTATATGTGTCACGAACGCCCCGATGGAATCCGACCGCTCGAGGAGGCGATTCGGGTTTGGAACGATCCCGATCGGCCCATCGACAACCTCGGTCGTCCGGAGTGGGAGCACATCGTCACACCCGGAACCCGGATGCTCGAGCATTCGACAATCCGGATGCCCTACGCCGGAATCGAAATCGACTGCACGCCGCTGGTCGTCAACTACGTATCGGTTGGCACGGGCTACGGGATGGATGCCGATTGGCGCCACGGCATGTACCAGGGGCCCGAACTCGTTGTGCATAATCTCGAACTCGACACCGAACAGATCGGAAAGATTGGCCAATACGGAGTTGTCGACCACGTCGGCCGCTTTACCTATAGCGACGACTGCGGCGAGCACGTTGGCCATGGCTTGTACGAACACGGTTTCTTCGGCGAGTTTCCACCGCTCGACATCCCCGACCCGCGGGCCTAGCCCCAATCGTCTTCGAAGAAATTTGTCGAACTAGTAAAGGCCGTTAGGCCGACACGCCGATATCTCTCCTTGTATGAGCAATCAAGGACTGCCGCCGGAACGACTACTGCGTACCCCGTCCACCATCGACGAGCTGGGGATTCCGCGCACGCTTGTCGAGGATATTTTCATGCGCCGCCTGATGGCCGAGCGCCAATCGATGCTGTACAACCTCTGCGAAAGCATCGGACTAACCATCGCCGTCGGACGTGATATCGCCGACGACCTGCGGGAAAAGAAACTGGTCGAATACTTTGCTCTCGAAGGCCGTGACTACCGGATTGGCCTCACCGAAGCGGGCATGAAGCAGGCTTCCGACAGCGCCGCTTCCACGCAGTACTCCAGCTACCTCCCCGTCCCGCTCGAGCAATACGTCAAGGTCGTCGAGACGCAGAAGGCTGTGCTGCAGATCAACCGCGAGAACATCCGAGCCGCCTTCTCGGACCTGGTTGTCGAAGACTCGATGCTCGATGCTCTCGGTCCCGCCTTCATGAACGACGGTGCCATCTTCCTGTATGGCCCTCCTGGTACCGGTAAAACATCGCTCGCCGAACGGATGATCCAGATTCATACCGATCAGGTTCTGGTTCCTCGAGTCGTCGAAGTCGACAGCGCCATCATTTCGGTCTTTGACCCTGCAGTGCATACCGCCGCCGAAGAACAACCACGAGGCCTTGACCCTCGTTGGGTTGTCTGTGACCGCCCGCTCGTAATCGTCGGTGGTGAGCTCAGCCCCAACATGGTTGACCTTTCGCTCGACCCGATCTCGGGTGTCTACTCGGCGCCAATTCAGATGCTGGCCAACAACGGCATCCTGGTGGTTGATGACTTCGGCCGTCAGCAAATCACGCCAAACGAACTTATGAACCGCTGGATTGTTCCGCTGGCCCGCGGAATCGACTACCTCAAGTTGGCCAACGGTACGAAGTTCACGGTTCCCTTCGAGCTCAAGCTCATCGCATCGACCAACCTCGACCCCAACGCATTGGGCGATGATGCGTTCCTTCGTCGTCTCCGCAACAAGGTATTCGTTGGTCCGGTCACGCCAAACGCCTTCAACTGGATCCTGGCCCGGATCGCCAAGGCGAAGGGCATTGAAGTCAGCGGCGAGAGCGCCCAGCATCTCAAGATGATCGCCGAGCGCGAAATCGGCGAGCTTCGCCCTTACATCGCCATCGACTTCTGCGACCTGATGATTGGTGTCTGCACCTATGAAGGAATTCCTCGGGTGCTCGATAAGGCAATGATCGACCGCGTTGCCTCGGTCTACTTCGTGAACGAAGAAGACGGCGCCGCCACCGCAGCAGCAAGTTCTGCGCTGGCCAGCGACAAAACGCCCGCTGCGGCGTAGGGCTTCACCACTCCGGGCGATTGCGGTAACCTGAGGATTCGTCGCTCACATCATGTGGGAGAGTGCCCGGTTCGCCGGGCCGCCGAAGGAGCAACCACCCCGGAACCTCTCAGGCCCCTGGACCGCACGATCAGACGTCTCTGGAGAGTGGCGGTCACCGTTGTCCGCCCACCGAAGGTGTAAACCCGAGTCTGTGCCCCGGCGCAGCGGACGGGCCAGCCTCTCAGGTTCCCGGACAGAGGGGGTAGGCCACACGGTCGCGCCCTTGTCACCTACTCCAACTGATTCGGACCTTCTCCAATGACACTCCTTCCCAAAGAAGACGCCTTTGTATCCCGGCACATCGGACCTGATGCTGACGAGGTCGCGACCATGCTTGCGGCCGTTGGTGTCGACAGCATCGATGAGCTGATCCAGCAGACCGTGCCGGACTCGATTCTGGTTCGCGACGCCCTCGACCTTGCTCCGGCAAAGACCGAACGCGAGGCCATCGCCGAGTTGCGGGGTATCGCCGACCAAAACCAGGTGGTCACGTCATTGCTCGGAACCGGATACTCCGACACCATCACTCCCGCGGTCATCACGCGGAACGTACTCGAGAACCCGGCTTGGTACACGGCCTATACGCCATATCAGCCCGAGATCTCGCAGGGCCGCCTCGAAGCGCTTTTGAACTTCCAGACCATGGTGGCTGACCTTGCCGGGGTCGATCTGGCCAATGCGTCGATGCTCGACGAAGGCACTGCCGCCGCCGAGGCGATGACCCTGCTCCATCGGGCTAACAAGGGCGACCGTCAGACCTTTGTGGTCGACCAGGACTGTCACCCTCAGACCATCGCAGTCATCGAGACCCGCGCCGAGGCACTCGGCCTCACGGTGGTCGTAGCCGACCGAAACGCGGCGCTCACCCAGCCCGACGACACCTTCGGTGTGCTCTACCAGTACCCGGGAACCACCGGCGAGGTCTACGACCTCGAACCTCTTTGCGCGGCGGCGCACGAGGCCGGAGCACTGGTGGCTGCAGCTGCTGATGTCTTGGCGTTGGTGCTCCTACGCTCCCCCGGCGATGCCGGTGCCGACGTGGTGGTTGGGACAACGCAACGCTTCGGCGTGCCACTCGGCTACGGCGGCCCTCACGCCGGTTACCTGGCCACCACCGAAAAATACAAGCGATCGCTCCCAGGCCGAATTGTGGGTATGTCCATCGACACCAAGGAGCGGCCGGCGCTGCGACTGGCGCTGCAAACTCGCGAGCAGCACATCCGTCGCGAGAAAGCCACCAGCAACATCTGCACAGCTCAGGTACTTCTGGCCAACATCTCGGGCTTTTACGCCAGCTACCACGGACCTGACGGTCTTCGAAACATTGCGCGGCGGGTGCACAGCATCGCTGTTCGCTTTGCCGATGCCGTGACCTCGGCCGGTTTCCCCATCGTGCACGACAACTTCTTCGATACCGTTGCTGTCGCCGTGCCCGGCACCGCCAAGGCAACCGTCGATGCGGCGCTTGCCGCCAACATCAACATTCGGTTGATCGATGCCGACCACGTCGGCGTCGCGTTCGACGAGACCTCAGATCTTGCGCTGGTCGAGCAGCTACTCGTCGCATTCCCCGGAAGCGCTCTGGCCGAAGGTCAAAGCAGCACTGCCTCACCAGAAAGCACTGCCTCACCCGACAGCACTATCCCCGACGCGTTGCTGCGAACCGACGACATTCTCGACCATGCTGTCTTCCACCGTTACCGCAGCGAGACCGAAATGCTTCGGTATCTGCGCTATCTGGCCGACAAAGACATCGCTCTTGACCGGTCGATGATTCCTCTCGGTTCATGCACGATGAAGCTCAACGCCACGAGCGAGATGGAACCGATCACCTGGCCTTCGTTTGCCAACATGCACCCGTTTGCGCCGACCGACCAGGCTGCTGGCTATCGCCAACTCACCTCCCAACTCGAGGCCATGCTCGTCGAGATCACCGGGTACGACGCAGTTTCGCTTCAGCCGAATGCGGGCTCTCAGGGCGAGTTGGCCGGACTTCTCGCCATCCGCGGCTATCACCTCTCCAATGGCCACACCGACCGCACGATTTGTCTGATCCCGGCATCGGCGCATGGCACCAACGCGGCCAGTGCCGTCATGGCTGGCATGAAGGTTGTGGTGGTCGCTTGCGATGACGACGGCAACGTCGACGTTTCTGACCTCACCGCCAAGGCCAACGAGGCAGGCGATCAGCTTGCTGCGATCATGGTGACCTATCCGTCCACCCACGGAGTGTTCGAAGCTGCCATCCGCGAGATCTGCGACATCGTGCACGGCCACGGCGGACAGGTCTACCTCGACGGCGCAAACCTCAACGCCATGGTCGGAACCGCAAAGCCCGGCCAGTTCGGCGCCGACGTGAGCCACCTAAATCTGCACAAGACCTTTTGCATCCCGCATGGCGGCGGTGGGCCGGGCGTTGGCCCTATTGGTGTCGGCGCCCACCTGGCCCCGCACCTTCCCAACCATCCCTTCACCGATCAGGCCGGGCCAAGCACCGGCGCCGGCGCCATCAGCGCAGCTCCCTGGGGGTCAGCGGGAATCTTGCCGATCTCGTGGACCTACATCGCCATGATGGGACCCGACGGACTCCGAAAAGCCACCGAGATCGCCATCCTCAACGCCAACTATGTTGCCGCGCGGCTCGACCGGCACTACCCAGTGCTCTACCGCGGCGAGAACGGCCGGGTTGCCCACGAGTGCATCATCGATCTGCGACCGCTGAAAGATTCAGCAGGAATCTCCGTCGACGACGTTGCCAAACGGCTTATCGACTACGGCTTCCATGCTCCCACCATGTCGTTCCCCGTGGCCGGAACCCTCATGATTGAACCAACCGAGTCCGAATCACTCGAAGAGATCGACCGCTTCTGCGATGCCATGATCGCCATTCGAGCCGAGATCGCCGCGGTCGAAGATGGCTCCATGCCTGCCGATGACAACCCGCTCGTTCATGCGCCCCATACCGCCGAAGATCTCCTCGTTGCTGACTGGAACCACCCGTACAGTCGCGAGGTTGCGGCCTACCCGGTGGACGGTCTTCGGCGACAGAAGGTTTGGGCACCGGTCAGTCGCATCGATAGCGCCCACGGCGACAAAAACCTGGTCTGTAGCTGCCCACCGCTCTCCGACTACGAGTAGCGAACGGCTGGAGCGAAGTAGACAATGCAACGCCACCACGGATTCGCGCTATAGCGGCAGGTCAGAACTGCCGATATCACGGCTATGGATACCACACGCGCCAAGTCCGTAGGGGCGCTTCAAGATGCCGTCGATCAAACGCCGGCCATGTCGTACGCTGAACCGTCCGAGTCCTCGGTGTTCGGTTGTCGTCTTCACGCAATCGACGAAGCCACCATGTTTGGCATGATCGAAAGCTCGATCAGCGCCAACGAACGGGTCATCGTGGCCAGCCAGAACATGCATGGTGTGCACACCCATCTCATCGATCCGGCCTTCCGGATGCTCCACGACAGCCCGGAAACCAGAGTGCACATCGACGGTACGCCGTTGGTGTGGCTGTCGCAGCTCAAAGGCGACGAAGTCGGCTACGAGCACCGAACCGGTTGCATCGACTGGGTACCCAACCTTTTCGCACTTGCTGCCCAGCGCTCGTGGCGGATCTACCACCTCGGCTCCACCGACGATGCGCTCGATGCTGGCCTCGCCGAGATTCGACGAACGCACCCCGATCTCCTCATCGAAGGCCGCAACGGCTTCTTCGATGTCGATCCGGCGGGATCCGAAAACCGCGAAGTCGTCGAAAAGATCAACGCCGCTGACCCTGACATCCTTCTGGTCGGAATGGGCATGGGTCGCCAGGAACAATGGATCCTGCAGAACAAAGAGAGACTCAACGTACCGGTGATCATCACCACGGGAGCGATGATCAAATTGCTCGCCGGTGAACTCAACATGGCTCCTCGGTGGCTCGGCCCACTCGGACTCGAATGGGTCTTCCGTTTGTACGACAACTTCGGTGAGACCGCTCAGCGATACCTCATCGAACCGTTCCACATCCTCTGGAACGCACAGAAGCGCCACCGCAACCAGGCCGCACAACTCCCCACCGGAGGTGGCCGCTAATGGCTCGCCGCATCATTATGTCAGCCGACGATTTCGGCTTCGACGAAGACACCGTCGACGCAACGATCGAGGCCTTTGAAGCTGGAGTGATCCGCAACACGTCGATCATGGCCAACATGCCAACCACCAAACTTGCCGCCGACTACGCGGCCGAAAACCCTCAGCACAGCTACGGCGTGCACCTCACCTTCACCCGCGACACGGTTGAAGGGCCGGTCCTCGATGCCTCCGACGTCCCCGCACTGGTAGGCGACGACGGGCTCTTTCTCCCCGGACGCGATGCCCAGATCCGGGCGCTGACCGGCCGCTTCCCTACCCGCCAGATCGCCAACGAAATGGCCGCGCAGATCAGCCGGGTCATGGATCTCGGGGTGAAGGTCGACTACGTCGACAGCCACAAACACCTCCACAAGTTTCCGAACTTTCGCAAGGCGCTGCCGATGGTGCTGTCGCAGTTCGGGATCTCCCATGTGCGCACGGTGCAAAACACGTTCGTACCTGAACCAAAGAAGACCCGACCGACGGTTCTCCTCGGCGGCGTACTTCGCGGTCCGCTGGAACGCCGCTGGCGCTCGACCGATCACTTCTTCATGGGTGATGGCGATCTCACCACCGAGTGGTGGAACAAGGTCCCGATTCCCGAACACGGCGAAGTCCTCGAGGTCGGTGGCCACCCCGGCACCAACGAAGCCTGGCGAGCCCGAGAAGCCGACCAGCTCGCAAAGTTCGCCGCTCGAGCCCAAGAAGCCGGCGCCGAACTCATCCGCTGGCGAGATCTGTAATTCTCGTTCCGGCTTCGCCTCCACGCCTTCGGCATTAGTCACCGCCGGCGCCCTCGCTCTTGCTAGCGCGGCGAGACGACACCAATCACCTTCCCCAATCTGAATACGGTGTCTGGAACCGTCTTTCGTCCGCGACACAGGTGTCAGACACGAGTGTCGCGGGTGGACCCCTCCTTCGTTTGCGACACAGGTGTCAGACACGAGTGTCGCGGCTATTACGCTTTGGTTGATGCACAAGTTTTGTTCTGAGTGTGGG
This sequence comes from uncultured Acidimicrobiales bacterium, assembly GCA_938023735.1. Taxonomy (GTDB): domain Bacteria; phylum Actinomycetota; class Acidimicrobiia; order Acidimicrobiales; family SHLQ01; genus CALLQB01. Next base: position 60,491 of record CALJDK010000077.1, read on the forward strand.
CAACGGGTTGACCTGGCGCCTCCCTATGGGTGTCCGCATTGTGGGTTCCGGTTTTGGGCCAACTCGAAGCCATGCGCTGGAGTGCTGGTCGAACATCGCGGCGAGATTCTGCTGATCCGTCGGGCCATCGAGCCATGGTTCGGCGAGTGGGACATTCCCGGCGGTTTTGTCGACGCCGGCGAACACCCCGAAGACGGCGCACGACGCGAACTGCTCGAAGAAACCGGTCTCGACCTTCCAGTTGTCTCGCTGCTCGGCATGTGGATGGACACCTACGACAACGGTGACGAGATGTACCCGCAGTCGCTGCTCAACATGTTCTATCTGGCCCAAATCCCCGATGAACACGACCGACCGGCACCAACCGTCGACCCCGCCGAAGCCAGCGATTTCGGCTGGTTCTCGCCCGACAACCTGCCGTCGCCAATTGGGTTCCCGAACCACCAGCCCGCAGTAATCGCCGCATGGTCCGCGAAACGTTCCAACGGCCAAGAGTTCGCTCCGCTTCCCGCCCGTTCGGACTGACCCAAACAGCCAGCGGCCTTTGACCGTCCTGCTAGATTCTGGCCATGACAAAATGCGCCTATCTCGGACTCGGCGTCATGGGTTACCCCATGGCCGGACACCTCCAACAAGCTGGTCACGATGTCGTAGTCTGGAACCGAACCACCGCGAAAGCCGACGCCTGGGTATCCGAATACGGCGGTGCAAGTGCAGCAACGCCCGCAGCAGCAGTTGCCGACGCCGACCTCGTGTTCCTCATCCTCGGTAACGACGACAGCGTCCGCGATGTTTGCAATGGCGACGACGGCGTGCTCGACAACATGAAGCAGGGCGCCGTTCTCGTCGACCACACCACTGCGTCAGCCGAACTTGCGCTCGAACTCTCAGCGGCCACCGAACAGCGAGGGCTTGGGTTTCTCGATGCACCGGTCTCGGGAGGGGAAGCCGGCGCGCAGAACGGCGTGCTTACCGTCATGTGTGGCGGCACCGACGAGCACTTCGCCACGGCCAAGCCGGTCATCGATACCTACGCCCGGGCCACAACACTGCTCGGCCCGGCCAGCAGCGGCCAACTCACCAAGATGGTCAACCAGATCTCCATCGCTGGTGCGCTGCAAGCACTCAGCGAAGCCATCAACTTCGGCAACGCCGTCGGCCTCGACATGGATCAGGTCGTCGACGTCATTTCCCAGGGCGCGGCCGGCTCGTGGCAAATGGAGAACCGGGGAAAGACCATGGCCGCCGACGAGTTCGAGTTTGGGTTCGCTATCGAGCACATGCGGAAAGACCTCGGCATTGCCATCGCCGAAGCCAAGCGCCGCGGCGCAGATGTCACCATTACCGAGCAGGTCGATGGTTACTACGCCGACATCATGGAAATGGGCGGCCAGCGCTGGGACACGTCGGCTCTAATCCGCCGTCTCACCCGGTAGATTAGGTCGGGTGAACGACTTCGACCTCATCATCATTGGCACCGGTTCAGGAAACTCGATTCTCACCCCTGACTTCGACGACGCCAACGTCGCCATCGTCGAAAAGGGTGTCTTTGGTGGTACCTGCCTCAACGTTGGCTGCATCCCCTCAAAGATGTTCGTGTACACCGCCGACGTAGCGCTTCAGGCAACCGACAGCTCCAAGTACGGCATCACCACGTCGTACTCGGGAGTCGATTGGCCGGCCCTTCGCGATCGGGTCTTTGGGCGTATCGACCCCATCGCTGCGGGCGGCGAACGGTACCGCACCGACGAGCAGGAACACGTCACCGTCTTTAAGGGCGAAGCCAGCTTTCGCGGACCAAACGAGCTCTCGGTACTTGCCAACGACGGCACCACAACCAGCATCACCGCTCCCAACATTGTCGTCGCCGCCGGCGCACGGGTTTCGATTCCGCCAATCCCGGGCCTCGATGACGTCGGCTACTACACGTCTGACACCGTCATGCGCGTCGACGAACTGCCGTCAAGAATGGTGGTGGTAGGCGCCGGGTACATCGCGTCCGAGCTGGGCCATGTGTTCAGCAGCCTCGGAGTCGACGTGACCTTCCTCAATCGCAGCGCCAAGATGCTCCGGAATGAAGACGACGACATCAGCGATCGGTTCACCGAGGTGTCCGCCCGTCGCAATACCGTCCTTGCCAACGTGTCCGATGTGAGCGTCGCCCGGTCTGACTCGGGCACCATCACCGTCGACATGACCGTCGATGGTGCGACCCACAGCCTCGAGACCGACGCCATCCTCATCACCACGGGTCGCACCCCCAACGGCGACCGACTCAACCTCGACGCCGCCGGAATTGCCAGCGACGATGCCGGTTACATCATCACCGACGACCACGGCCGAACCAATGTCGACGGCGTCTGGGCGCTCGGCGATGTCACCACGGCGCTGCAGCTCAAACACTCGGCTAACCACGAAGCTCGGGTGGTGGCGCACAATCTCGCCAACCCCGACGACATGATCAGCCGCGACCTTTCGCTGGTTCCCCATGCCGTCTTCGGGAACCCCCAGGTCGCCGCAGTCGGATTGACCGAACGCGATGTCAAGGCCGCCGGCACGCCCTACGTCGTGAAGATCCAGAACTACGGCGATACCGCTTACGGCTGGGCGATGGAAGACACCGACAGCTTCGTCAAGCTCATCGCCCACGCCGAAACCCGACTTCTGTTGGGCGCCCACATCATTGGGCCTCAGGCTTCCACATTGATCCAACAGCTCATCCAGGGCATGCGGTTTGGGCAAACGGTCGACGAGATGGCACGCGATCAGATGTACATCCACCCCGCCCTCAGCGAAGTTGTCGAGAACGCCCTACTCGGCCTGTAATCGGACCCGTACACGAGCTTTCGTATCCAACTCGCTGCTCTGAAAGACTGCGAAGCATGGACGACATGAACGGCAAGACCGCAGTGATTACCGGCGGGGCGAGCGGCATGGGCAAAGCAATGGCTCAACGGCTTGGCGCTGCAGGCATGAAGATCGTGCTCGGTGACATCGAGGAACCAGCTCTCGACGCCACCACGGCCGAACTGGAGGCAGCTGGGGTCGAGGCTCTCGGTGTGCTCACCGATGTATCGAACTTGGCAAGCATGAGAGCACTCGCCGATACCGCCAAGGCAAAGTTTGGACCCGTCGATGTCGTAGCCCTCAACGCCGGAGTTGGGGGCGGAACCGGCCGGCTCGAAACGCTCACCACCAACGACTGGCAGTGGACCTTTGGCGTGAACCTGCAGGGCGTCGTGCATGGGATTCAGGTGTTTCTGCCCGATCTCAAGGCCGCCGATTCGGGTCACGTCGTGATGACGGCATCGGTGGCGGGGCACCTTGCCTACCCGAGCATGGGGCCGTACAACGCAACAAAGTACGCCACGGTGGCCTTGGCCGAAACCCTCCGGGCCGAACTCGATCACGACGGGTCCAACGTGGGCGTGACCTGTCTTTGCCCAGGGCTGGTGCTGACCGGCATTTTCCAGTCCGAACGAAACCGGCCCGAACAACTCCTCGACACCACGATCGCCAGCGAGCCTATCGACGACGAACAAGCGGCACGCCGCGCCGTGATGGCCGACATCATCCTCAGTCAGGGCAAGAGTGCTGAGATGGTCGCCGACCTGGTGCACGATGCGATCCGCGACAACACCTTCTGGGTCTTCACCGACGGCGACTTCGACCAGGCAATCGCAGAACGCCACGCAGCAATCCGCGATCGTCGCGCGGCGAACACGCCTGAATCGCTCCTAAACATCTACGACGAATGATCACCACCGCAGTGGTATTCGCCGCCGGATCCGGCACCCGATTCGGTGGTTCCAAACAGTTCGCACGGCTCGGAGACGAACGCGTTATCGACCGTGTGGTCCGAACTGCGTCGGCCAGTTGCGATCGAGTTGTCCTGGTGCTGCCCAAAGATCACGTCTGGGCCGGCCAACCGGTGCACGCCGTCGTGGCCGGTGGGGCAACACATGGGGCCTCGGTCCGCAACGGAATGCAAGCGGTAGGCGACGACACCGACATCGTGGTGCTAGCCACAGCGTCGCACCCGCTCGCCAGCAACGAGCTCTACCGGCGGGTCATCGACGCCGTCGCCTCGGGTGCGGATGCAGCGACCCCGCAAGGCCACCTTCCCGATGCGATCAAGCGGCACAAAGACTCCACAATCATCGAAACGGTGGCCAAAGCAGAATTGGCGGTCGCACAGGCTCCGAGTGCATTCGCTTTCGAGCCGCTTCGGAACGCCTTGGCCACGGGCAACAATGCTCCCGAAGAGCTTCAACTCATCGAAGAGGCCGGAGGGCACGTGGTGTTCGTCGACGGCGAAGACACCAATCTGCACATCACCACGCCGCTCACCCTCGAAATGGCCAACGCACTCATCCCCTTGGTGCCGCAGTATCCTCAGGGGAATGTCTAGCGCTTTCGGCACGCTGTTTCGTGTTGCAACCTTTGGTGAGTCCCACGGCGGTGGCGTCGGCGCAATCCTCGACGGCTGCCCGCCGCGGCTCGCCCTCGATGTCGCCGAAATTCAGCGCGATCTCGACCGTCGCCGCCCCGGACAAAGCCGCCTGGTAACCCAGCGTAACGAGGCCGACCAGGTCGAAATCCTGTCGGGGGTCTACGACGGCTATACCACCGGAACGCCCATTGGTCTGCTCGTGCGAAACGGCGATGCCCGCCCAGCCGCCTACGACCATCTGAAAGACGTGTACCGCCCATCGCACGCCGATTTCACCTACGACCAGAAGTATGGGTTTCGGAATCACGAGGGAGGCGGTCGATCCAGTGCCCGCGAGACCATCGGTCGGGTCGCCGCTGCCGCCATCGCCCGCAAGTTGCTTCGTACCGTCGCCGATGTCGAAGTACTGGCGTGGGTCAGTACGGTTCATGAGATCACCAGCAACATTGACCCTGCAGCCGTGTCGTTCGACGAGGTTGAGGCCGACCCAACTCGCTGCCCCGACCCCGCTGCCGCAACCGCAATGACCGAAGCCATCGAGCAGGCCCGCCGCGACGGCGACTCGCTTGGCGGCGTCGTTACATGTGTGGCCCGCAACGTACCCGCTGGGCTTGGTGAGCCGGTGTTCGACCGCCTCGACGCCGACCTGGCTAAGGGAGCGCTTTCGCTCCCGGCCTCGAAAGGCTTCGAGATCGGAAGCGGGTTTGGTGCCACCACGATGACCGGACTTTCCCACAATGACCCGTTCATTCCCGGCCCCGATGGCCCCAACACCGCTTCAAACAATTCGGGCGGCGTGCAAGGAGGCATCTCGAATGGCGCCGACATTCTCTTTCGTGTCGCCTTCAAGCCCACCGGCACCATCAGCTCCGAGCAGGACACCGTAAATACCGATGGCGAAGCGGTGCGACTGGCGGCCAAAGGGCGCCATGACCCCTGTGTGCTTCCAAGGGCAGTGCCGATGGTTGAGGCGATGGCTCTTCTTACCCTGGCCGATCACTGGCTGCGGCAAGCCGCCACCGATCTGCTTCCCAAATTGAACTGAGTTTCGCGCTCTCCGCCGCAGGATATGCGGCGCGAAAGTTCTTGGAACTTCTCAACCCCCAACGGAGTTTCCTTACTATGACTATTTCACGCATTGTTGCCCTGGCGGTGCTGGGGCTGCTCGCCATTTTCATCGCTGTCGCCGTCGTCACGGGCCTTGGGTCGTCCGAAGAGGCCGTCTCCACCGGGTCGGCATCCCAGCCAGAAACCGCTGATGTTGGCGATGCTGGCGATTCCGACAGCTCAGACTCCTCGGAGAGCGCTGACGAAGAACTGCCCGACGGCTCTGCAGTGGTCGATCAGGAAGTGGCTTCTGAGGCTCCTCCGGTGTTGCGGCCACGACCTGGCCTCACCGGAATCGACGGCTGGCTCCAGAGCCCCTACGAATCACTCGATGACCTCGACGGCCAGGTGTATATCGTCGAATTCTGGACCTTCGGATGCTTCAACTGCCGCAACGTGAAACCGCACCTCCGCGCCTTGTATGACACGTATCAAGCCGATGGTCTTGAGATCATCGGCGTGCACTCACCCGAGTTCGACTTCGAGAAGGACGTCAACTCGATCCAGGAGGCTGCCATCGAGCAGCGGGTGAACTGGCCAATCGCTCTCGACACCGAGAAGACCTCGTTTCGGGCATGGCAGGAAGATCGCCGCTTCTGGCCTCGGACCTACGTGATCGACCAGAACGGCGACATTCGCTACGACCATATCGGCGAGGGCGGTTACGACGACCTCGAGGCAACCGTCAAGCACCTGCTCGAGAACGGCGCCTAACACCATGGAGCTGTTCGCTGAAGCACTCTGGGCGATCCGGCTCCCCTGTACGTTGGCGTTGCTGGTTCCCGGCTTTGTCCCTCTCGTGGGTGGGCGACGCAACGGTCCCGCCGCGGTGCTGTTCTACATCCTGGCGGCAGGCGTCGTGTTCTGGCTTCGCTCGGTCGGCTGGTTCTTCGATCAGCCCAGTGGCTGGATCAGTGTGGCGGCCGGCATCGGCATCGCCGCCGTCGCCTTTGGCATGTACCGCCTTCCCGGTGCCGCTTCGGCTATGACCGGCGGAGCACTGATCGGCGCCGTGTCGGCCTGGTTGTGGATTCCGTGCGTCGGAACCCACCTTGGCCGGCTGCTCAACCGTTCGGGCGACCAGGTCTGGTCATCACTCCCCTTCTACGGCATCTACGTCGCCGGCGTCTGTGCGCTGCTCGTGGTCTTTGCATCGCTCCCTCTGGCGCTACCCAAGTTGTCGGGACTTCTCGACCATAAGCGACTCCCACAAATAGGGCTCGGTATCGGATTCGTCATGGCCGGCGTGGTGGGGCTTGGTCTGTATGAAGACATCGTCGGCCAGCTACTTCAGTGGTCGCTCCGGATCCAGTAGCGACCGCCTCAGCGTTTGCGCTAGGTGCCCGACGCTGAGAAGTGCTGATAGTCCTTCGCCGAGGTCCAGTAGCCGCCCCAGCTCCAGCCAATTCGCTCAAACGCCTGCACAACGACGTCGCCATCGACGATCATCCCGGGTGCTCCCAGGGTTCGGTCGACATATCGTCGCCCAATCTCGGGGTCGACAAACTCGTCCTTTACATAGGGGTTGACGAGCGGGTTGATATCGATTGCGGTACCAACTGCGTGGTTTGACCAAACGCCAGGACGGTACGCCACTTCTCGGCAGTTGAACGCCGACGTGTTGTTCGCCTGCATTGAAATCTGATCGTCGCCACCGTGGGTGTCGACCAACTCAACCGACTGCATCGGGAACCTGGCGTCAAAGAGTTCCTCGAACACTTGAGCGATGCCGTCGGCATGATCGCGATGCACGATAACCCGACCTGGCACAGCATCGCCCTCGTAGTTGACGTAGGTGATCTCGACGAGACGGAGTTCGGCTAAACCAACCGGACATCCCTCGCGAAACGACGTCGGGGTAATGAACGCCTCGAGCTCGGCATCGATCTCACGTACTGCACCCACATAGGCGGGGGCCTGCGTAGTCGGCACCAGCGAGGTAGGCGCTGGCAGTGTCGTTGGAGCAGGCAGTCTCGTCGGAGCAGGCAGTGTCGTCGGAGTGATCGTCGTTGGTGACGCAAGGGTGGTGGATGTTGAAAGCATCGTCGGCGCTGAATCGGTGGTGCCCGGAGACAGCGACGAGGCGACCTGGCTGGTCGGGGCAACACCGGGGGCAATCGTTACCGGCTGGCCTGCGGAAAGGTCGCCGTTAGTCGACGAGGCGCATGCGACAGCCACCATCGCCAGACCAACGACAACCACAAACCAACGCAACGTCATCATTGGTTGTCTATCGGCAAATTCATCCGTATTGGCAGCAGCGCTTCTCCCGGGAACCCAAGAACTGCCAGGACGTTACGCCGCAACCTGTTGGGCAGGCTCGACAACCAGACCGGCAACGATGCCGCAGTGCGACTCGATGAGTTGCTCGTAATCGCGTAGATACAAGATCTTGGCATTTACTTCGGGATATCGGGCCAACAGTTGACGAAGCTTCTTGTTCTTCTTGGTCACGTGGCGTTGCTGCATCGTGGTTAGCTCGACATACAGATCGAACTGCGGAAGGTAGAAGTCGGGAGAAAACGCAGACGACAACGACCCATCCGCCTTTGCGTCGAGGACGAACATCGTGGGTTCGTACTGCCATTCGATCCGGTAGTGATCGAAGATTGCGGCGAGGTTGCGCTCGGAGACGTGAGCAAAGCGGTCCGAAGGCTCGAGAATCACTGGGCGGCAGCGCTCCCGGAATCGGTACCGGTTACCGCCTCGAGCTCGCCTGGGAACAGCTCGACGATACGGGCATCGACCTCTTCCTTGACACCAGCGAGCGGCAAGATGTTGAGCACACCCTGGCCCTTTCCGAGCAGGTCGATGATCTCTTCACCGCTCTGCACCAGAACCGAACGGCTGCCGCTGATGACCAGGTTCACCGTGGTGACATCCTCGCCCAGGTTGTCTCGCAGGTAGGTGAACACTTCGCGTACCGACTCGAGGCGAATGCCGCTGTCGAGAAGATTCTTGATGACTTTCAGCTCAAGCAGGTCGCGGTAGGAGTACTGACGTCGACTGCCGCTTCCCACCGCCTTGGCGATGCTTGGCGCAATAAGATCGGTGCGGGCCCAGTAGTCGAGCTGACGGTAGGTGATACCAACGATCTCGGCAGTCTTCTTGCCACTAAAGCCAGCGTGGGGCGCTGCTTCAGGTACTGATTCAGTCGACATGGTTCGTTCGGAATTCCCCTCAGACACTTGTGACCCGCAAGTCACACCGACGAAATTACGCCGATGTCAGAAGTGTAGAGTGCGGCTCGCGCGGCAACAACCATGCTCACGAACAACTGTAGCCACGAGCTAGCCCTGCCAAAGCTATGACGAGAAGTCGTCCGGTCTGATGTCTTCGATGAACTGACGGAACTCTTCGACGACTTCTTCGTGGTCTTCTTCGCCGTCGTTGGCGTCTTCACCTTCGGTCACGATCGCGTCAGGAACGTAGCCGGCCTCGTCGAGCACCTGATCGGCGGCGTACACCGGACAGCCGATTCGCACCGCTAGTGCAATGGCGTCGGAGGGACGACTTGAGACCGTCCAGGTTTCCTCGCCTCGGCGGAGAAAGAGGTCGGCATGGAACGTGCGGTTGTTGAGCTCGGTGATAACCACCCGCTCAACGGTGAGTTCAACCTGTTCCAAGATGTTTCGTAACAGGTCGTGGGTCATCGGCCGCGGTGTCGATGTACCTTGCAACGCCAACGAGATCGAACTTGCCTCCGGGCCACCAATAAAGATTGGGAGAAGGCGTTCGTCTCCGGAGCGTTCTTTGAGCAACACAATCGGCGTGTTGGTCGGCAGTTCAACCCGGACGTCGAGAACTTCCATTTCCTGCATCGACCAAAGCATATCGGCCCGATCTACTGAGGAAGAACGCCTCTGAGGCTTTGTCGCAGCATCGCCGAACGAAGTTCGGTGCCCAATGCGGTGAGATCGGCCACCGTTTGGGCCATTTCGGCCCGATTCTCTGACGAACCCTTACGGCGCGGAGTGACGAGCTGTTCGAACACGTCGGCCTCGCGATCGGCCGCAAGCTTGTACATGCGAAGGTGCCGAGGCTCGAGGCCGCGGGCAAGAAACGCCGACGCAAGCTTGGCCACCATCAGCGCCTCGTCGTCATAGATTTGTGTACTTCCTGCCGAACGACTTGAGAGCATCCCGAACTTTTCGAGCTGATCGATAGCCGCCCGTTCAATATTTGCTGCCGCAGCCAACTCATCAGGCGTCAGACTCACCGAGGCAAGGTTGGTCGACCGGGTAGTTGCAACCTGCTCTGCTTCGCCGTCGGCCATTGACTCGCCGGATTCGCCAAGTACGGCGTTGCCTGTGCGCCCGCCGCCGACCAGTGCGGTGTCGGCAACCAGCGGAGTCTCGCCGCGAGCATCGGAAAGCACGTCAGCTACCGACGGTGGTGCTTCGGTCGGTAGATCGCCGCCACTTTCGTCGAGCTTTTCTTTGATGACCTTCAACGGGAGGAAATGGTCGCGCTGTTGCTCGAGAATCCATTGAAGCTTCGAGATGTCACCGTCGTAGAACTTTCGGTACCCCGACGGCGTGCGCTCGGGGTCGAGCAGTCCTTGGCTCTCAAGAAACCGGATTTTGGAGATGGTGATATCGGGAAAGTCGTTCTGGAGAAGCGTGAGCACTTCGCCAATCGATCGATGAGCGCGAGCGATCATGAACCAGTGCCGTGGAAGAAAAACAGTTTGAACTTGCCGATTTGCAGCTCGTCGCCATCGTGGAGGGCAACCTCGTCGATCCGCTCACGATTGACGTAGGTGCCGTTGAGCGATCCAAGATCGCGGACCGTGTAGTTACCATCGCGCACACTGAGTTCGGCATGGCGTCGAGACACCGTGACGTCGTCGAGAAAGATTCCCGAGTCGGGGTGGCGACCCGCGGTGATGATGTCGGTATCGAGTGCGTAGCGACTCCCCGCTTTCGTTCCTCGCTGCACGAACAGCACGCCCATATCGGGGCCGAAGTCGGAACGATCAAAGCCATCGTCCTCGATTTCGGGGTCGTGACCGGCCGTTGTTTGCGGGGGCCCATCTGCGGCCGACGTTGCGGCATCCGCCTCAAGATTGGCTTGCATATCGGCCAGCGGAATCGCGTCGGTACGCTCGTCGCGGACATCGCCGATGAGAACGCCACACGAGGAACAGAAGTTTGAACCAAGGGTATTGACGTGGCTACAGCTCGGGCAGACGGCTCCGGACATTGAAGTACTCCTGGACAGACGTGCGCTCAGCCCTCGATGAGCTGAGCGTAGGCGGCGGCATCGAGCAGCGAATCGTAGGTGGCTGGGTCGGCCGGGGTGATCGTGCAGATCCAGCCGTCGCCGTAGGGATCTTCGTTGATCTTTTCCGGGTTGTCGGTGAGCTGGTCGTTCACCGAAGCAACCGACCCGGCCAACGGCGCAAAGAGGTCGGAGACCGACTTGGTGGACTCCACCTCGCCGAAGGTGGCGCCCGCCTCTAGCTCGGTGCCAAGGTCGGGGAGTTCGACAAACACCACGTCGCCGAGTGCATCCTGGGCATAGTCGGTGATGCCGATCTTGATGGAACCGTCGTCGAGGAGCTGCGCCCACTCGTGATCGCTGGAGTACCGAAGCGTCTCTGGAACATTCATGATCCTAAACCTAGTGGATTCATGTGACACCGTTCTCGTTCGGCGCGTCCGGCATTTGCTCGGCTGGCTTTCTCGCATCGC
>CALJDK010000078.1 GCA_938023735.1 uncultured Acidimicrobiales bacterium
TGCGTCGTGAGACGCCCGCCGACGACTGATTCTGTTCAATCACTGCGTTTCCTCCACTTCGGCTCCGATCCAAACGTTGTTGAAGAGCCTCGGAGTTGCCTCTCCGTCCCCTTATCGTTTGGCAGGAAGGAAATCCCTCGCGTGCGTACTCTGCTTCCTTACTCCCCCGGTCGTACTATCTCGCCTTACTCCCCCGGTCGTACTAAACCATGCTCGTAGGCGAACACCACCGCCTGCACCCGGTCGCGTAGTCCTAGCTTGCTCAACACATTCGACACGTGGGTCTTGACGGTTGTCTCACCCACGTACAGGGCTTCGGCAATCTCGGAGTTACTGAGGCCACCCGCCAACTGTTCGAGCACTTCTCGTTCGCGCTCGGTCAACTCGTCGAGCCGCTCGGAACGGGCCACACCTGGTCCGGCGTTGGCGAACTGGGCAATGACCTGGCCGGTCACCAACGGGTCCAGTAGCGAGTTGCCGGCGTTCACCACTCGAATGGCTTCAACCAAGTCCTCGGGCGGCGAGGTCTTGAGCAGGAAACCGCTGGCGCCTGCACGCAGCGCATCGAACAGGTAGTCGTCGCGCTGAAAGGTGGTGACCACCAGAACCTTCAGCGACGAGCCGTCCTTGAGAAGCTCCTCGGTTGCGGCGATACCGTCCATGTCGGGCATCTGCACATCCATCAGCACCACGTCGGGCTGCAATGAACGAACCAGCTCTACCGCTTCCGAACCAGTTTCCGCCTCGCCCACCACTTCAAGGTCGGGCTGGTTGTCGATAAGCAACTTGAACCCGGCCCGAATCATGGCTTGATCATCGACAAGCACCACTCGAATCGGCTGATCGGCGTCCTGGCTCATGATGCTCCGAAGGGTAGTACTGCATGAACTTTCCAACCGCCGCCGTCGTTGGAGTCGATGGGGCCGACCTGTAGCTCGCCGCCGTGCAGGGTGGCTCGCTCGCTCATGCCGACCAGGCCATGACCACCGGTGTCGCCAGAACCGCCAGAGCTCCCGTTGCCCGAGGTCGCCACCGTGCCATTCGAGTTGGTGTTCCAGATCTTCTTCGCACCACGGTCGATAACCGAAACCTCTACGGCCGACTTCTTCACCGCCACGTGCACCTCGGCCTGCTTCGCCGAGCTGTGCTTGAGGCTGTTGGTAACCGCTTCCTGGATAATCCGGTAGGCCGAAACATCGACTGCGGGAGGGACCCGATCGATGTCGCCCTCGACGGTGACGGTGCAGTCCAGTTCGCCACCCACCGACTCTTTCAGCAGATCGAGATGCCGCAGCGACGGCGTGGGTGCCCGGTCGGGAATAGGCACAGTTGGGTCTTCGGCCTGGTCGCCACGCAAGTACCCCAGTAGCTGATGGAGTTCGTTCACCGCACTGCGGCCGGCCGACTCGATGTGCAAGAGCGACTCGGTGGCCTTGTCGGGCGAGGTGTCGACAAGCTGTCGAGCCGCCCCCGCATGCACCGTCATCGTGGTGACGTGATGGGCCACAACATCGTGAAGTTCGCGCGAGATCCGGAGCCGCTCGCCAACCACCGCATTGGCAGCGGTGTTGGCCCGCTCGACCATTAACTCGGCGTTGCGAACCTCAAGCTCGGCCGACTGCTCGCCCATTCGCCGGACAACCAAACCAATGCCAACGGCCAGCAGGTACAACACCAGCTCTTGGGCCACGCGGCTCGCCGACAACAGGTCGGTCGAGGGCGCCGCATTGATCGCCTCGAACCGGTTGTTGATCTGGAACGTGCGGTACCCCAGGGCCGCAATGGGAAACAGCAATACGGGGATAACCAGCCACCATCGCTGCACTTTCCAGGCTGCCCAAGCGGTGAGCACCGCCAGAATCATGAACTGGACCACGCTGTTCGAACCCAGCAGCGGGTACCGGTAGTGCACCACGGTGATGCATGCCGCCGCTACCACGAGGGCGCCGATGGGGTTGATATGGCGGACCGGCACCATCAGCGCCGCGACGGTCATAAGCGCAAAGCCCACCCACAGCGAATCGTGGGTGAACCAGTTCACCAAATAGAGCGCACGACCCGCCGGCGAAAGTTCGGAGAAGCTTGAGGTGAGCCCGAGGTAGATGGCCATCCAAACGGCAAAAAGCACCGCAAGAAACACCGACTCAACAACAACCTGCCTGGGATTTTTGAGAAACGCCGGCGGGGTCATGACGCAACCCGATCGGCCGCGCTCACCGCAAGCTCGCCAAGGTTCGGAGAGTCACCGGCCAGACCAAAGAACTCAAACAGAAACACAAACCTGCCGTCCTGCACAACCGCCATATCGGCGTCAGCCTCAAACTCGGCACCGTTGAGATCCTGAACGAAATCGAGCTGAACGTTGACGACCTCGCGGTCGCCCACCATTTCGGTAGTGATCGACCCATCGACTACCGAAAACATCGGCTCGGGTAGGTCCACCAATTGTTGGTAACAGTCAATCCCAGCGGCGATCAGCTCCTCAACGGCGTTCTGAGCCAGCTCGGCCGAAGGGAAAATCAGTGTGGATTGCTCAACACGACTGCCTCCCACCCCCGGAGTAATCGCCAGCCAGCCGGGACCGTTGGCAGCCAGTTCGGGAAGCACGTCGTAACAAGTCGTGCGTGGTGTGGTGGCGTGGAACGACACGGGATCCGACTCTTCGAAGTACGAGGGCAGCACATCGGGTTCGAGCACGGCTCGGCGAACCACATCGACCGCCTCGTCGAGTGCTGCATCCTCGACAACCACGGGGAATTGGTCGGTCAAGAGCACCTCGGCCATCTCGATGACCAACTCGTCGGCGCGGCCCGTAAGCGAGAACGCCGAGGCCCGAACCACCATCGGGCCGTCGGCTGCGACCCACTCGATAACCTCGGCCTGTCGCGATTCGGCCCCGATCGACATCGTGCCGACAAACCGGCGCGCGGCGGCGTTTGGATGATCGAACGGGACATCGGCTGCCGCTCCTTTGCCGTCGCCGACGTCGAACTCGACCCCGGGCGTCGACTCGGGTCCCTCAAGGGCCTCCTTGAGTTTGGCCCCATCGGCAACGTCGCAGGCTGAGGCGTTTGGGCCGTTCAACACCGCCACCTCGCCAGCGGCAACAGCTTCGTCGGCGTAGATCATAACCTCGACGCCAACCGTGTCGCTAAAGGGCGCATCGGTGACGCTCTCTCTTGACTGCACCTGGCCCTTCAAGGCAATCGGTGTGGTGTAGCCACACTCCGGGGATTCGGGCTCGTAGATATAGTGAGGAAACGGAAACCACTCGCCGCCTTCTTCAGACAGGCGGTCGAGCCGTTCGGCTACCTGGCTAACAGCAACCAGCGACGACCCGGGGCCAAAGCTGGACTCGCGTTCTCCGAGCGACAGGCTTTGTTCGTCCACCCCGGAGGCGCCATCGACCAATCCGGTCGATGGCGGAGCCGATGCCGCAACAGCATCATCGGTCGGTGCGGCACTACTGCAGGCGCTGGTGGCCAAACTGAGCACCACTGCGACTGCAAGGAACGGTCGTTTCACAATCGAAGCGTACTCAGCGGCATCCACAAGCTGCACAGAATGGCCTAGGAGATGAACGGAGCGCATGCGGTGAGCTGAAGGATGTCGCCATCGACAGCCACGGTGCGTTCGGCACCGGGCACCGAATCCTTGGCCGCCCACTCCAGCAGCTTGGCCTCGATCTCGGCCAGCTCATCGGCATCATCACCGGCGATGTTGGCTCGGAAGCAGCTGCGGGTGTCGTCGCCGTCGAGCACGTAGTAGCCACCTGCGATTCCATCGACGGCATTGAGTGAGGTGACGACGTCGACCTGCGAAGGTGCCAGCGAGTCGCCGATAAGGAGCAGCAGCAGCGACTCGGCGCCAAACACACCCTCGTTGAAGAGCTCACCCTGCACCGCGGGAGGCGCAACCTCGACAGGAAGATCAGTACCGATCTTCGGGGCAAACATCATCTGCTCGCTCGACGTTGGGAAGGCATCGAAGAGGTCCCAGGTTGCGGCTGGCCCACCCAAGCCCTCGACGGTTTGTGCACCCAGCTGATACGGAAGCTGCACACCCAGGATCACCGACGGGGGGACAGCGGCGTAGCTGGCCGGGGTCTCAGGGATCTCGGGAACAACGTTGTTGGCCATCATCCAACGGATCTGAACCGCGGTGGCTCGACCTTCGATAACCGCCCGAACCGAGAAGCTCTCGTCACCAGAGACATCGGCGGTGGCCTGGTCTTCGAGCTGCTCGATCATGCCTTGCATGTCGACGTACTGACCGTCGAGGGCGTGGGCAAGCTCGTGCACGAGTATGGCGTTGAAGGTGCCGCCGGATAGCGCGCCTTCCGGGATATAGACCGTGTCGTCATCGGGCAGGTATCGGCCGCTAATGAGGTCGGTAGAGCTGCCAAGTTCGGTGAGGTTGCCCAGCAGTTCGTCGGGGCTCAGTTCGGTTTGCCCAACCGCCTGAAGGAAGCGCCCGGTTCCCTCGGCCGATTCCTGCTGGAAGGCCCGCATTCGCTCAGATGGCTGCAGACCCGCCTCGAAGTCCTCGATACTTTGCAGCACGATCTTCGGTGGCGTCAGGAACGGCCGGCCCATGGTTTCCTCGACATAGAGCACCATGTCGTTGATCTCTTCGGTGGTGAGATCGAGCTGGCCGGTGAGCTCAAACAGCGGTTCGGTCGACTCTGGTTCCGGCGCCGCGCTCGTCGCTGGTGCCGTGGTTGGTGGAGCTGTGGTTGGTGGAGCAGTGGTTGGTGGAGCAGTTGCGGTCACCGGAGCTGCCGTGGCCGTGGAAGGCGCCGTATCGACATCGTCGCTGCTGCTCGAACACGACGCGGCGACCAGCGCGAAAGCTAGAAGAAGTGTGGCTACGGCCCGATGAGGTTTCGTTGTGAGTTCCATGATTCCACCGTAGAAATCCAGCCCCTCGTGACACATCGGCCATGCGAGCGATTGTGAGCCTCCTCCCTAGGGATGAGCCGCCCCGGTGGCCCAAAAACGAAGAACCGGGCAGACCCAACACTGGATCTGCCCGGTTCGATTCGTTGCTAGAAGCGCTTGCTAGAAGCACTCGAAAGCAACACAGCCTTAGCTACTGACTAGCTACGGATGTTGAACTCAATTCGGCGGTTCATGGCCTTGTTCTCTGGCGTGTCGTTGTCGGCGATGGGGTTGGCCTCGCCGAAGCCGGCAGCCGTGAGACGGTCGGCCTCAATGCCGTTGTCGACCAGGTACTTCATGACGGCCTCGGCGCGAGCCTGGCTGAGGGCAAGGTTCGAATCCTCGCCACCATCGGAGTCGGTGTGACCTTCGATAGCAACGTTGACCGGGTTGGCCTTCAGGAACTCGACTGCCTGATCCAGGGTTGCGGTGCTGTCGCCGGTAATGGCTGCACTGTTCACCTCGAAGTTGATGGGCTCAAGATCGAGGATCGAGTTGAGCGACGCACCAGTGGCGGAGAGAACCGACGGCGGCACAAGGACCTTGTCGATCACGTGGATCACACCGTTCGAGGCGAGAACGTCGGCCTGAATGACGTTGGCCTTTTCAACCTTGACGCCATTGCGGCCATCGATGTGCAGGTTCGCGCCGTTCACCGTCGCAACGCTCAGGCGTTGACCCGCCAGATCAGCGGCCAGCGTCTGGCCGGGGACGACGTGATAGGTCAGGATCGCGGTCAGCTGGTCCTTGTTCTCAGGCTTGAGCAGATTTTCAACCGTGCCAGCGGGCAGCGCGGCAAAGGCCTCGTCCGTGGGTGCGAACACCGTGAAGGGGCCGGGGGATTTCAGCGTGTCCACAAGACCGGCGGCCTGCACGGCAGCGACGAGGGTGGTAAAGGAGCCGGCGGCGACGGCAGTGTCGACGATATCTGGCGTGGTGTTCATGTCTGCGCAGGCCCCGAGGGCGGCGAACGT
>CALJDK010000079.1 GCA_938023735.1 uncultured Acidimicrobiales bacterium
CGCTCGGGAATACCCGGACGCCGACGCGGTAGGAGATGCCCAGCACATTCGCTCGTGGGCCGAGTTTGACGATCGGGCAGGGCGGCTCGCGAGTGCTCTCGACGCGGCTGGAATTGGTCATGACGACAAAGTTGCCCTGTATCTCTACAACGGCAACGAGTATCTCGAAGCCCAGTACGCCGCATTCAAGACCCGGTCGGTTCCGTGCAACGTGAACTACCGGTATCTGGTGAACGAGCTCGTGTACCTGCTCACCAATGCCGACGCGAAAGCCGTGTTCTTCGACTCCTCACTGATCGACCGGGTGCTCGAAGCCGCACCGCAATCGCCCGACCTCACCCTGCTGATCCAGGTCGGCGGCGAGTTGAGCGATGAGGCCGCAGCAGCGGGCGTGGTGGCGTTCGAACAGCTCATCGCCGACAACGAACCAATGGCTCCGATCGAACGGGCCGCCGACGACATGTGGTTCCTGTACACCGGTGGCACCACGGGCAACCCCAAGGCGGTCATGTGGCCCCATAGCGGCATGGTCGCCGCCATGAACACCTACTTTGCGGCACTAAAACTTCCGATGCCCCAGAACGTCGAGGACGCCATGGTTGCGGTGCGCACCAACCACACGAAAAGCCGCACGCAACGCATGCTCGCTGCCGCTCCCCTCATGCACGGCACGTCGGGAATCACCGGGCTGCACACACTGTCGCTCGGCGGCTATGTCGACTGCCTGGGCGAGCGCAACTTCGATGCCGACGAGCTGTGGTCGCACGTGCAAGAGCGTCGTCTCACCTTTCTCACCATCGTGGGCGATGCTTTCTGCCGACCAATGCTTGAAGCGCTCGACCGGGCCGCTGCGGCCAACACGCCCTATGACCTGTCGTCGCTCTATCAGGTGATGTCGTCGGGTGTGATTTGGAGCACCGAGCTGAAGCAACGACTTCTCGAGTACCGCGATTGCACGGTTATTGACTCGCTCGGATCGAGCGAAGGTATCGGGTTCGCCAGCAACATCAGCCGGAAAGAAGATTCGGCCAAGCTCAAGACCGCCAAGTTTGCCGCCGGCGAAAACACCATCGTCATCACCGACGATGGCCGCAAGGTCGAGCCGGGCTCCGACGAAATAGGCAAGCTGGCACTAACTGGCTCGATTCCTCTGGGGTACTACAAGGACCAGGCAAAGACCGACGAGACCTTCCCCGAGCACTTCGGGAAGCGATGGTCCATCCCCGGCGACTACGCCACTATCAACGCTGACGGCACCATCAACCTGCTGGGCCGAGGGTCGGTTTCGATCAACTCGGGTGGCGAGAAGATCTACCCAGAAGAGGTGGAAGAGGCGGTGAAGACCCATGCCGATGTGCTCGACTGCAATGCGGTTGGCGTGCCGGACGAGAAGTGGGGTCAGGCAGTGGTGGCGGTGGTGAAAATGCACGACGGCGCCAGCGCCGACGATGCCGCCATCATCGAACACGTGAAGAACACCATCGCCCGGTACAAGGCGCCCAAGCACCTGGTGCGGGTCGACGACTTCGCCCGAAGCACCAACGGCAAGAGCGATTACAAGTGGGCCAAAGCCACCGCCTACCAAGCCCTAGGTTTCGAACAGTAAAAGCGAAAGAGGGTTCCTGGAACCGTGCTTTGTTTCTAGCAGGAGCGGCGGGTTGGGTTGTCGAGCGTTGGCTTGCCGTGGTTGGTGATTGTGGCGTCTAGCAGGCACCAGTTCCGCTGGCCTTTCGCGCCGATCTCGACTCGGCCGACGGCGGTGTCTGCTGAGGCTGCGCTGAGTTTGGGCCACACGAAGTTGCCAAGGCTGTAGAAGATGATGCCGTCGCCGTATTCCTCGACTGGCTGGATGCGATGTGGGTGGTGACCAAACACGATGTCGGCGCCGGCGTCGATCATCGCCCGCCCCCGATCGGTCTGCCATTGGTTGTGCCGGGTCACGCTCTCGCGTCCCCAATGCACGGCAACCACCACCAGATCAGCGTGGGCGTCGGCCTTTCGGATCGCTTCTTGCATCGATGGAATCGAGTAGCCGCTGGCCAGACCAGGACGCCCCGGTTCGGCGATCCACCAGTCAAACTCGACCAGACCGGCGAATCCGAGAACTGCCACTCGCCAACCATTGACCGCCAGGTACACCGCCTCGTTCGCGTCGGAAGCGTCGACGCCAGCGCCCACCTCGGGGAGCCCCGCCGACCAGAGTTGATCGATGCCATCGAGCATGCCTTCGACGCCGTAGTCGAGCGCATGATTGTTGGCCTGGCTGGCAATATCGACCCCCGCCTCAAGAAAGGGGCCGAACGCATCGGGGTCGCACCGGAAGTTGAAGTTCTTCGGTACCTGGCGGCCTCGCCGACTCGCAGCGCACTCGAGGTTGATGACGGTGAGGTCGTCGTCGTTGAACAGTGAACCCATTCCGGCGAAAGCTTGGGAGTAGTCGACGCCAGCCTCACTGGTGTACCACCACGGGTCAGCCCGAACGTCGCCGGTTCCCTGAATGACGAGTCGGCGTTTCTTCCCCAAGCTTGTGCGTTCGATGTCATGGACGAGCTTGCAGCCAAGTTCGGCCTCGACCATGCCGGCCACACCGAGCGCGGTGACACACACATACTTGGTGCCCCAGCCGCGAGTGGGAACCGAAGCGGAGAATCCATGGCGAGACCCCGACCCGGGATACACCCTGACCACATCTGGCCGCCGCTTCTTCGCAAGTACCGTGGCCCGCTCTTTGCCATCAACGGTAACTCGAACCCGGATGGGCTTTTTCGTCTGCGGGTCGAGTGCCCATCCGCGTACCGAGATTCGGCCATCGGCAACCTCAGCCACTTCGAAGCGACCGATCGGTGCCGATGTAGCTGCCGGGTCTTCGGCGGCTTCAGCAAACCCGCCTGACCCACCAAGGATCAACAGACTAAGAACGACCGCCAAAGATCCACGCCAACGCATGTGCCGAACCTAGCGAAGCCGGCCAACCCAACGCCGGACTTCAACAACGCGACACAGGTGTCTGACACGAGTGTCGCGTTTTCGAAATGCCGACACAGGTGTCTGACACGAGTGTCGCGGTTAGTTGGGGCCGGTGATTTGGGCGAGGAGGGCGTCTAGGGCCTGGTCGGCGATGGCTCGCATCTCGTCGTCGGTGCGGTCTTGGATGGGGTGTTCTACGAACACCCGGGCAACGTCGAGGCCCAACGCTTCGCTTTGCGTTACCGCAGCTGAACGAAACGGTTCGCTAGCAACAAACACCGAGGGAATTCCGCGGCGCTCAAGATCGTCGATGTCGTGCACACTGCACGACGTGCAACTACCTCAATCGGCTAACGCTTCGATGACCGCATCACACGACGCGGCGATCTCGTGGCGCAGATCGACCGGCGCCGGTTTAGAGAAGGTTGGCTTCGCGTACCGGTTGACCTTGGCACCGAGTTCGCCGAGGCGAGATTCGAGCTGGTCGAGGAACACATCGCCTCGGGGTTTGCTGATGTTGAGCAGCCCCACGGTAAGGCCCGCGAGCGATTCTGGACGAGGGCTTTTGGCCCGCTCGACCGGATTGGCCTCGCTTGTTGGATCGAGAACGGTAGTCATGGTTTCTGCCTGTCTTCCCTATGCCGAAATTTCTCGGGTTACTGGAACGCTACCCATTGGACCGGTCAACCAGCCAGAAAGGATGGAAGAAAAGAGTCCCGCGGGACCGCCCGCATGCACGATTTGCAGACCGCCGGGTCGAAACTTGGGGAACGTGTTTCCCGCGAAACCTTCGGGCATTCCCTCCTCGATGCCGCCGGCGCCGCGGATGATGTCGTCGGTGTTGACGGCCAAGTGCGTGTCGAGTTCTTCGCGGAAACGATCCTTCGACCAACCGGCGTCGGCGAAGCGCTGCATGTGCTCGGGCGACACCACCAACATGGCGTCCATGCCCATCACCTGGCGAGGCGTGTTGGAGTGCAACAGCATCGAGGCCAGGTGTTTCGTGAGCGACTCGGGGGTGCGTGACACCTGATCAACAAAGGTATGAGGCCCCTCAGAACAGAACGCGGTGACCGTGGAGACGCCGGCATCGAAACCCTGATCTTGGCTATAGGTGGTCCAGGGTGAACCCTCTTCATCCTCGGCGATCATCAGGCCGAGCTTGCCCGGGTTGCCCTGGGTAGACCGGTCGACACCACCGGGGTAGCCGCCACCGACATTGCGAACGATGAGCTGCACCGCTCGCGGAATGGTGGAGTTGGGTCGGGTGCCATGACCAAGCGCATTCATGCCCGAGTTCATGCCCAGGTCCTTACGAATGGGGCCGTTGACCACAAAGACCGGGCCAACCGCCATCGTGGTGGCCAGCACGCCGTGCATGTTGAACTCGTCGGTGCAGATGGCCTCGACGCAGGCCAGCACCACCGGCAGATACTCGGGTTTACAGCCCGCCATCACTGCGTTGATTGCCACCTTCTCGACGGTGACTTCATGAAGGTTCGGCGGCACGACGGCAACAACGTCGGTGGCCTCGCGGGTGGTGCCCTCGAGCATGCGCATGACCCGCTCTTCGGTGGGCGGAACAACGGGAAGCCCATCGGTCCAGCCTCGGTCGAACATTGCTTCAGCATCGTCTTCGAGCGTGGCAAGCTCGACCCGGCGGGCGTGAAGACCTGACCCGCCAAACGCAATTGCCAGGCCGGGGGCGATGGTGGGGTCGACACTTAGCGAGCCACAACCGGGACGGAACTCGGGCAATCCTTCGCCCAGCGCGTCCTGGCCGGTGAAGGCTCGCCATTGCTCAGCCGACCAGCCGACAATGCGCTCGACCTCGGCGCCATTTTCGACCCGAATCAACGTGGGCACCGTTTCGATGTCGTTGTGCCACGATACGACCAGATCGGTGTCGTCGATGACCCAATCGCCGGCTACCGGAAAAGTTGCGTCGTCCTGGGTGTACGCCACGAGCCCCGATGTTTCGGCCAACGATTCGAGCACGGGCACCACGGTGACGCATGTTTCGCAATCGCGTTTGACCACTGCGACCAGCCCGTCAGGCAAAGTTCCGTTCCTGCTCGTTTCGCTCACTGTTGCTCCCTTGAGTCTTTCGACGCGGCGTGCGCATTCGACAGCATTGCGCTGCTAGGTGAGTATTGCACCGCAACTACAGCGTCCGACAATGAAGCCAAACAGTTGGACCAAATAACGGGAGATCAGGAGCAAACCATGGATATTCACGAGGCGCTCTATACAACTCGGGCGATGCGAAGAGTGAAGCCCGACCCGATTCCCGACGATGTGCAGGCACGAATCATGGACGCGGCCATCCGAGCACCCAGTGGCGGAAACACGCAGAACTGGGCATTCCTTCTGGTCGACGATCCTGCAATCAAGGCCAAGCTCGGCCCGATGTATCGCGAGTGCATCGACATGTTGTGGTCATCGATCTACGCCGATCGGGTTGCTGCGGTCGAGGCCGATCCGGAATCGCCCGAGAACAAGCAGTGGGGGTCGATCATGAAGTCGGTCGACTGGGCGGCCGCAAACTTCGAGACGTATCCGCTGTTCCTGTTCGGGTTCGCGCAGGCCGACTCGAGCGGTGGATCGATCTTCCCGGCAATTTGGAGCGCCATGCTTGCGGCACGAGCTGAAGGTGTCGGTTCGTCGCTCACCAGCGTGCTGATGTTGAAGGGTGACGAAGTGCCCAACCTGCTCGGCGTCCCCGCCGAAGAGGATTGGCGAATGGCGGCATGTGTGCCCATGGGCTACCCGACCGGCAAGTGGGGGGTCGCAAAGCGTCGCCCGGTTACCGAGGTGACCTACCGAAACCAGTGGGGCCAAGCGCCAGACTTCAGCGCCGATTCTGCGCTCTGGCCGTAGGATCCGACGGTTCCACGCAGAATTTGCTGTTTGGCGGAACAAAACGCGATTAAAGAAAAACCACATTCGTGCCGACACCACGACTCCAGTCGATTATCGGGATCGACATGAGAACGAACGTGGACCGTGGGCAAGCTCAAACTATTCGTCGATCGCATCTCAACCCGCCTGGTCGGCGTGCTCCTTCTACCAATCCTTGCCACCGCGTTGATGGCCACCGCCTATGCATATCGGCTGCACGATGAGGCCAGATCCTTAGCAAGCGTCCGGTCCGACACCGAGGTCATCGCCACCCTTACCGCGCTCCGCACGCAACTCGCGATCGAGCGGACCACCACCTCTGGCGCCGTGGCGGTAGCCGAGGTTGAGATCGAGACCGGTATGGATATTGCGTCGATGGTTGACGAACACCAGCTCGATATGGCGGGTTTGATGGACGAAACCCGGTCGATGGTCGACCAGATCATTCCTCAACTTCCTGTCCAGACAACTGCTGGTTCCATCGAGTCGACGACGCTTGAGACCCTGCGTGAGCTCAACCTCAACCGCGAGTTGATCGATGCTGACCTCGCCGACGCTGAGCCGCTGGTCGAGCGATACAACAACTACGTAGCGGCGCTCGATCTGTGGATCGAACAGGTCGAGAGCAACCTCGAAGAGAACACCTCCGGACTTCGCGAGACCGACGGCGCCCTTAAAACCCTGAACCTCCTGCAAACGCTGAACGCGAACGCCGATCAAGACCTTCGCCTTCTTGTTCCGGTGCTCTCGTCGAGAGAAGCGATCACCAACTCGGACCTGGATCAGCTCGTGGGCAACCGGGCGATCGCACAGGAGACCATCCGAGAACTCGACAAGACAATGTCACCGCAGCTTCGAACGGCATGGGAGCGGTTTCAGCTCGAAACGAACGACGGAGTATTGGCGAATGACCGCATTATTGAGGCGATCAGGAGCGCCGATGCCGAAGACGAAATCAGCATCGCTGCGCTCATCACCATCGGTGCCGATATTGGCCCGGTCGCAGACCGGCTCGAACAACTCGCCCAGTTCCAGAACCTGGTGGGCGATGCGCTGATCGCCGAGGCTGCTGCTGACGAGGCCCGGGCAAACGACGATTTCCTCCGACTTGTGGTGCTCGGCGTTGCCTTTCTCGCACTGACCATCTTGTTGACGATGATCGTTGCTCGCCACTTGGCGAGATCAATGCGACAGCTCGGCGACGCAGCGGAGTCGCTACAAACCGGCGAATTCGACGCCAGCAGCCTTCCTACCAGCGGCCCACGTGAGGTCGTCGATACCGCTCGAGCCTTCTCGGCAATGACCGACACACTTCGAGCGGTCGACGCTCACGCGACCGCAATCGCCACCGGCGAATCGCCCTCCGAGGAACTACTTTCTGAGGTTCCCGGACACATCGGCGATTCACTCCGAAGCTCGTTGCACCGCGTCGAAGACATGGCCGAGCAATTGCGTCACGACGCCAACCACGATGCCCTCACCGGCCTCGCCAACCGCCCGGCCGCGATCGAGCGAATCGAGACGCTGCTGTCGGAAGGTTCTCAGACACTCATTACCACGATGTTTATCGACCTCGACCGCTTTAAGCGGATCAACGACACCTTCGGGCATCACGTTGGCGATGCACTGCTCACCGCCGCCGGGTATCGCCTACAGCATGCGGCGGGCGAACACCGAACGGTCGCCCGCCTCGGCGGCGATGAGTTTCTCCTGGTGGCCGACGACCTCGCCGATGAAGACGATGCGATCGAGCTTGCCGACCTTCTGGCCGAAGAGTTGGAGGAGCCATTCAAGATCGATGACCGGTTGCTTCGAATCTCCGCGAGTATCGGCATCGCCCAAGAGAAGGCCAGCGGGCAAACCGTCGGCGATATCCTGCGCAACGCCGACATGGCGGCATACGAAGCCAAACGGCACCGGTCGCAATCGGTGGTGTACTCCGACGACAAACTTCTGGAGGCAGCGGTCGAGAACATGAAGCTCGAAGAAGAGCTTCGTGGCGCCTGGACGCGGGGCGAGATGTCGCTCTATCTCCAACCGCTGGTGAACCCCGACTCGGGCAAGCCAGCGTCGGCCGAAGCTCTGATGCGTTGGATCAAGCCCGATGGGACATTCGTGTCTCCAGCGGTCTTCATCCCCATCGCTGAAGAGACCGGCATGATCGTGGCCATCGATGAATGGATGGTGAACGAAGCGGCCCGACAGATCAGCAGTTGGGAGCGCATCGGCCACCCCGCCGGGCGCCTCCGAATCGCGGTGAACATTTCGGGTCAGCATTTCACCGAGGGTGACCTGCTCACAACGGTGACCGAGGCCTGCGCACGAAACGAGATTCTCGCCAGCCAGCTCGTTATCGAGGTCACCGAAAGCTGCGCGATTGGCGATATCGGCCACACCGTTGCCGTGCTCGAACAGCTCCGCGAGCTTGGTGTGAAGATCTCCTTGGACGACTTTGGCACCGGCTATTCGAGTTTGTCCTACCTTCAGCAGTTGCCGATCGATACCGTAAAGATCGACCGGAGCTTCGTGAAGGGTCTTCCCTTTGTCGACGCAAACGCCAAGATCGTCGAGCTGGTGGCCACGCTTTCGGCAGTTCTCGATCTTGCCGTCGTGGCCGAGGGTGTGGAGACCAGCGATCAGGCCGACTGTCTCGAGGATCTTGGCGTCGACATCCTGCAGGGCTACTACTACGCCAAGCCAATGGCGGCCGCCGCATTCGGAAGCTGGGTTGAAGAGCTCACCGCCGACGATCCCTTCACCGAAGCTGTCCCAGCCTAGGAAATTCGGGCAAATACGCGCTCAAGGTTCTGGGTCATTTGGCCGACCACTTAGGTACAACGACACCCCACCTTGAGCACGGAGACCCACATGCCACATCGCACCGCAGATCCAATGACTCGCAGCGAAATTCGGGCGCATAAACACGCCGAGAAGTCGCGGGTTCGAAGCTCGCTCAGCAGCCTTCGCGGCGAAATTGGGGTCGACGTCGATGACCTTCCCGAACCCGGCAGGGCATGGAAGACGCCGCAGAAATCCTTCGACCTCGAGAAGCGATCGAAGAATATGACCAAGCACTGGCGCACCAAAGAGTGGAAGCGTCGCAGCACCACCCGACGGCTGCGCGCCGAGTTGGGGCAAAGCACCGCCGCCTAGCGCAGCTCTCTCCTGTTCGGCCTCTCCTGTTTGGGCTCTCCTGTTTGGGCTCTACTATTTCCCGATGGGCTCTTCCCCGATGGGAGATGGTTTCGAGGTAGCCGTCATTGGCCGTGGAATGATCGGCTCTGCCGCGGCACGCCACCTTGTTGCCGATGGCATCTCCACCGCAGTGATTGGGCCCGACGAACCCGCCGACCGCACAACCCACCAGGGCCCCTTCGCCAGCTTCCATGACCAGGGCCGAATCACTCGCATCGCCGCCCGGTCGGCCGTGTGGTCCGAGCTCGCGGTGCGTTCGATCAACCGGTACCGCCATATCGAACAGCAATCCGGTATCGAGTTCTTTCATCCCTGTGGGTTGGTGATGGGCGGCGCCGATGCCGAGGCTTGGGTCCGCCGAGGGCGCGCCCAGGCGGCAGACCCAACGCTTCTTTCCGATGAGGCAGCCGTCGATGCGCTATTCCATCAGACCGGTATCCGGTTACCCGTCGGGGTTCCGGCGATGACCGAAGGCGCGCCGGCCGGACACATCAATCCTCGACGCCTGGTCGAGGCACAAACCGTTGCGGCACAAAAGGCGGGCGCCACGGTTGTTCGCGACGCAGTTGCCAATCTCACACGAACCCCATCGGGCTACACGCTCTCTGGCTCGTGGGGTTCGATAAGCGCCCAACGGATTCTGCTGGCCACCGGATCGTTCGGGGCTCAGTTTCTTCCCGCCAAACTCGATGCCGAACGCCGGCCCCGCACCGTGGTTATGGCCGAAGTCATCGACGGTGTCGACACGGCAAACGTTCCGAGCCTGATCGTCGAAGATGGGCTCGACGATCAGCGTCTGCTGGGGATGTATTCGGTGCCGCCGGTTCGCTACCCCGATGGCGTGCTTCGGCTCAAGATCGGCGGACAGCTCCGTGATGCGCCGGTGCTTGAACCCGACGATCTCACCGATTGGTTCCACTCCACCGGCTCAGCCATCGAAGCCGAGGCGCTCGAAGCAACCCTGCGCTCGCTGTTTCCAAACGCCGTGTTTGGCAGCGTCGTTACCGCGCCGTGCGTGATGATGGTGACGCCGTCGACCCATCCGTTCGTTGGGTGGGTCGATCCCGACGACACCACCTTTGCCCTTGCCCTTGCCGGGAACGGGTCGGCGGCAAAGTCGAGCGACGAGCTGGGTCGGCTCGGCGCATCGTTGATCGCAAAGGGCGCTTGGGATGACCCGGTCCTCAACGAGGCCGACTTCGTGCCGCAGTGGCTGTAGCGAACCGGTAGGAACGATCAGCTCTTCCGGAGCATCACGGCCTCGACGGTATGGTCGGTGCCTTTTTCAAGGATGAGATCGGCCCGTTCCCGAGTAGGGGCGATGTTCTCGCGCAGGTTCCGGGCGTTGATGTCGGTCCAGATTCCCCGGGCGACCTGGATGGCCGTTGGTTCGTCGAGTTCGGCGTAGTGCTTGAAGTACGAGTCGGGGTTGGTGAACACCGAATCACGCAAGGTTAGGAAGCGCTCGACGTACCACTCTTCGATCTGCGCTTCGGGTGCATCGACATAGATCGAGAAGTCGAAGAAGTCCGACGCAACCGGTCCGCCGTTACCGGCCTGCAGCACGTTCAGGCCTTCGACAATGAGCACGTCTGGTTGGTCGACCACCACTTGTTCGCCTGGAACGATGTCGTACACGAGATGTGAGTACACGGGAGCGGCTACGTTTCGATCGCCTGATTTCACGGCGGCAAGAAAGTCGACGAGTGCGCCGGTGTCGTAGCTGGCGGGAAACCCTTTCTCGCCCATCAGGTTGCGAGCCTCAAGCTCGGCATTGGGATACAGGAACCCGTCGGTGGTGATGAGGTCGACACTGGGATGGTCGGGCCACGCGGAAAGCAGGGCTTGCAGCACACGGGCCGACGTGCTTTTGCCCACCGCCACACTGCCCGCCAGACCGATGACATAGGGGATGCGATCGAGTTCGGCACCAAGGAACGTGTCGGAAACCTCTACCAGTTGCTGGGTTGCCGTGATGTGTAGATTCAGCAGGCGCGATAACGGCAAATAGATGTTGGCGACTTCGTCGAGGTCGAGCCGTTCGTTGATTCCTCGTAGCTGACGAAGTTCACGCTCGTTGAGGGTCAGTGGCGTCGATGCTCGGAGCTCGGCCCAGCGGGAACGTTCGAACCGGTCGAAGCGTGAGGACATTGGTCCAACAGTGCCCGCTGGCACCGCTGCCCGTCGAATCGGAGTGACCAACGCCACCTCTCTCTGAAGTGATCGCTCTCGGGATAGTTGTCCCCGCTGTTGGGGAGGCGGCCGTAGGTCGGTAACCTCTTCGACGGAAGGTTGCCAGAGCGGACGAATGGGGCAGTCTCGAAAACTGTTGTGGCTTTCGGGTCACCGTGGGTTCAAATCCCACACCTTCCGCTCCTAATCGGTCGTCGCCAGGTTCGCCTGGCGGCGGCCGGTTTTTCGTGGCGCTGTGGGCCAAGCTCGGACCTGAACGATGGGGAGCGCTTATGGCGGGCCTGTCGCTCGTTGTGTCGTGCCGGCGAGAACGTCCACCAGATTGTTGCTCGGCCCTACCAGACGCGCAGCCATCCAGCTGTTGAAGCGAAACCGAGTGGTCGCTACAATTTGTCTTTATGTCATCACTTGAACCTGAGACCGCTAGTGACCTTTTCCGCAACGCACCAGACCGGTGGATTCCGACTGGACCCGATACTGAAGTGGCGTATCGCAACGTGGGAAGCGGCCCAGACGTCCTGTTCGTTCACGGTTGGCCAGCCAGCGGAGCGACTTACCGAGGCATGCTCCCGCATCTGGCCGACCATGTGACGTGTCACCTGCTGGACCTCCCGGGCGCAGGGCACAGCCGGTTCGGCGCCACTTCCGACCTCTCCATCAAAGGTCACGCGGCTGCCATTCGAACAGTGATGGATGAGTTGGGTCTCGATGACGTCGCCGTCGTCGGCCACAACAGCGGGGGTATGTTCGCTCGTTTCGCACTCGCAGGTGACGAACGAGTACGAGCTTGGGGCCTGGTCGACACCGAGCAGCCACCGAAGGCGCACTGGCGTTTCGCGGCATTTCTGCAGATCAAGCACGTCCCGAAATTCGAGAACGTGTTGGCGTGGGCGGTCAACCAACGGCGACTCCGCCGAAACGAGTTCGTGCTTGGATCCTGCTTCCAGGATCGGTCGTTGCTTGACGGCGAGTTCGAGGAGTTCTTCCTTCGACCACTCGCCGACGACCCGCATCGCCGGATGGGCGCCAGCATGTTCGCCCGCAATTTTGACCTTGACCTATTCGGTGAACTTGCCGATCTCCACGCCAAGATCACGGTGCCCGTCCACCTCGCATGGGGCGACGATGACCCGTTCTTCCCACTACAGCGCACGAAGGAAATGATGGCCGGCTTCGGCGGCCAGGTGGACCTCACGGTCATCGAAGGAGGGCGGCTCTTCCATCACGAAGAATTCCCCGAAAGGGTGGCGGCTGCGTTGTTGCCAACACTGAAGGGCAGCTGATCCGCCTACGGTGGTCGAGTGGGCTACAAGTACAGCCGAGACGAAATCTTGGCCGCCGCCGTTGAGGCGGTCGAACAAGAGGGATTGTCAACACTCACGTTCGGCCGGCTTGCCAAGCGAATCGGTATCAGCGATCGAATCATCGTCTACTACTTCCCGTCGAAGTCCGACCTCATCACCTCGACCATCTCGACGATTAGCGCTGGGTTGATCGACATCCTCGACGATGCGTTCGGCGACGAACCACAGCCGCCGCCCGACCTCGTCACTAGGGCGTGGCCAATACTCGCTGCATCATCAAACGAATCAGTCTTCCGAGCGTTCTTCGAGCTGGTTGGCCTCAGTGGCGCCAGAATCGAACCATACGCAACACTGGCCCCGCAGCTGTTGAATGCGTGGGCAACATGGCTGGTTCCCCACATCGAAGTCCCTGACGGATCTAGCGCTGAGGCAGAGGCATACCGAATCATGGCCACCATCGACGGTCT
>CALJDK010000080.1 GCA_938023735.1 uncultured Acidimicrobiales bacterium
GGAAAAGTGGCCCGAAGGATCCGAAACGGAATGCTTACAAGTGCGCAGTCTTGCGCCCTCAACAGCCCGATGCCATCGACAGTCTGTTGCCAGGTTCGAGCGTTGCGGACGTTGGGTGTTTGTGGCGGCTCGGCCGCTTCGGCGACGATCGTGGTGGTGGTCGTCGTTGTATCGACTGGATCAGTTGTGATCCGGTCATCGCCGAACAAACCGATTCCTAACAACACCAGCACCACTGCGGCAGCGGTGAGAGCCACCATCAGCATCGGACCAGAGAACCGGCGACCAGCAGGGCCGTCGTCCTCATCGAGGTCAAGATCATCGATCTGCATAACTGGGGTACCAGCGCTTTCAGAATCAGTGCCCGATTCAAGCTTCTTAAGAAGCTCAGACAGCAACGGATCAGCAAATGTCGGCTCCGGCTCTAAAGGAGTCATCGAATGTCGACCAAGAATCTCCAACGGATCAGAGTTCGCCATCGTGCCTCCCTTCGTAGTTTTGCCGGAACGCTTCTTTGGCCCGCCCAATCAGCGACTCAGCCGCCTTCTCGGTCCGGCCCAACACCTCGGCGACCTCGCGAACCGAGTAACTGTCGATGTGGTGCAATACCAACGCCAACCGGTAGTCGTCGTTCAACGCGCCCATCGCGTCAGCCACCGCTTGCCGCTCGACTTGTGCAGCATCGGTGGTATCAACAACCGTCGGCGTCGATCGCTCAAGCAGCGGTCTCTTCCGTGAAACCGTGGCCTGCCGGCGCCAATGATCGATCAGGCGCCGACGAGCGACCGTAACCAGCCAGCCCGGCGTCACTACCGCAGACCGGCCTGCATTGAATTGTTCCACCGCCAGCGCAAAGGTCTCGGCAGCCAGATCCTGCGAAAGATCGCGATTTCCGCCGGTCCGCACGAAAAGGAAACCTAGAACAGTCGACAACGACGACCGGTAGAGGTCGACAAATGCCGCCTCTAGGTCTCCCTCATCCACTATCCCCAGCTTCTTCATTGAGCGTTCATCCGTTTCAGGCGCCCAAACCCCTCGGTAGAAAACGAAAATACTTGGCTCGCCTTGATGGGTGAACAACCATCGTTACTATTTGCTCGCTAGCAAGCCGCAGCCGAAAGACCTCATCACAGTCATTACCCGGCTGCTAGCGGTGCAGGGCCACGAAACTCTTGCGTGATCGGCCCAGCAGCGATTCGGCCGCCTTGTACGACACGTTGAGGTAGTCAGAAACCTCCGAAACCGAGCCACCGTGCATATGGCGAACGACAAGCGCTGCTCGCTGCATCTCGGGCAGATTGCTCAAGGTGCCGCGGGTTTCCTCGGCTGTGCAAAGGCTGTCGACAAAGTCCGACTGATCGCTGCCGGTCGAGCACACGATGTGAGCAAAGGTTCGCTCCACCCGTTCGCGGCGCCAACGGTCGATCAGGCGTCGCCGGGCAACGGTTCGAAGCCATGCCCGAGTGATTCGACGATCTGGTTCCTTCTGAAGCAGCCGAAGCGCTTGCTCAATCGCAAGAGTCGCCGCGTCCTCAGCGTCATGGGCCGACGATGTGTGCCGGCACACATAGTTGACCAAGTCGTTGTATTCGTCCCGAAACAACCGACTCAGTGATTCGTTGTTCCCGCTTCTGGGTGCTCTCACGATGCCTCCGCCTTTTCTAGGTACGGGTCATCGCAGTCGATGAAGGTTGCAAAGTGAATACATCGGGCTTGCAGACCGGCCAACGACGCAACGCAAGGGCCGAAAATGGCGGCTTTGAGGCTACCTGAAGAGCCCTAAAAGCAACGCGAATAGCTGGTGAGAAGGGCTTCGTTGCAACGATCTCTTGAGTTGCAAGGTGGTTGCAAGGTAGCTTCCTTATGTTCGTTCAGACTCTTACGGGGCAGATCTGAACACGGGGGCGCAAGCCTCGGCGGAAATGGATGCGTTGCATGGCGGAGTATCAACTTCTTGGAGAAGTCGGCATTTTGCTCGATGGCGCGCCCGCAAAAATCGGCGGGGCACGGGCTCGGCGCCTGCTGGCCGTGCTCCTTCTGCGCGAAGGCCATGTCGTTTCGCTCGACCAGATCATCGAAGCGGTGTGGGGTGAGGATCCGCCCGTCAATGCGGTCGATACGCTTCGCACCTACGTCGCCCGTCTCCGTAAGGCCTTGGCCGAAGCCGACGACGCGCTAGCCGGCGACCTGCAAACCGCACAGAATGGCTACCGCATTAGCTGCAATGCGCCGGTCGATGCGTCGCGTTTCGAATCGGCCATCGCCCAAGCCCGCCACGCTGTAACGCTCAACGATCACCAAGCGGCCATCCAATCACTGTCGCTGGGGCTCGATATGTGGAACGGACCTGCGCTGGGCGAGTTCGCTGACGAAGAGTGGGCCATCGGCGACGCCACCCGCCTCAACCTGCTTCGGGTCGACGCCGAAGAGCTGCTCGTGCAAAGCCGAATCGACGCCGGCGAAGGCGCAGCAGTTCTCGCCGACCTCGAACGGTTGATTGCCCAACACCCGCTGCGAGAGGACTTTCGTAGCCAACGCATGACCGCCCTGCATCAGGTGGGCCGAACCACCGAAGCCCTACGGGAGTTCGGAGCGTTCTCGTCGTTCCTAGCAGAAGAGTCCGGGCTCGAACCCAGCCCCAAGTTGGTCGAACTCGAGGCCCGAATACTGAGCGGCGAGTCGCTGCGGTCGGTCGAGATACCGCCGGTGCGGGGCTACGAGGTCACCGGCCTGCTCGGCTCCGGAGCGCTCGGCACCACCCACCTGGCCGTGCAACCAACGCTGAGCCGAGAAGTGGCGTTGAAGACCATCGCCACCGAGCTAGCCGACTCGCCGTCGTACGTGCAGACCTTCGCCAGTCAGGCCCAAGGAATCGGCGGACTCACGCATCCCAACATCGTGCCCCTTCTCGATGCCTGGCGCGAGCCCGGAAGCGCCTACCAGGTGTCGCTGTATCTGCACGGCGGATCGCTGGTCGACCGACTGAAAGAACCGTTCGAAGGCACCGCGCTCACGGGGCTGGTGAAGGATCTCTGCTTTGCGCTTGCCTCGGCTCATCAACAAGGCGTGTCGCATCGAAACATCAAGCCATCGAACATCCTGTTCGACGAGTCGGGAAACGCGTTCCTTTCCGACTTCGCAATCGTGGCCAACATCGGATTCGATGTCGACCTTCTGGCCACCGACGGGCGGTACTCCTACGGCGAAGGTCAGATCGATCCGGCCGCCGACGTGTTTGCCCTGGGCATGGTTCTTTGCCATGCCGCCACGGGCGTGGGCCCTATAGCGTCGGCGGACGAAGCCCCAGCGGTTCGGTATCGGCGCGAGCTCGAACGTCGCCGGTGCGACCCCGACCTTGTCGATGTACTCACCCGAGCCGTCGATGTGCGAAGGCAGCGGTTTCGCGACGGTGTCGAGATGGCCGAGTTCATCGAAGCAAAACTTGCCGACTCGGTGACCGCTGCTGGCCAAGCGATTCAACATCAACCCGACGACGCCATCGCAACTGCTGCTATTCGTGTGGCAAACGCTTTGGGAACCGGCGACCTGGCCGACCGGCATTCGGTCAATCCAACCAACCCGTTCAAGGGGCTCTTTGCGTTTCACGAACGCGATGCTCAAGACTTCCACGGACGCGAAGCGGTGGTCGACAACGTTCTCAAGCGCCTCGACGAAGAAGGATTTGTCGCAATCGTCGGACCATCGGGGTCGGGCAAGTCATCGGTGGTCGGCGCTGGCGTGATTCCTCGCCGACGCAACGATGGCGACTACATCATCTGCATCGTTCCCGGCGAGCACCCTTTCGACGAACTCGAAACCGCGCTGCTTCGGTTGGCGCCACTTGGAAGCAGCGGCCTGCGCGAACGGTTTGTCGAAAGCACACGCGGCGTGCTTCGCACCATTACTTCGGTGCTACCCGACGAGGGCCGATGCCTTCTTGTTGTTGATCAGTTTGAAGAGCTCTTCACCATGACCGGCGAGGACGAACGCGAACAGTTCCTCACCGCCCTGGCCGAACTGGCCACCGACAAGCGCTCGAGAATCGACGTGGTCGTCACCATTCGGGCCGACTTCTTCGACCGGCCGCTTTCGAGCCCCGCCATCGGCCCCCACATACGCGATCACACCCTGGCCCTCACCCCGATGGACGTCGACGAGCTAAGCGACGCCATCGTTCTGCCGCTCGCAGGCGCAGGGGTAACCATCGAGCCATCCACCGTTAGCCGAGTCATCGCCGACCTGCACGGCAACTCCTCGGCAAGCCTTCCGCTGTTGCAATACGCGATGACCCAGTTGTTCGAGCAACAAACCGACGGGTTCATCGGGGCCGCCGAATACGAGCAGATCGGTGGTCTTGCTGGTGCGCTTTCTCGTCGGGCCGACGAGATTCTTTTGGCGATGCCAAGCCCCGAGCAGCAAGCCGCCCGCCGGCTATTTATGCGCCTTGTTACCCCGGGAGAGGGCGTCGAAGATACTCGCCGCCGGGTGAGGTTGTCGCAGCTTCCAGCCGTGCCGCCGGCCGTTATCGAATCGTTTGCCAGCGCCCGATTGCTCGCGTTCGACCATGACCCACAAACCCGAGAGCCCACGGTCGAAGTGGCCCACGAGGCACTGATACGAGAGTGGCAGCAACTTCGCCTTTGGATCGACGCCGACCGCGACAAGCTGCGCTCTCTGCGTCATCTGTCGAATGCGGCTGGCGTGTGGGTGGCCGATGGCCGAAAGACTGACGAACTGTATCGAGGCGGCCGACTCGACACTGCCGTCGAGCTGGGCGAAACCGATGGCGACTCGCTCACCGAACTCGAGCGCGAGTTCATCGACGCCAGCAGCGCACTTCGACAAGAGCAGGTCGATGCCGAGCGCCGACAGTTGACCCGACTACGGCAGCTACTTATCGGTGCAGTTTGCCTACTGATCGTGAGCATGGTGGCCGGCTCGCTCGCCTTCCAGCAACGGGGCCGCGCAAACGACCAGGCCGACCGAGCCGAATCGGCCAGCCGAGGTGCAGAAACCCGACGCCTCGTGGCCCAGGCGGGACTATCGGTTGGCGACAACCGAAGGATCGGTCTGCTTCTGGCAGCCGAGGCAGCGCGGCGAGAACCGGGTACCGAGACGCTCGGCGCTCTGCAACGAGCATTGGTTGGCGCCGA
>CALJDK010000081.1 GCA_938023735.1 uncultured Acidimicrobiales bacterium
AAGTCGGCCACGCCGAATGTGGTCGTCGTGCTCTTGGACGATGTCGGGTTCGCGCAACTCGGCGCCTTCGGGTCCGAGATCAACACGCCCCACATCGATGGGCTGGCCGCCAACGGGCTCAGCTACAACCGGTTCCACGTAACCTCGATCTGTTCATCGAGTCGAGCGGCGCTAATGACCGGCCGTAACCACCATGCGGTTGGAATGGGTGGCGTCGCCGACGGCGCAACAACCGCTCCGGGGTATACCTCAAGGCTCCCGAAGTCGGCGGCCACCATGCAGCGGTTGCTTCGCGATAGCGGGTACAACACCTATGCGGTGGGCAAATGGCATCTCACCCCCAACGGCGAACGCAGCCATGCCGGTCCGTTTACCCAGTGGCCGCTCGGTACCGGCTTCGAGCAGTACTACGGATTTCTGCGGGCCGACGCGAACCAGTGGACCCCAAACCTGACGCGCGACAACCATCCCGTTGATCCGCCGAAGACCCCCGAAGAGGGTTACCACCTCACCGAGGACATGGCCGATCAGGCAATCACGTACCTGCTCGATCAGAAGCAGGTAGCCCCCGACAAGCCGTTCTATCTGTACTTCACCCCTGGGGCGATGCACGCACCTCACCATGTTGCGCCCGAATGGGTCGAGCCGTATCGCGGGAAGTTCGATGACGGCTGGGAGGCAATGCGGGAGCGGATATTCGCCAAACAGATCGCCGCCGGCGTGATTCCCGAGGGCACCATACTTACCGAGCGGCCCTCGTGGATTCCCGATTGGGAAACCCTCGACGAGGAGGATCGGGCGCTCTATGCCCGCATGCACGAGGTGTATGCGGGCTTCATGACCCACACCGACGCTCAGATCGGTCGGCTGGTCGAGTTCCTTCGGGACATGGGCGAGCTCGACAACACGTTGTTCATCGTGACGTCCGACAACGGCGCCAGCGCCGAAGGTGGCGAGATCGGCGCAATCAACGAACACCACTTCACCCAACGGCTTCCCGAGAGTCGTGAGGCAAACATGGCGGGCTTCGAAGACTGGGGAGGCTTCCGTGGCTATTACCACTACGCCTGGGGTTGGGCGTGGGCCGGAAACACTCCACTGCGACTCTGGAAGCGGTACGCCTGGCTGGGTGGTACCCGCACCCCGATGGTGATCCATTGGCCCGATGGCATCGAGGCGAAGGGCGAGATCCGAGAGCAGTTTTGCCACATCGTCGACCTCATGCCAACGATCCTCGATGCCTGTGGCGTTGCCCTACCCGACGTTGTCGACGGAGTCGAGCAGCAGCCGATGGACGGCACCTCGCTGGCCGAGACCTTCAACGATAGGTCGGCCGCGAACCCGCGGTCGCTGCAGTACTTCGAGATGATGGGTTCCCGTGGCATCTTCTCCGACGAGTGGAAGGCCACCACCAACCACGTGATGCCGCTGATCCTCGACGAGGTTCGGCTCTTGGAAGGCAGCCGCAAGTATCTCGACGATCAGTGGCACCTGTTCGATCTGCGCAACGACTTCGCCGAAACGTCCGATGTCGCCGCCGACAATCCTGAGGTGCTCGAACGGCTCAAGGCCGAGTGGCATGCCGAGGCTGAGCGGAACAACGTGTTCCCCCTGCTCGGCGGTTTCGATCCGCGACCCGGCAGCCACGAGCAGCACCTGCGTCAACCTGGCATCACCATTCATACGCGACGCGTGTTCCGTCCCGGAGGGAATCCCATCACCGACGAGGCGCTGCCGCCGCTTGTCGACGGAGGTGCGGTGACCATCACGGTCGACCCCGGTGCCGACCGGTCGGGTGTGCTTTGCGCCATTGGCGACTGGACCCAAGGCTGGGCCCTCTATATCGACGACGGGCTCTTGACCTTCGTGTTCAACAGCGCTGGTGAGCCGACCCATGTTGTCGCCGACCGCCCCGCAACCGACACCAGCACCGCGCTTGGTTTCCGCCTGGTGCCCGGCGACGACAAGGTGTTCACGGCCGAACTTCTCGAAGACGACGAGGTAATCGGCAGCGGTCGATTGGAACGGGGCGTGCCGCTCACCATGTTGCAGGTCGGCGGAACCGGGCTTTGCCTTGGGTATGACCGGGGCTTTCCGGTGACCGATCGGTACGAGGTGCCGTTCCGGTTCACGGGCACGCTGCACCACGCCGAAATTGTGGTGCCAGAAGGTGCCGCTGTCGACCCGCTCACCCGAATGATCCAGGCAGTTCACGAGGACTAGCCGCTGGCGGCTGTGCCAAGATGACGCGCATGCTGACCGTCTACCCGGCTCGACAGATCCACACGATGAATCCGTCGTTGCCCAACGCCACCGCAGCGGTCGTGAGCCATTCAGCACGCAGCCCGGAACAAGATGATTTGTCTGGTCACCCGTTCGGCTCCGGCGAAATTGTCGAGGTCGGCACCATGGACTCGGTTCAGCCCTGGCTCGATGCCTACCCCCACCAAATCGACACCACCTTTGCCGACAAGGTGTTGTTTCCCGGCTTCATCGACCCGCACCTTCACCCATCACTGGCGGCCACCCTGCTGCCGATGAACTTCATCACAGCCATGGAATGGGTGTTGCCCGACCGCACCGCTCCGGCCACCACCAGTCACGAGGCGTTCCTCGATGAGCTGAGGCGACTCGATCGCGAGACGCCGGCGGGCGAGCCGGTGTTCACGTGGGGTTATCACGAGCTGTGGCACGGATCGATGAGTCGGCAGTTGCTCGACTCCATCACCACCGATCGGCCGGTCATTGTGTGGCAACGGTCGTTCCACGAGATCTTTGTGAACTCGGCGACCTTTACGTACTTCGAGATCGACGAACAGCGAATGGATAAACACCCGCAGGTCGATGTGGCGGCGGGGCGGTTCTTCGAATCGGGCATGGGTGTCGGTGCGGCGGCGATGAGTAGCTACATCATGGACCCCAACCGGTTCCGTCACGGGCTCGAACTCGCCAAGGCGGCCGTGCATCAGGGCGGGCACACAACCATTGGCGATCTCACCGGCTCGCAGTTTGACTCCGACACCGAGTGGGCGTCGCTGCACGAGGTCATCGGCACCGACACCACGCCGTTCCGTGTACAGATGATTCCCATGGGTGCCCGCTCACTGAAAGACGATTTGGGTCGAGAAGATCCTGGCGCTTGGTTGCAGCAGGTAGCCGATAGTCGAGGCTCCGACCGGCTCTACTATCGCAACAACGTGAAGCTCTTCACCGACGGTGGGTTCTACGCCCAACTCATGCGGCTGAAGTCTCCGGGCTTCATCGATGGTCATCAGGGCGAGTGGATGATCGCCCCAGAACAATTCGAGTCGCTGGCCCGAGGTTTCTGGAACGCTGGCTGCCAGATCCACGTGCACTGCACCGGCGACATGGGTTTCGAGCTTGCGCTCGATGTGCTCGGCAAACTCCAGTGGGAGCGCCCACGGTTCGATCATCGCTTCACCATCGAACATATGGGTATCTCCTCGCCCGAACAGGTTCGTCGGCTCGCCAAGCTCGGCGGCTTGGTGTCGGCCAACGTCTACTACCTTCACGAACTCGGCGATGCCTACTGGAAGCACTCAATTGGTCACGAGCGGGCATCGCAAATGTCCCGCATCGGTACCTCGGTGCGCGAGGGAATCCCTACTGCGCTCCACTCGGATTTCACCATGGCGCCCGCAAAGCCGCTCACGAGTGCTTGGGTGGCCGTGAACCGCTTGAGCGAAAGCGGCGAGGTGCTCGCCCCCGACGAGCGGATCTCGGTGCATCAGGCAATGAAGGCCATCACCTGCGATGCCGCGTACGTGTTGGGAATGGAACATCGCATCGGCACGATTCGGGCTGGGAAGTCGGCCGACTTCACGGTGCTCGAAGCCGATCCGTACCTCGAACCACCCGAAGCCCTGAAGGACATCCCTATCTGGGGAACAGTGTTTGAAGGCACCCCGCATCAGATTGCGCACCGACACCAGTGATTCCGCTCACGATTATCGGTGGCTATCTCGGTGCCGGAAAGACGACGCTGCTCAACCAACTTCTGGCTGGCGATCACGGGCTGCGGCTCGCGGTGTTGGTGAACGACTTCGGTGAGGTCAACATCGACGCCAGCCTCATTACCAGTCACGACGGCGACACCTACACGCTTGCTAACGGATGTATCTGCTGCAGCATCGGTGATGACCTCAGCGGCACGTTGATGGACATTGCCCGTGCCGAGAACCCACCTGACGAAGTCATCATTGAGGCCAGCGGTGTCGCCGATGCCACGCGGTTCGCCACCTATTCGGGCGAGTGGATTGGCTACGGGTTGCGGGCAATCGTGGTGTTGGCCGACGTCGAAACCATCCGTACCAAAGCTACCGACAAGTACGTGGGCGACCTGGTGGTGCAACAGCTGCGAGGTGCCGATCTGGTGGTGCTGAACAAGACCGACTTGGTTTCGCCGTCGGTAGTTGACGACGTTCGCGGCTGGCTTGAGACGAAGGGTGTTTCTGCGCCGACGATTGCGACGACCCAGGGCGAGCTTCGGGCCGACGTTTTGTTCGACATGCCGGCAGATTCTGACGGCCAAACCCACGCTCACGACCATCGAGTCACCGATCACACGTCGGTCTTTTCCTCTACCGTCATCCGCTCGGACGAGCCGTGGAATCGGGCTTCGTTTGAGGCAGCGTTAGGTGCGCTCCCAACCTCGGTCGTTCGAGCGAAGGGGTTTGTCATCCTCGATGGTGAGGCAATGCTGTTCCAGCTTGTCGGTGAGCGCTGGACACTCTCCGAGGCGTCGAACCAGCGAGCGAAATCAACCGAGATTGTGCTTCTTGGAACCGCCGATCAGGCCGCGCTCGACGAGGCGGCCAACGAGCTTGCAGCGACGGCCCAGCGCTGACCCTTACATCGAAGCGCGAAAAGAAGGGTGAAAAGTAGGCCCGATCTGACGTACAATCGACTGCTAGATGAGTTCGACTTCCGACCATAACGTCTCCGCGCGGTACGAATACCGCGTCTGGGGCGAGTACCGGAAGGCTCGGAAACTCATGGAAAAGCTTGGGTCGGTCGATGATTCCGAAGAGGTTCGCGACTGCTACCTGATCACCGACGACGCTTCGTTCAATGCCAAGGTTCGCGGCAACACGCTCAAGATCAAAGAGCTCGTTTCAGAAGTAAAGGGCTTCGAACGGTGGACATCCGATCGCTACCGCACAGCCGATAGCGCGCCGAGTCCGTTCGACGTGTTGTTCGACGAACTCAAGCTCGATCGACCACAACAGGGCAAGAAATACGACTTGGAGCGCGCCATCGCCAAGCTCGATCCCGATCATGGGGTCCGAGCGGTTTTTGTCACCAAGAAGCGCCAGAACTACCGCATCGGAAGCTTGCGGGCCGAGGTCACCGATATCGAAGTCGAGGACACCGACGAAGTCCTCCGCACCCTCGCGATCGAAGGCGATAATCTCGACGACCTCGTTGCGCTCCGGAAGAAGCTTGGTCTGCGGGGCGAAGAAAATATCGCGATGCACCAAGTTATCGACGTTACTCACGACGCTGAGTTGCGGCGCTCCGCCTAAAGCGCAACTGGCTGTCTACACCGGACTCGGTAGCTGAGTACCGGCAAAGAACGCGTCGAGATTATCGGCGGCGAGCATGCCCATAGCGGTGCGCACCTCTTCGGTCGCCGAGCCCACGTGGGGGAGCAGGGTCACATTGTCGAGCGCTCGAAGCGAGTCGGGAACCTGTGGCTCATCGACAAACACATCGAGTCCGGCACCAGCAATCTTGTTGGTCTGCAGAGCCGTGATGAGGGCCTCCTGGTCGATGCTGTCGCCGCGTGCGGTGTTGACGAGGTGAGCGGTTGGCTTCATCAACCCGATCTGCTGGGCGTCAACAACCGGAGCGTCGCTACCTCCGGGAACGTGCACCGAAACCACATCGGCGGCGGCCATGAGTTCGTCGAGCGAGTCGAGCTGGGTGGCGTCGAAGTCGAGACCGGTTACTTCTGAGCGGTTGAAGAACACCACTTCCATGCCAAACGCCAGCGCTGCTCGTCGAGCGGTGGCTTGGCCGATGCGTCCCATGCCGACAATGCCAAGCACCTTTCCTTGGATGCCGGCGCCAAGGTCGCCAACGATCGAGAATCCTTCCCACCGGCCGTCTCGAAGCTTGCGTTCGGCGGCGGTGCTTCCGCGGGTTGAGGCCAGGATCAGCAGCATCGCGATGTCAGCGGTAGCGTCGGTGAGAACGTCGGGTGTGTTCGAAACCGTGACGCCGAGTTCTCGGGCCGTGTCGATATCGATGTTGCTGAACCCAACGCCAACGTTGGCCAGCATCGCCACCTGACGATTCGGCACCCGCAAAATCTCTGAGCCAATCGTGTCGCTAACGGTAGGGACAATTGCGTCGAACCGGCCCATCGCATCAGCCAGTTCAGCCGCGGTAAGTGGAACATCAACGGCGTTCAGCGTGACGTCATAGGACGCCGCCAACCGCTCCTCAACAACCTCAGGCAGCTTCCGCGTAACCAAAACCTTCTTCAAAGCAGCACCGACCATCCCGAAGCCAACGCGACACAGGTGTCAGACACGAGTGTCGCGGTTGCCGCTTGCGCGACACAGGTGTCAGACACGAGTGTCACGTTTCGGCGATGAGATCGGAGGTTATGGCGGCGATGTTGTTGATGCCGCACAACGCCATCGTTTGTTCTACGCCGGCTTGGAAGAAGTCGAGCATGTGGTCGACGCCCGCTTCGCCGCCGGCCGCCAGGGCGTAGAGGTGCGGGCGGCCGATCATGCAGGCGTCGGCGCCGAGTGCCACCGCCTTCACCACGTCGGAGCCTCGACGAACGCCGCCATCGCAGTAGATCTCGATTTGGCCGCCAACAGCATCGGCCACTGGCGCAACCAAGTCGATGATTGCTGGCGCCGAGTCGAGTTGACGTCCGCCGTGGTTCGACAGCGCAACCGCATCGATTCCCTCCGATGCCGCGATCTTTGCGTCGGCAACCGACTGGATTCCTTTCAGAATCACCGGGCCGTCCCACTGGCTGCGAATCCATGCAACGTCGTCCCATGACAGCTGCGGGTCGAACTGGCTATTGATGTAGTCGGCAAGCGACACCGCCGAGGATCCGTCCTCGGTGCCGTCACCGAGTCGAGCGGTACTCACGGCCACATTCGAGAACACGATGGGGTCATTCCGGAGAAAGTTGAGGGTCCAGCCCGGACGCAGTGCGCCCTCGATGAAGGTATCGAGACCGAGTTTCGGCGGCAGCGACATTCCCCGCCGCACGTCGCGCTCTCGGCGGCCGAGGACTGCGGTATCGACCGTGATGTACAGCGCTTCGAAGCCATTGTCCTTGCACCGAGCGAGCATGTCCTTGGTGAGCTCACGGTCGCGCCACACATACACCTGGAACCACTTGCGGCCTGCACATACCTCGGCAACTTCTTCGATCGAGCGAGTGCCCATCGTCGACAACGAGAATGGGATTTCGTGACGTGCCGCCGAGCGTGCCGTCGCCAGCTCACCCTCAGGGTGGGCGATCCGAGGAAACCCGGTCGGCGCAACGATGAGGGGCATCGGGGCTGGCGTTCCGAGGATCGACGTCGATGCGTCGACCTCCGACACGTCGCGCAACACCCGGGGGGTCAGCGTTCGATCGGAAAATCGGCTGGCGTTTCGCGCCATCGCCGACTCGTCCTCGGCGGCGCCATCGATGTAATCGAATACGCCAGCGGGAAGCCTTCGTTTGGCGAGAGCACGGTAGTCGTCGACGTTGGCCGCCGAGGACAGACGGCGGGTTGCTCGATCGCGTTCGAACGGCTTGAGCTGAACGACAGAGCGAAGGGAATCGAACACACGTGCACCTTAGAACTCAGCCTTGCCGGCCGAGAAGAGGGCCACTCCGTCGTCATCGCGTTTGCGTCACCTCTACACCTCTATGATTAAACAAATGAGTGCTGTTATAACCGTCGTCGCCATCATGATCATGTTGGCGTTGAATGCCCTGTACGTCGCGGCTGAGTTCGCGACCGTCGGTAGTCGTAAGTCCCGTATTCAGTCCGCTGCGCAAGGCGGGAACAAGGCCGCCGAGCGGCTTTTTGAAATCGTTCGTGACCCGGTGGCGCTCGACAACTATGTCGCTACCTGTCAGGTGGGCATCACTATCAGCAGTCTTGTAGCCGGTGCGTTTGCCCAAGCCCGAATAACTCCGGCCCTTGAGGGGTTGTTTGGCTCGTCGGCTCGAGTCGTCGCCATCATCATCACCTTGCTCATCATCACCTCGCTGCAGGTGATCCTGGGCGAACTCCTCCCGAAAACCGCAGCGCTTCGTTACCCCGAGCGCCTCGCCATTGGCACCTTGCGCCCGATGCTCGTGAGCCAGATGCTGTTTCGGCCGCTGGTGAAGATCTTCAACGGATCAGCCTTCGCTCTGATGCGAGCTGTCGGGTTGAGCGTCGACCACAGTCACGCCCATGTTCACTCACCCGAAGAGCTTGCGGCGCTCTTTGACGAAAGCGCCCAGGGCGGACTTATCGATGTCGCCGAGCGCGACATGGTGGCGGGCGTTCTCAACGTCGAGCAGCGACTGGTCCGAGAGATCATGACTCCCCGCCGTCGGCTGGTGGGAGTATCTGGCGCCGATCCCGTAGGCACTGCCCTCGACCAGGTTGTCGAAACACCACATACCCGGTTTCCGGTGTGGGGTGAGTCGGCCGACGACGTCACCGGCCTGGTGAGTCTTCGTGGGCTGTTTCTCGGCGCCGAAGCAAATTCCGACGGATCGGTGGCTGCACTCGCTCGCCCGATGCTCGAGGTCGCCGAAACGCTGACAGTTCCTCAACTCTGGTCGAGGCTTAATGAAACCGATCAGCATTGTGCGCTCGTCATCAACGAATACGGCGGCGTTGCCGGGTGGGTCACGCTCGAAGACGCCATCGAGGAGATCTTTGGCGAGGTGCGCGACGAGTTCGACGTCGATCCTGACCCAATCGTCGTTGCCGAAGGCCGGGCCTCGATCTCCGGCGAGGTTCTCCTCGAAGATCTCAACCAACGCTTCCGGCTGCGTCTTCCAACCACCGAGGTCGACACCGTCGGTGGGCTTGTTTGGCATGAGCTCGGACGATTGCCTGCCGTTGGCGAACAGGTTGAGCTTGGCGACGGTCAACTGAGCGTACGTATCGACTCGGTCGACGGGAACGCCATCGAAAGAGTCAGCTTCGACGAGGAAGGTGATGTCAAATGATGGAATACGTGTTTCCTATCGTTGCCATCATCGTCTTGGTCATTCTGAACG
Source organism: uncultured Acidimicrobiales bacterium (assembly GCA_938023735.1). GTDB lineage: Bacteria > Actinomycetota > Acidimicrobiia > Acidimicrobiales > SHLQ01 > CALLQB01. Next base: position 9,272 of record CALJDK010000081.1, read on the forward strand.
GCGTCTTCGTTGCAGCAGAGTTCGCTCTGGTCGGGTCTCGCCTTAGCCGGCTCGAAAAGATTGCCGATGGTGGCAGTAGCGCTGCGCGCTGGCTGGTTGACGTCTTCAAAAAGCACGCCGGCAAGGACAGCTATATCGCAGTCGCGCAGTTGGGAATCACCCTGGCATCCATCGGTCTTGGTATGTACGGCGAACCCGCTGTTGCGCACTGGCTGTACGACCCTCTTGAAGATCTGGGTGTCCCCGAGACGGCCTCGCATACCGTCGGGTTCCTCGTGGCGCTCAGCGCCATCACCTTCCTACACGTGGTGCTTGGCGAGATGATCCCCAAAGCGCTGGCCTTGCAGTCGCCCGAGTCGGTCAGCATAAAACTCAACCCAGTCATGCGGGCCTTCAGTACGATCTTCCGGCCGATGGTTGTGGTGCTGAACGCCATCGCCTTTGCCCTCATGCGTCTGCTGCGGATTCCCGAGCCCGACAAGAAGATGTCGCTCTATACCAGCAACGAGTTGGCGATCGTCACCGATGACTCAGCGCACAGCGGCGAGATCGGTGACCTACAGCGCGACCTGATTCGCAACATCTTTGAGCTTGAAGACCATCCGGCTGAGGAGCTCATGATGACCCGCAGCCATATCGCCGCGATCCCGACCTCGGCGTCGGCCGCCGAGGTTACCGCGCTCATCAGCGACTCGCCGCGCAGTCGGTATCCCGTGATCGAAGGTGATCTTGATCATGTGGTGGGCATGCTCCACATTAAGGACTTCATCCGTGCGAGCCGACTCAACACCTTCAGTTCGGTGGCTGAACTCAGCCGTCCACTTCCTGTCGTGGCGGCCACCACTCCGGCTGACGATCTCCTTGAACAGTTCAAACACGACAGCACACATGCGGCACTCGTGATCGATGAGTTCGGAGCTACAACCGGGTTCGTGTCGCTCGACGATGTCATCGCCGAGGTCATGGAAGATGAACCGGCTGGACTGCTGAGCCGCGGCGACGATGGGTCACTTACGGTTCACGGCGAAACAACGCTGAGCGACCTACGTCAAGAGCTCAACGATCCGTCGTTTGCCCACGACGACATCGTCACCATCGCTGGCTTGGTTATGTCCTACACCGGCGACGTTCCCGATATCGGCGAGTCGGTGACGCACGGTTCGTATGAGCTAGCGGTAGAAAAAGTAGAAGGCCGCCAGGTAACCCAGGTTCGAGTAACCCCAAGTGCAGCTCCAAAAGCCACTGACCCGCCGACTGGCGACTCCCACTAGTCAAGAGTTGACCACCCCGAGCGCTTACTCGGCCACCGTTAGCGTCATTTAGTCTGACCCCTGGTCTGACCCCTGGTCTGACCCCTGGTCTGACCCCTGGTCTGACCCCTGGTCTGACCCCTGAATGTGCGGAGTCTAGGCGGTCTTCTCT
>CALJDK010000082.1 GCA_938023735.1 uncultured Acidimicrobiales bacterium
AGCCCGGACATGTCTTCCTCGCCGCGGCCAGGACCAAGGTCGGCCCCCGAGCAGAAATCAGTCCCAGCTCCGGTCAACACGATCACCCGAACCTTCGGGTTCCCACCAAGATCTCGAAACGTGCGACCGATCTCTTCGAACATGTCGAAGGTGGCGGCGTTTTTCTTCGATGGCTGGTTGATGGTGACCGTGGCCAGCCCCGAATCGGTATCGATATGTGTATCTACGGTTCCCGTGCTCATAGACCGACCTTGGCCCATCGAACACAACGGCACAAAATCTTCCGCCAGAATTCAAGAACTCCCGAACCAGTACCGGATCTGGGGGTCTGGGCCTGCGCTGGCGGTACCGGTTCGGGGTTTTGGGTGGGGTTCGACGATGCTGGGGGCATGGCAACCAATGATGCTCTGGCCGATCACGAACCTGTCGATGTGCAGATCAAACGCGACACCGGCATCACCATCACCTTTGCCGACGATATGGTCGCCGAATTCAACCTGGTCGAGGTTCGTCTCGCCTGCCCCTGCGCAGAGTGCCGGGGGTTACGCGACCAAGGCGCCGACGTATGGCCTCGACCCGGCAGTCCGATTCCGCTTCGTCTCGACGACGCCGAGTTTCATGGCGCCTGGGGTCTCAACATCACGTGGAACGACAAACACGCGACTGGAATTTTCCCGTTCGAGGCGCTCCACAAGTGGGCCAAGGGCGAGATTGGTTTCCGCTCCGACTCGGGCTTGGGCGAGATCCCAAGCCCGGAAGAAGTGAAAGCCCAAGCCGAGGCGCTGCAAGAACGACTCGACGCTCAGGCTCCAGACCAGAACACTTAGCTCCGTCGACGACGGCGTGCCCCGAGAAGCATGAATACGCCGAGCATCATGAGGCCGAGGGCGATGACCGCGGTGGTGAGCGCCGAACCACCACTGAAGGCCAGCGGCCCACTGGGGTTACTCGGAGCGCTCACGGTTACCTCAGCCTTGTCTTCGTTGTCATCGAGCGTGCCTGTCGGTTCGGCTTCGACCGCGCGAACCGCGATCTCGTTAACGAGTTCACCCGAAGCGTTCGCGGTGATCTTGGCCTCGTACTCGAAGGTCACTTCATCACCAGGGTTCAGCGTACCGAGAGCCCAGATGCGTTCGTTCGAGTTTGAGCCCACCGACGACGTGAGTCCGGTGGTGAGGTCGCTTACATGGTCCATTCCAGCTGGCAATGTGTCGACAGCGGTGGCATCGGTCGCGGCACCGGCGCCAACGTTTTCGACCGTGATGGTGAACACCGCGATGCCGCCAGGTTTCAGCACCGACTGATCGACCGTCTTGGTGATCTTGAGTTCGGGTGGCGGGATCAATCCGGCGGTATCGGTAGAGCCGATCTCGCGGCCCGATGGTCCCGTTCCCTTTACCGTCGCGACGTTCTCGAAGGGCTCGCTGAGAGCTCCCGATCCGGTATCTGCCGATCCAGAAACTGCGCCGCTTTCGACGATCTCTGATTCACACATATGGACATAGCTTTCGCCCGGCGCGAGGTCGGGAAGAAGCACGGCGCAGCTGGGAGCCAGAGCATCCTCGATGACCAGGTCGGTCAGGGGCACGTTTCCGGTGTTGGTGACCGACAGGCGCCAGACCTCAGGCGCTCCGGGTTGATGGACTCGGGTCTCGCCCCAGTCCGAATCGTCGTCGGGGTCGCAGTCGCTGACATCGTCGAGCAGACAGACCTGTTTCTGCAGATCAAGACCGCCACCGTTGCCGAAGTGATGCGACGGATCATCGTCGACGGGGCCCGAGATCGGGTCGCCGGTCTCAGGGTCGACGATTGGCGGGTAGTCCGAAGGATCGGTTGGCCACGTTGTAGGATCCTCGGGATCGAACGACGGGTCGGCGGTTTCGGGGAACGAAGGCTGACCAGAAGCCGAGCCGAGGTTCTCGTAGGCACCGGGTTGCACCGATCCCGAAGCGGTACAGGTAGCAATCTCGCCGGGCAGAAGCAGGGCCACGGTGTTCGTGCCGTTGCCGCAGTCGGGGGTTACCGCCGGGTCGTCGTCGTTCACGACGATTCCAGTGAGCGGCGTGGTGCCGGTGTTCGTGACGACGTAGCTCCACGTAACCGGGCTGCCATTCTCCAGCTGCGCGCCGGGCGCTTCGTCTTCGTCGACAAGGTTTACAAGCTTCTCGATACCGATCCCGCTGGTTGCGCCCCAATAGTGCGAGGGGTCGTTATCGGCGATCGGCGGGGTTGCTTCTCCGGTGTCGGGATCGATGGTTGTCGAGTACTCGTTGGGGTCGGTCGGGTACGTCGACGGGTCGCTCGGATCGAAGTCGGGACCGGCGTTGTTCGGGAACACCGGCTGCCCGGTTGCTCCACCAATGTTCGAGTACTGACCAAGCGTGCCGGCCGGAGCCGAAGCGGTACAGACGACCGTCTGCGCCGGTAGCAACAGATCGATGAGGTTGTCGCCGTTGCTATCACTGAGGTTGTCGGCGCAGCTGATGTCGCCGGGGCTAAGGAGATTGTCCGTGACGACCACTGGCGAGAGCGCTGCGTTGGAGTTGTTGGTAACCGTGTAGGTCCAGATCACGGTGTCGCCGACGATTACGAACGGCCCGACCGGCTCGTCGGCGTCCTCGCCCTGGGTGCTCTTTTCGATATCGAGTTCGGTGACGACGCCGAAGTAGTGCGAATCGTCGACATCGCTAACCGGTAGCACGGGATCACCCGTGTCGGGATCGATGACGTCGGCGTAGTCGGCCGGGTCGGTTGGGTAGGTCGACGGGTCGGCGGGATCAAACGATGAGTCGGGAGCGACTGGGTAGGCCGGGTGGCCGGCGACATTGCCTTCGTTCGCGTACTGGCCGCCGGTTGCCGGCGCCGAAGCGGTACAGATAACGACGTCGCCGGGGACCATGAGGGCAATGACGTTGTCGGCACCGGTATCGCCGAGATGGTCGGCGCAGGAGATGTCGGCGGCAGCGATTTGGTCGTCGCCAACGAACACGTTGGTGATGGCGGTGTTGCCATCGTTCGTGATCTCGTAGGTCCAGGTGGCGGTCGTGCCAACCGGAATGTCTGGACCTGTCGGGACGTCGGCATCGATACCGTTGGTGGCCTTTTCGATGGCGACCGAGGGCGACGTACCGAAGTAGTGCGAGGGGTCGTTATCGTCGGTCGTCGGAGTCGGATCGCCGGTGGTGGGGTCGGTGATGTCCTCGAACTCCGACGGGTCGGTTGGATTCGTCGTCGGGTCGCTCGGGTCGAAGTCAGGACCAGGGTTCGACGGGAACGATGGCTGGCCTTCGGCCGAACCGGTGTTCATGTATTGGCCGGTGGTGCCGGCGGGGCCGCTGGCGGTACAGACCACGATGTCGCCGGGAAGCAGCACGTCGATCACATTGTCGGCATCGGTATCGCTGAGATGATCGCCACAAGAGATGTCGGCGGCGGTGATCTGATCGTCGAGCACCTCGGTGCCCAGAAGTGCGGTGTTGCCGTCGTTGGCGATCACATACTGCCAAGTCACCGTGGATCCGACCGGCACATACGGGCCGGTGCCGGTATCGGCATTGTCGCCAAGGGTGCTCTTTTCGATCACCAGGCTTGGATCGGAACCGAAGTAGTGCGAGGGGTCGTCATCGTCGGCTGGCGAAACCGGGTTACCGGTGGTGGGGTCGGTGATGTCGTCGAAGTCCGAGGGGTCGGTTGGCCATGTTCCTGGATCATCAGGGTCGAAATCGGGGCCAGGGTTGGTTGGAAAGATCGGCGCACCGGACACTCCACCGGTGTTGGTGTACTGACTAGTAGCGGTTGCGGGCGCCGAGGCGGTGCAGGTCACAATGTCGCCCGGCAGCATCATGGCGATGCTGTTGTTGCCATCGGTGTCACCAAGGTGGCCGTCGCACGAGATGGCAAACGACGGAAGCTGATCGTCGGACACGACAACCGGGCCAAGCGCCGAGTTCCCGGTGTTCTCGACCACATAGGTCCAGGTGACCGTGTCGCCTTCGACGACGAACGGTCCGGTTGGGGTATCGGCGTCGTCGCCGTTTGTCGCCTTTTCGACCTCAACGGCCGGAGCCGCACCGAAGTAATGCGAGTCGTCGTCGTCACCGGCAGATGGCACGGGGTCGCCGGTTTCGGGATCGGTGATGTCTTCAAAGTCTGACGGGTCGGTCGGGTACGTCGACGGATCGCTCGGGTCGAAGCCAGGACCAGGGTTCGACGGGAACGACGGCTGGCCTTCGGCCGAACCAGTATTCATGTACTGCCCAACCGTCGACGCTGGAGCAGTCGCGGTACATACCACGATGTCGCCGGTGACCAGCACATCGATCACATTGTCGGCATCGGTATCGCTGAGGTGATCGGCACAGGAGATATCGCTAGCAGCAACAACGCTGTCGGTTACGGCCACGCCGACGACCGGCGTGTTGCCATCGTTGGCAACGGTGTAGGTCCACGTGACGGTATCGCCCTGGACCACCCATGGGCCCTGCGGAGTATCAGCATCGTCGCCGTTGGTGGCCTTCTCGATGACGACCGAAGGGGCACCGCCGAAGTAGTGCGAGGGGTCGGTATCGGTGGCGTCGGGAATCGGCGAGCCGGTTGCGGGGTCGACGATCTCGTCGAAGTCAGCCGGGTCGTCGCTCCAGGTTGAGGGGTCGGTGGGGTCTGCGGCCGGATCGGTCGGGAACACCGGATCGCCGGTTACTGCGCCGGTGTTGGTGTATTGACCAATGGTCGATGCTGGTGCCGACGCAGCACAGACCACCACATCGTTGGGGAACAGCACGTCGATCACGTTGTCGGCATTGGTATCGAGTCGGTGATCTGCACACGAGATACTGCTGGCGGGTACGACACTGTCGGTAACCGTGACTCCGGCCAAGGCGGTGTTGCCCGAGTTTGCGACCACGTAGATCCAGGTGACCGTGTCGCCCTGGACCACGTAGGGTCCGGGTGCGATGTCGGCGTCATCGCCGTTGGTTGCCTTCTCGACGACAACGCCGGGAGCCGCGCCGAAGTAGTGCGAATCGTCGTCATCGCCGGTTGGCGGAACAGGGTCACCGGTTGATGGTTCAGTGATATCGCTGTAGTCGGCAGGGTCGTCGGACCAGGTCGAAGGGTCTTCAGGATCGACGCCCGGGCCAGGTGCGGGGAACGATGGTTGCCCTTCAGCCGAACCGGTGTTCATGTATTGCCCAACAGTGGTGGCTGGCGCCGCGGCGGTACAGGTCACGGTGTCGCCGGGAAGCAGCACATCGATCACGTTGTCAGCGTTGGTGTCGGACCGGTGGTCATCACAGACGATGTCGGCGGCGACGACGAGGTTGTCGGTTACCGCTATGCCGAGCAGCGCGGTGTTGCCATCGTTTTCAACTTCATAGGTCCAGGTAACGGTGTCGCCCGAGAGGACCCACGGCCCCGCCGGGGTGTCGGCGTCATCGCCGTTGGTGCTCTTTTCGATGATGATGGACGAGTCGGCGCCGAAGTAGTGCGACGGGTCCGTTGCCGTGGCATCGTCGATCGGGTCGCCGGTTGCGGGGTCGAGGATGTCGTCGTAGTCGGCCGGATCGGTCGACCAGGTTGACGGGTCGGTGGGGTCCGCAGCCGGATCGGTCGGGAAAACGGGGTCGCCGGAGACATCACCGATGTTTTCGTAGGCACCCACGGTTGTTGCTGCGGCGCTTGCGGTACAGGTTGCCGTGTCGCCGGGAAGCAAGAGTGCGATGCTGTTGGTTCCGGAAGCGCAAACGACGGTGACGCCCTGGTCGTCGCCCACGGTTACGTTGGCGAGTGCTGTGTTGCCGTCGTTCTCGACCACGTAGGTCCACGTGACGATGTCGCCCTGTTCGACCCAAGGGCCAGAAGTGGTGTCGGCATCGTCGCCGTTGGTTGCCTTTTCGATGTCGACCGACGGTGTCGCAGTGAAGTAGTGCGAGTCGTCAGTGTCGGTCGGCGATGTTGCGGCTGGGATATCGGTGTAGCTACCGGGTCCACTCGGGTAGGTTGACGGGTCGTCAGGATCAAAGTCGGGAGCGGGGCTGGTGGGGAACGCCGGCGTGCCGGTGGTTGTGGCGGTGTTGGTGTACTGACCGGTGGAGCCGTTCGGAGTCGAGGCGGTACATATGACGACATCGCCAGGCAACAGCACATCGATGACGTTGTTGCCGTCGGTGTCCGCCAGATGGTCATCGCAGGAGATCGTCGATGCCGCAACTTGGTTGTCGACAACCGGAACCGCGGTGAGTGCAACATTGCCGGTGTTCTCCACCCGGTAGGTCCAGGTGACTGCGTCGCCCGATGCGACCCATGGTCCGGTTGGTGCATCGGCATCGTCGCCATTTGTGGCCTTCTCGACGTCGACATCAGCGTCATAGCCGAAATAGTGCGATGGATCGGTGGCATCGGGGTCATCGACACCATCGAGATCGCTGTACGCGCCGGGGTCGGTCGGGTAGGTCGATGGATCGTTCGGATCAAAGTCCGGACCCGGGTTGGTCGGGAACACAGGATTGCCATCGGCCGAGCCGGTGTTGGCGTACTGGCCTGCTGTTGCAATGCCGGTGGCCGTACAGGTCACGACCTCTCCGGGAAGGAGGATGTTGATCACGTTGTCGGCGTTGGTGTCGGCGAGGACGTTCGGGCAGGAGATGTCGGCAGCAGCGACAAGGTTGTCGACCACCGTCACGCCGGCGAGCGGCACGTTCCCAGTGTTCTCGAGTCGGTACGACCACGTAACCGCTGCGCCTTCGGCAATGAAGGGGCCGGTGGTGGTATCGGCATCGACCAGGTTGGTGACCTTTTCAAGTTCCAGGCCGGCCGCAGCGCCGAAGTAGTGCGACGGGTCAGCCTCGGTTGCATCGCTCAACGGATTTCCGTCGGCATCTTCGGCCGGAACGTAGTCGGCCGGATCGCTGGGCCAGGTTTGGGGATCGTCGGGGTCACAGCCGGTGCAATTTTCAGGCACGACAGGCGAACCGGTGATGGTTGCGATGTTGTTATGAAGTCCGACGGTGCTAGCCGTGGCAGTGGCCGTGCAGGTGACAATGTCGCCTGGACGTAACACGTCGAGCACGTTGTCGCCGTCGGTGTCGTCAAGGTGGTCGTCGCAGGAAATGCTGCCGGACGCCACCGTGTTATCGGTGACCGTTGCCGGCGCCAGCACGTAGCCACCGGTGTTCTCGACCACAAAGGTCCAGGCGACGGTATCGGTTCCGGGGATCAGGTACGGGCCGGCAGGCGTGTCGGCGTCATCGCCGTTGGTGGCCTTTTCGATGTCGGCAGCCGGGTCGTCCGGAGTTGCCGAGAAGTAGTGCGAACGGTCTTCGTCGGTCGGCGCAGGCGTGGCGATATCGATAAAGGCGGACGGGTCAGTCGGATAAGAACTTCCATCAGTCGGGTCGAAGTCAGGGCCGGGGTTGGTGGGGAATACCGGATCACCAGTGACATCAGCCAGGTTGGTGTACTGGCCGACTGGCGCCACAACAACGGCTGTGCTCATTGCAGTACACACGACCGTCTCGCCAGGAAGCAGCAGATCAATGCTGTTGTCGAGGTTGGTATCGCCATGGTTCACGGCACACGAGATGTCGGAAGCGGTGAGCTCGTCGTCGTTGACCGCAACGTTGGTGAGGGCCATGTCGCCGGTGTTCTCGACCTCGTAGGTCCACGACACGCCACCGTTTTCGATGACGAACGGACCAGCCGGGGTATCGGCGTCGAATCCGTTGGTGGACTTCTCGATGTCAAGTTCGGGGGTACCGACCCACGCTAGGTAATGCGAGGTGTCCGAGTCGGTTGGGGTTGTTGCTCCGGCGATGTCGTCATAGTCGCCGGCGCTCGATGGCCAGGTCGACGGATCGGTCGGGTCGTAGCCGGCGTCCTCGTCGGTGGGGAACGCCGGGTTGCCGAACACAGCGCCGTCATTGGTGTACTGTCCAGCGGTTGCGGTACCGGTGGCCGAACAGGTGACGGTTTGGGTGGGAAGCAGCAGGCTGATGACGTTGTTTCCACCCGGGTCATCGTTGATCGGATCACAGACGATCGCAGCAAAGGCCAGTTGGTTATCGGTGACGGTTACGCCGAGCAGCGGCGTGTTGCCATCGTTCTCGATCTCATAGGTCCAGGTGATGGTGTCGCCAACAGCCACAATTGGGCCGGTCGGGGTGTCGGCGTCGATGCCGTTGGTGGCCTTTTCGATGTCGACCGACGGGTTGATGCCGTAGTAGTGCGAATCGTCGTCGTCGGTCGCGGCGGGGGCCTCCGGGATTGCCGTGCCGGTGTCGTCGATTGGCGTCCCGGTTACCGATCCGGTGTTCTCGTATTGGTCGGCGATTGCGGTGCCGGTGGCGGTACAGGTGACTGAGTTGGCGGCGCCCTGGAGAAGGGTTGGGATGATGTTGCTACCGGCACCGCAATCGATGCTGGCTGCAGGAACGATGTTGTCGGTAACCTGTACGGCAGCAAGGTCGACGTTACCGGTGTTGGTTACCTCGAAGGTCCAGGTCACCGCTCCGCCGACGGGAACCTGCGGGCCCGAGGTGGTGTCGGCGTCGTCACCGTTGGTGGCTTTCTCGATCTCGATAGTTCCGACGTAGCCGTAGTAGTTCGCGGGGTCTTCGTCTTCGATATCGTCGCCGACTGGGGGTGAAGCCACGACCGAACCGGTGTTGGTGTACTGACCCGTAACGGCCGACCCGGATGCGGTACAGACCACGGTTTCTCCAACGCGGATTACGTCGATCACGTTGTCGCTGTTGGTGTCGCCAAGATGATCTGCGCAGGAGATATCAGCATCAGGCAACTGATCGTCGGTAACCGTGACATCGAACAGGTCGGTTTGGCCGAGGTTGGCGACGCTGTAGGTCCATGTAACGCCACTGGCTGGCGGTACGAACGGGCCTGGGGTGCTGTTGGCGTCGAGGTTGTTGACCTCTTTGAGAAGGTCAACATCGGGGACACCGAGCAGCCCGATATCGAGCGTGAGGTTCGACAACGCGTCGATGCTAAGGAAGTCGACGCCTGCAACATCCTCGCCGACTGGTTCTTCACCGGTGACGACAACGTCGCCGGTAAGTTGATCTGGAGGCGTTGCAGCGAAGGTCACCGTTATTGGATCAGTAATGACCATTCCGCCGGCATCCAAGTAGCCGTTCTGGTCGATGTCTTCGTTGTCGTCGTTATCGGGCGCCGACAGCGGCGACGAGGGATAGAAGCCTTCGAGTGGCCCTCCGGGTGCGAACTCAGAAAGCGGGATCGACACGCTGTAGGCACCAGCGACCATGTCGAGGAAGAGATAGCGTCCTGCGGCCGTGGTGGTGGTCTCGATGACCGTGCCGGCCGCATTGCGTAACTCAATCACAACGCCGTCGGGTATTGGGAGCTCGCCCTGCGACGGGTCGAAGGTTCCGTCGTTGTCATAGTCGAACCAGACAAAGTCGCCGAGTGACAACGACACCACTTCGACAACCACGGTGTTGGTTTGGCTGATCTGGCCGGGAAGCGATGGAGTGAAACCGGCGGCGCGGTTTCCGTACACGTCACCGCTGTCGTTTCCATCAGCGTCGATGGTGAAGGTCAACGAACCGCTGTCACCGGGACCAACTTCGTCCTGACCAACCAGCATCAATGCCGTCGAATCGGCAAACGTTGCTGGACAGCTTCCGGTTCCGAAATCGGCCGGGAGACACCATATGGTGTGGCCGCTATCGGACTCGCCATCGCCGTCAGCATCAGCCAGCGGTCCGAGGTTTGGGTTGGTTCCGTCGTATGGCCCAGCCAAGAACGGGTTAGTTGGATCGGCGGGATCTTGATCGATGTCGAATGGGTCGCGCTTTGAGTAATAGAAGTCACCGTTGATGGTTGCTGATGCCGGACCGGCAAGTTCGATGGTGCCGCTGAAGTCCGACTCGGGGTTTCGGGGCGCACCCGAGCCCTCCGATGTGCCGTCGAGGTTGTGGGAGAACACGTCGATAACCACGGGAGCGTCGAGGGTCACAAAGTCGCTCGAGTTGAGCCATTCCACTGTGTAGTTCTGGGGGTTGTCCTCGGGGTCGAGGTTGGTATCGACGCTCTTGGCCATGCGGAACTCGCCAAGCTGGGCAAGCTGCACGGTGGCCGAAGCGCTTCGCTGTGCTTCGGTGGAGGTGTCTTCGGTTGAACTGATTTTGGCGGTGTTGACCGCGTTGGTGCCATCGGGTGCGAGGTTGCTCGAGTTCACACAAAAATCGATGGGGTCAATCTGGGTGTTGGGCATCACGGTGCCAAGGTTCCAGCTGAGCGTGGTCTCGCCCGGGTTTGGCGTATTGGGGGTGATGACTGGCGGACCGTACGCACTGACTGCCTGGGTACAAACGGGGTCGTAGCTGAGCCACGACGGAAGGACGTCTTCGACCACCACGTTGGTCATCGGAGCAGTGGCCGGGTCGAGGTTCGAGATGGCTGCGGGAAGCAGACGGAACTGGAACGGATCGCCGGCAAGGCCACCGTCGACGGCCGTGTAGTCAGCGGGATTCACCGCCGAATGGTGGGTGTTATAGGGAACAACCCACTTGTCGAGACGAACAAAGCCGCGAGAGAAAATCATTCGGTCGCCGTAGGAGCCGGAGTCGGCATTCGCGTTGTAGTTCGTGGGCAGGTAGAAGTTGCCGCCGAAGAGCTCGTTTGCTTTCCACGTGGCAAAGTTCGGAGCGATGACGCCGGCCGGGATTGCGGTGCCGTCATGTGGCCCGCCGAAGAAGTCGTTGCGAGCCTGAACCTGGATCTTGAGGACGAGGCGGTCGCCGGCAGCGAGTTCGTAGCCGTCGAGGGTGCGGACTCGCACCGAACGGATTCGACTAAGGCTCTCGGTGGGGTTGGGATCGAATGCGTAAGGATCGGAGTTCCAGTTTCCGTCGGCGTCCTCGCACGTGGTGGTGCGTTGGGTACCGAAGGTCGCGTTGTCATAGAGCCCCGAGAGCGGGTTGATGCCACCGACAAGGTGGTCGTTGTCCCACTGCACATAGCCGTTCAGCGGAGTTCCAGCCGGGCCGGTTGCGTACTCGACGATCGTTGTGGTCTGGTCGTTCGGGTAGTCGAACTGCGTACGGCCGAGCGCCGGGTTGGTGAGGCCTGCCGGGTTGGTTGGCACCCAGGCAGCGCCACTCTGGATCGGCGCCACCGTGGTGGTCATATTGTCGATCTTTTCGCAGACAACAACGCCGGTTTGGGGCACGGTTCCGGTGTTGTTCATACGAGCCCATGTGCTTACGTACTGGTTTGGCTCGAGCGGGCCATCGCCGGTGTGGTACCAGGTCTGGCCAGGCGGGATTCCGCCAAGGCTGACGTTGTTGGTCACGTTGGTCGTGTAGTACTTCGAGAACGAACCCGACGTGGTGAGCCGAAGGCTCGAGTTGCGGCAGTTGTTGGTGGCGCTTCCCGAACCGTAGGTGCCCGGCTCGATGTCGGGTCCGTAGTTTGAGACCGGGTTGCCGTTTGCGTCGGTGGCATCGGGGTCGAACTCGCCAACACAGTTGGTGATGGGCAGGTCACCGATGCCGTTCACTTCGCCACAGAAGGGCGCCGAGTAGCCGGCGGCGGCATCGGAGGCATCACAGGCCGCGGCCGGGTCGTAGCGGTCGATATCTTCGTAGGGAACCCATACGTACACATAGCCAGCGGCCACGTAGTACGGCGGGGTCAGCTGCGTTGAGTTGTTGTTGCCGGTGTCGGGGTAGGTAGATCCCGAGGTATCGGTACCGGTCAGGCTGACCTGGATCGGCGCACCGGGAGCGCTCTGCGAACAAGCCCAGTCACCGGTGTCGACAACACTGTTGGTGGAGTTTCGCGTGGTGCCGTTCTGCTTGCCCCACGGGATTGGTCGGCCTCCATGGTTATTCCAGAAACAGGGGGTGAGCGGACTACCGTTGATCCAGGTGGCCAGCTCAAAGTTGGGAACCTGGGTGGTCGTACCCTGCACGTACACGATGTCGTTGAAGGTGATCGGGTCGGAGTCGAGCGACTGTCCGCCCTTTCCGTCAGAGGCAGCATCGGCCTCGATGGTCATGTAGTAGCGGTACATGAGGCCGGGCTCGTCGTCGTCGGTCGTCGCGGTGGCGTTCGGCTTCTTCTGGGGTCCGATGTAGTTGGGGCCGTACCTGTTCTTCGCGAGGTCAAACTGCGGACGAGCCGAGATAAAGGTGGTTTCGTCGTCGGACAGGTCGTTGGTGTCAACGCCGGTTACCTCGGGACGGGTGGAAATGACCGAACACCCGTTGGGGCTGAAACCGTCGGGGCAGATCTCGTTGCTCGACGTGAACGACGCTTCGTTCTTCGAATCTGCCGACACTCGAACCTGGGTCCGCATGAATACCGTCCTGGTCGGACCGGTGAGCCGTCCCAGGTTGCAGATGATCTCATAGGTGCCACCCGGCAACGGGTTGATCGCCGACTGCGGGCCGTAGGGGTTTCCGGTGTCGGCGTTATTGCCCGTCCGGCATGCGGCCGGGAGGCCGACAAATTCGATGACGGCATCGGGCGAGTTTGGGGTAACGGTCTGCACAAAGAACACGTCGTCGACATGTTCCGGACCACCGTCGTCAGCCGGGCCAAGCATGTTGCTTACCGAGACCGAGGTTCCGTAACTGACGATGTCGTTGGTTCGAACCACGTTGTCGCCGGCGCCGCAGTCGTTTCCGGGAAACGGAATCGGAGGGGCCAATGGTGTGGCGCCGCCGCAATCCCCAAAGCCATCGAACACGGCGGTTCCGGTCTCAATTCCGAATCCTGACGGGCCCGGAACTTCGGCAATCGTGACCACCGGGTTACCAGTTTGCGCGCCTACCTCCGGTGCGGGGGCGACCACCACCATCACCACGCCGAGAAGCGACATGGCAATGACGATCGAAAGACTTCGCAGCGCCGAGATGCGCATGGTGACCCCAAGGGATAGTTAGGTTCTGACTTGCCCTATCGGCCTACGGAGAAAGATCGTTATGCCTGTTTTGGTAAAGGTCGCGGGTGCGAACGCCGTTATCGACCTGCGGTTTCGGCTAGTCGAGCGCCGATGTTGGGTCGTCGAAACCCATATCGGCGATCGCTTCTGCTCGTCGATGCGCCTCGTTGAAGTCGAGCAGCGCGTTCACTTGACCGCCGACCAGCACACACATCGAGACCACCCACAGCCAGGTGAGCAACACCACCAGACCACCGAGAACACCAACAACGTTGTTGGCGGCCGGTATGACGCTGGCGTAGTAGCCGACACCGATCGTAGCGATCGAGGTGCCAATAGCCGCCAAGCATGCCCCGGGAAGGTCATGGGACCACTTCGTGCGCTGCCTCGGCGCCCAGTGATACAACGTTGCGTTCCACCCGATGAGCAGCAAGACCGAACCCAATCCGATCACCGGCCGCAGTAGAGCTTGGTTGGTACTGATCTCGGTGATCGCAACGACTGCAGCCAGCGTCATACCCAACACCAACACCGAAAGCGCTCCGAGAAGGACACCGACCGCTCGGGTGATGATGAAGCCAACAGGACCGGTTCTTGGTTTGCGTTCGTAGATCCGGTCGAGGGTGCCAACCAGCGTGGTGAACCCGCGTGAGGCAAAATATGCGGTGACGATTGCGCCGATGGTAAGCGCTCCCCCACTTCCATCTTCAAAGAGCTGCGAAATGGCGGTGTCCACGGTTGAATCGGTACCGAATACCCGCTCGACGCCGTCGAGCAATTGATCTTGGGCGTCGGCGGCAAGCTTGGAACCCAACACGGTGTCGATCGAGCTCAGCGCACCCACCATAAGCAGCAACATGGGTGCCAGGCTGGCCAAGGTCCAGTACGCCATCTCGGCAGCCGAGCCAGTTAGCCGGTTTCGATCGGCGGCAAAGAACGTTTCTTTGATGAACGACCACAGGCCGGGGTTTCCGATAATGCCCACAACAATTCCACGCTACCGGCGAAGTTGACCTTGGCGAGCCATGCCACACCTGTTCCCGCCCAACTTGGCGCAAAAATCGCGAAAGGCCTGCTCAGCGAGGCTGTAACCGTGGGGTTAGGTGAGGTCGTCTCGCGATATCGAGCGTCGCTCGGTGGCCGGAAACGATGCAGCCGAATGGCCAACAAAGGCCGGCGTGACCCGGTCGCCGCGCTTGAACCGGGGAACAGATCCGAGCCGAACCCGCAGTTGGTGATCGCCCATGTTGACCTCATAGGTCGAGTCGTGGCCGTA
>CALJDK010000083.1 GCA_938023735.1 uncultured Acidimicrobiales bacterium
GTCTCGGGAAGTGAAGCCGTCACCAAAGCGATCACGGACAACAGTCCGATAATCAGGTGCCTACTCGATTCGGTTGCCTGCTTTAATCGCATACAGATTGGACGTTACGGACAAGAGGAATAGTTCCGTGCTCATCTGAACAATGTGCTCCCGCGGGAGTGCCTTGACTACGTTTTGTTTGATTCGTTCCGTGGCTATTCTGGAGACGCGCAACGATGGCAAACGGGTGAATCGCCCTTCCCCAATGGCCCTTGTTGCTTGGCGGGGCCAGCGGGACGGCTGACCTCTTCCTTGGAGTAGTGGGGTCAGGGGGACGCTTGACCCCACTACCCCGTTTCCCGAGCCTCTACTCGGGATGGCCGTTCGAGGCTCCATGCGCCAGCAACGCTGCGGTTGTGGTGTCGTGCGCCGTAAACCATGTGTTTGCTCACCTGAGCAAGGCGCTCCCGCGGGAGCACCTTGACTACGGTGTGTAGATGTCCAACTACCAAGCGTAGCCATGAGCGGTTCCGCGGAACCGCTACCTCAGCGAGTTGTCGAACTGCCGACAACTCTGCATCCGGAGCCGGTGGTTTGGACGTAGAGCTGGTTGTGTCGCCGGAGATGTGTCGTTGGAGGTCGAGAAAGATGGCGAAGCAGGTGACAAAGGGAATTCGCTGTCCAGCGAGAAAATCGCACGGTTTCAATCGAAGCGTCTGCACAGCCGCCGTATTGTCCTTTGCTCTCGTGGCGGCAGTGCTGTCGGTTACTGTCCCGCCAGCTTCGGCGATCTTCGAGGGGCGGAAGGCCAATCTCGGGGACTACCCATACCAGGTGTCTCTCGAAGACGAAGTTGGCCAGTTCTGCGGCGGTTCGCTTGTCGGTGCTGCGGTCGTGCTGAGTGCGGCACATTGCCTGGACGAATCGATCAGCAGCCGTGTGCAGATACGAGCTGGCGCCGTGGACCTTCGCAAGGGTGGTCAGGTTCGCGACGTTCAGAGGATTGATATCCATCCCGAGTGGGGCTCGGTCGGTCTCGCGAACGACGTGGCTGTGCTGTATCTCGACCGCCCGTTCGATCTCAACGAGAATGTGCAGACCATCGACGCAGTGAGCAGCCAGGTGGATCGCCAATCGAGACCCGGTGCCGAGGTCATCGTCAGCGGTTGGGGCGAAATCAACACCGAGCGAGCCACTCCGGTCCAACGGCTACGTGCGACCGATGTCCGGCTTGTCTCCGATACCCAATGCTTGCGGCGTCTCAGCGAGGAGGGCCGGGAATCGTTCGATCCGGACACGATGGTGTGCGCCGATGGTGGTCCTTCGATGTCGGGCAAGGGTTCCTGTACCGGAGATAGTGGCGGTCCCCTCGCCCGACAGAACTCCGATCGTGCGTGGGTGCAAGTTGGCATCGTCAGCTGGGGGGTGTCGTGTGGGAATCAGCCCGTCGAAGGGGTGTACACGGACTTAGAGAGTCTCCGAGGCTGGGTCGCTGAGAGAATCGCCGACGCGCCGACACCTGAATCCGAGCGTCCTGAGATACCACCCGCCGGCGAAGTCGCAGAGACGCAGTTCCGCGTCGACGGGCCGTTCAAAATTCCCGCTCGAGGCGGTGCGGGCGTCGCTAGCGAATGGCCGTCGATACTCGGCGTGTCCGGCGTTCCTGGTGAGGTTGCGGCCATCGAGGTAACGATGCGTGGGCTCAAGCACCAGCGCGCCCAGGATGTTGCTGTAGCGCTGGTGTCGCCCGAGGGCACCGAGGTTGTGCTCATGGCGTGGGCCGGACGGAGGACCCAGACGCTCGAAAGATCCACCTTCACCTTCAGCGAATCGGCGCGACGCAGAATCCCGCGGGCCTTCAGCACACTGGCTGGCGTGTACCGGCCAACCGACCGGACGCCGATCTTCTTCAATGAGCCCGAACTGGAAGGTCGTGACGACCTCACGGCGTTCAATGGGGAGAACCCAAACGGCGAATGGCAGCTCTACCTCAAGGATCAACTCCCTCGTAGGATCGGCAGCCTCGGCGGGTGGGAACTGAACATCGTGACGAAGTAGTCAACGCGAGCGCACGAAACGACGGCCTTGTCTCACCTCTTCGACTTGGTTGAGATTGGTGACCAGTAGCGAAGCGAGCCCGGCGGCTCGTCGCGGACTGTTGAGGCGGAGGAGCACCACAGATGGTCCGGTGGCGTTGGTTCGGGCGAGTAGTTCGCTGGTTTACGGAGTGGTAGTTCTCGCTCCTGGACGGCGAGCGATGCGTACTTCAGCGACTGGTTGATATCTTCGGGTTCGAGGTCGGGGTGTTCGGCGGTTCTCGCCTACCAGCCGTGGAGCGGTCGTGGCGATTGCATGTCCCGGGTAGTTTCGTCGCTGTTGAAGATCGCGGGATCGAAGTCGGGGGGTGCCCACTCACTGAGTTCGATGTGCCGTTCGTGGGTTGGATCGCCGAGCGCTTCGAGTAGTTCTTCGTAGCCCCACGGGCCTCCGCAGTCCTCGGGTGGGCAGGCTCGTCGGCCGTCCTCGCACCGAGGGTAGGTAAGGTCAGCGTCTTGGACGCCGATTTGTTCGACGACGATGTCGTGTTCCCAGCCGTCGCCAAAGTCGTAGTCCCATCGCATCTTTGCTTTTTCGATTGGTAGGACTTGGGCGAGGGTCACGGTGGATTCGTTGGTGCTGCGAAACAGCGGTGAGTCGAAGAACCCGTCCGGGTCTGGCGGCTCGTAGCGAACGTTGTCTGCTTCGAAGCTGTGGAGGTGTCCTCCCATCCACCCCATAGCTGCTTCAAGAATTGGTGACAGTTCGTTGAGCGGCGTCGCGGAAGGGACCTGGATCCGTCGCCACACCGGGGGCTTCACGCTACGGAGCGTGATCTTGAGGTGGTGAATGGTACCTGTTGTGGTTGGCGCATCGGGTTGGGTGCGGGCGAAGGCTTCGCATGTTTGTCGGTCGGGCCAGATCGGGTCGCGTCGCCCGGCGCGGCATGGGGTATTGGCGAGGCGGGCGGCCAGTTGGGTCAGCGAGAGTTCGGCGGTGAGGTCGGGGCGATATTCGATGTGCTTGATGAAGTCGTTCATCGAGCCGACGACGCTTCGGTTCGAGGTTTTCGTCCAGTTGACGGTGTCCATTGATGCGGTTTCTATCGCAATCGATGCCTCGTCGACTCCGAGGGCGCGCAGCACGTTGCCGTACTGGCGAACGAAGCGTTGCGGGAGTGTCTTTGCTGGCGCTGCGGGGACGATCACCGGCAGCAGCGTGGCCTCGTTCACGAAGATCACATGTTGTTTGGGTCGAAGAAAAACCCGATTGGCGTACCAATCGCCGAGGCGTGTCGTTGGCTCAGGGCGCTCGGTCCCGAGTGCCACGCCAATGTGGTCGGCGAGCTTCTTCGTTGCACAGACGGTGAACATGGATTAGAAGCTACTTGAGCGCGAGGAGCACTTTCATCAGCGCCAAGGACCTGCGAATTCTGCGCACTTCGGTCAGGCAAAGATCGTCAAGCCTGAAAAATGGCCCGAAATCCTTGACGTGCTGCGCAGGATTGGCAGTACCAACGCTCCTTGTAGGCCGAGCTACGCCAATGCCTGGGGGTAGGCCGAACTGAGAGCCTGCAGACCTGTGGAGATCAACTCGTCGTCGCTAAGTAGAGCTAGGTCTTGTGCCGGAGGACCACCGTTTGAGTGCCACAAGGGCGGGCACACCAAAGCTTCGATGGAGGTTGACCCAGTAGTTGAACTGTCCACGAGGGAGACCGGTTTCCGTCAAGATGATGTTCGAAGCGTCGTCCCAGAATGGTTCGTCGAACACGACATAGAGCTTGTCGAGGACGCCCATTCCCATGCGCTCGATCGCAGCCTGCTTCGTGGCCGGGAGAGGGGGATCAAAGTCGATGCTGCCCGCCTTGAGAACGCCGAGAGGAACCGTGACCAGAACCGCATCAAACGACTCCACGTGACCATCTTCCCGGTGCAGCTCGGCTGCGTCTGGCCCGAGTGCCACTTTCGACACAGGTGCCGATAAGGCCACGCCGTATTCGCCTTCGAGTGCATCGAGAATCTGCCCGTAACCGTTGGGAAGCAAGATGTCAGGGCCGTCATATCCCGTGCCTCTGTCTGGGAACACTTCGTTCATGTAGGTCGGGTTGAGGTCGTCGAGGTCAGTGCCCGCTTGGATGGTGAGCAGCGCCTCTTCGACCCAATCTGGGGCAAAGAGGAAACTGACTTCGTTCCCGTCGGCGCCGCGCAGAGCGAAGGAATCGTCGTCGCTCGCAACCCGATCCAACCCAAGTTCGTCTGCTAGAGCGGTCAGCGGATTTCCTTCTGGGCCGTGGATCCACGACGCACCCAGATCGTTCGCGAACCCGAGCGAGGTGTCGGTGTGTAGCCGGCCCCCGATTCGGTCACGGGCCTCCCACACGGTCACATCGACGCCAGCCTCGCTTAGCGTGGCGGCCGCGGTGAGGCCGGCCATGCCTGCACCGACTATGCCAACCCGCGTTGGTGTGCCCTCGAGCATGGTGGCGGAGACGCGGAGCCCTGATTCGTGCGCAGCATGGACAGAGCTCTGGTAGATCGGATTGAGCGCCTCGCCTGCGAAGTACAGCTGCGTACCGATCGGTTCTTCGACTACCGTCCGGTCCTCCATTCCGGTTCCCGGTGATTGCCGCGAAACGTAGGAGTAGGAGCCACGTGCATAGGGGTCCTGGCCCCAGTTGGTGCGGAGGTAGCCGGTGACTGTGGCCTTGTGAGTATCCGATGCCTCATCGGAGCCACATGCCGCGAGGAGTGTGCCTCCCGCTGTAGCCGAAGCCGCCGCCGCCATCACTTCAACAAACTCTCGTCGAGTCAGCTTCTTCAAGTTCTTCAAGGTCAATCCGTCCTGGGCCCTTAGACCCGCTCGAGATAGCGGCGTTGTTCCCACTCGGTGACGTCGTCGCCGTCGAAGTCGACGTTGGCAGCAGCACTGGCCGCAAGCTCTTCTTCGGCCAGGATCACGAGGTGGCCGTGGGCCGCCTCCCCGAGCAGCGATCGCAACACGTTGCTTTCCTTGAACAGGTCGACGGCATCGGGCATGGAGGTCGGCAGAGCAGGGAGGGACTCGTCGGCCCAGCCGTATCCGCGGTAGTCGGGAACCGAATCGAGTTCCTGTTCGATCCCGTGACGAGAGGCTCCGATGACGCCGGAAATGAAAACGTAGGGGTTGACGTCTGCACCTGCGGGCCTGAACTCGACTCTGCGGCCTGTGGCGTCATCAGTAACGATTCGATGGGAGACCGTTCGATTCTGGTGGCCAGCCGCCACGTTGGTGGGAGCAAACATTTCGGGCTGGAAACGGCGATACGAGTTGGGGTTGGGGGCGAAGGTCAACGCCAGTTCTCTGGTGAGTGCTACCTGCCCCGCGATGGCTTGGTCGAGTTTGGTGTCGTCGGCACCTTCCAGCGAGAGGTGGAGGTGGCAGCCGTTCCCGACATCGTTCATGCTCGGTTTAGCCATGAACGTGGCAGTCATTCCGTGCTGTTCGCTGACGACCTTGGCCGCGACCTTGTGCAACATATGATGGTCGGCCATCGCAACGGGGTCCTGATAGTGCATGTTGACCTCGTACTGGCCGAAGCCATACTCGGGTAACGCCCCTTCAACCTCGATGCCCAACCCGTCCATCGTCGACATGAGATCGGTCAGGAACCCGGAATGGCGGGCTTGATTCCGGAACATGTACGCGGCCCGGTAGCGACTCGATGCGGTGAGATCGACATAGCCGTTCTCCCAGTTCTCCGCCGGTGTTCCGGCGTAGGTGATGAACTCCAGTTCAGACGCGCATTGAACCGACAGGCTTCGCTGAGCGAGGGCGTCGACCTGGGCCTTGAGGATGTTGCGGGGTGCGAACTCCACCGCCTGATCGCGGTCGTCGAGGTAGTACGAGTCCAGGATGCACAACGCGGTGGCTTCCTCCCACGGAACCATCCGGATGGTGTCCGGGTCGGCCACGCACCACATGTCCCCGATTCCGGTGAGCACGCCCGTCGCTTCAGCGGTGCCGGCGAGGAGTTCCTGTTCGATGTCGAGTCCGAAGCCGACGAGTGGCACGGGCATCCCGCCTCCTGCGATCACCTTGCGCTGGAACACTTCGGCCGGCAGCAGCTTGCCCAGCGGCTGACCGCTGTTGCCAACGATCACCGCCCACACCCAGCGGACCTCACCGCTGCCAATCAAGTGCTCGAGCCTGTCCAACTCAATCATTCCTGCCATACCGACCCCCTCGTCTGTTCGGGCCGTAATCCGTCCCGAGATGAAGCACTCTAGGTTTATTGTTTGTAGAGATCAACAATAAACTTCCCCGTTCGCTCCGGGAGGCGCCATACTTTCGCCATGGCACGACCCAGCTTGGCTTCAGTTCGTCGACCCGAGATCCTCGACGCGGTCTGCACCACGATGCTCCGCGTCGGTGTGGCCAATACCACCCTCGCCCGAATCGCAGAGGTGGCCGAGGTGCAGCCCAGCATCATCCGGCACTATCTCGGGAACAAGAGCGAAGTGATGCGGGCAGCCGTCGAGCGGGCACTTGAGAACGCCCTCGACGTGGTCGGAACTGAAGACCGGCGGGCCGCAGACGCTGACGAGTTGCTCGACCGGCTCTTCGACGGACGCCTGTCGGTTCCGGAGATCAACCAGCTCGTCGATCAACTCATCGGCGAGAGCTACCACGATGACGAGCTCCGTGGCGATCTCGGCGCCATCTACCTGCGATTCCAGCAGTCGTTGTCTGCTCAGCTCCCCGTATCGGTCCCTGTCGACCAACGCGAGGTCACCGCGTTTTCGTTGTTGTGCATTGCGCACGCAGCCCAGACCTTCGAGCACCTCGGCTTCGCCGACAACCTGCTCCCGCTCGCCCGCCAAGCAGCAAGACTCGCACTTGTGCAGCACGTCGACGCCAAGGATTCAGAATGAGCAGCCAAGAACCGCACGACCTTTTCATCCCACCCGAAGGTCTTCGACGGTCCGCTCAATTTTAGTGCGCCCCCTGGGACTTGAACCCAGAACCTGCGGATTAAGAGTCCGATGCTCTGCCAATTGAGCTAGAGGCGCTGAAATTGCTCTGTGATGGTACCGGGCAAAAGCCCGGGACCATCACTTTGCAACAGCATATGTTTTGTGGGGTGACCGACGGGATTTGAACCCGCGACAACCGCGACCACAACGCGGAGCTCTACCTAACTGAGCTACGGCCACCAAGGCTTGCCAGCATACGCCCCAAATGCCCGAAGTGAGAACCGGGTATCGAGTGAAAATCGGCTCAGCTGAGCGCAGGGTTACCGGCGGTTGCTTCGGCTGCGTTTACAACCACGGCAAGCTCGCCCATGATTTGGTCTTTCACCTCTTCGGGTGAACCGGAAAGATCGCGAAGCGTTTCGGTGGTGATTGCGACGGTGGTGCGTTTGCGGCGGGGGAGCGGCACCGGTTTGCCGATTGGCCACACCCGATCCGAACCGGCAACACCAACCACAAGAACCGGTGCGCCGCTCTTGAGGGCCAGCTTTCCGACGCCATCGCGGGCAGGGCCGACACCGTTGGGGCGTTCTGCAGCAGGAACCAGACGGCCTTCGGGCATGATGCAGATCGACCGATTTGCGGCGAGTTCGACCAGAGCATCGTCGACCGAGTTCATTCCCGAACCCTTGTGCACCGGAATGCAACCAGTGGTGCGTAACAGCCACCCGATTCCGGGCTGGCTGAAGTAGGAGCCCCGCACCATCATGCGAGGCGTTTCGCCCCAGGAGAAGAGCAGGACATAGGCGAGAAACAGATCGAAGAAGCTGCGGTGGTTCGACGCAACAATCACGCCGCCTTCGTCGAGAACGGCAGGCCGCTCGGGGAATTCGTAGGTGGCGAACAGCGAGAAGAATGCGCGACTTATCTTTGCGGCCCGGGCGTAGGCGTTGGTGTGCGGCTGGCCTGCCGTCATCGATTCCGTGGTCACACGCCGACATTAGCGGAAATTGCCGAAAGCGCCTCCGGCAGGAATCGAACCTGCGACCTTGGAATTAGAAGTTCCCTGCTCTATCCAACTGAGCTACGGAGGCACGACACCGAAGCGTCGGGGCAAACGGTACCGGTTAGGACTGCGCTGAGCGCAGATTTGCCCGGGTTTCTCCGGACGGTTCTTCGGCAGTGCTCGAAGACCGAGGCGTCAAGAAGAGGGCCAGCGAAGTTTGTTCTGGCTCATGCTGAGCAGCTGCGCCGTCAGCTCGGCCGAACGGGGCGGTCCGAAGAAGAAGCCCTGGCCAAACTCGCAACCCAGGTCGGTGAGCACGCGGCGCTCGCCCAACGTTTCGATTCCTTCGGCAATGGTGGTGACGCCCAGTGCCCGGGCAACCGAGAGGATGGCCGACAGAATGGCCTGTGATTCCTGGCTCCACTCGGAACCGCTCACAAAGCTCTGGTCGATCTTGAGTGCGTCGGCCTTAAAGCTACGAAGCCGGTCGAGGTTGGAGTGCAGGGTGCCGAAATCGTCGATGGCGATACGGATACCAAGATCCTTGATGCCGTTGAGCGAGCGGTTTACCTGCTCTTCCACACCGCTCAATCCATGTTCGGTGATTTCGACCTGAATCATCTGCGGGTCGATGTCGTAAATGTCGAGAAGTCGCGCCAGGTCGGTTACCAACGCCGGGTCGGTAAGGAGCGGCGGCGACAGGTTTACCGACATCGAGAAGTCATCGTCGATCGAACGGCTCACCACCCAGGCTTTGAGCTGACGGCAGGCCTGTTCGAAGACCCAGCGGTCAACCCGGTCGAGCATTCCGCTCCGGTCGGCGCGAGCGATGATTCCGGCCGGGTCGAGGAGGCCGAACTCGGGGTGACGCCAACGGACAAGACCCTCGACGCCGGTTACCTGGCCGGTTTCGAGGCAGATGATGGGCTGGTAGAGCAACCGAAGTTCGTTCTCTTCGATGGCCAGACTGAGTTCGTTGTCGCCGCGGAGAGTTTCGCGGCGACGATCGCCGCCGCCGGGGAGCATTGCGCTCTTGCGATTCTTCTTGACCTCGTACATCGCCAGGTCGGCTCGGCGCACGATTTCGCTTGGCTGTTCGTTCACCATGCTGTGGGCGATACCGATGCTGCCTTCGACGATGAGGGGTTGGCCCTCTACCTCGACACCGGCTCGAAGCGAGCGGGACAGTTCGTTTCGAAGCTCTTCGGCGCGTCCGTCGGCGCTGGAACAGAGGAACACAAACTCGTCGCCGCCGTAGCGGGCAAGATATTCGCCCGGCTCAAGCTGGGTGGCGAACCGGTCGGCGATAGTGGTGAGAAGCTGATCGCCAGCGTTGTGGCCAAAGCGGTCGTTGATGGACTTGAAATCGTCGAGGTCACAAAAAAGAACAGCCGAGTCGATGCCCCGAGCGGTTCGGAGTCGTTCGGTGAGAAGGTCCATAAATCGGGCACGGTTGAGTTGCCCGGTGAGTTGATCGTGGTGGGCTTGGTGGCGAAGCTCGCGCTCGACCTCTTCTCGCCGGTCGTGTTCGTGCAGGTTGTTCTCGCGCATCCGGTCGATCGAGCCGGCGAGTTTCCCGATTTCGTCGCGACCAACCGACGGGATTGGTTCGAAGGACTGACCCACCGCAAGGTCGTCGACCGCGTCGGTAAGTAGGCGGACTCGTCGTTGCCAGCGGCGGCTCGAGATGGCAAATACCAAGGCGGCCCAGAGCAACGCGACTCCGGCGGCTACCAGCCAGATGAGCCGCACCCGCTGCGGGGCGAGCATGACATCGTCGGTGTCGGCCTTCACCAGGACCCGCCAAGGCGAACCCTCGACGACGTGGGTGCCGCCAACGCTGTCGATACCTCGGTAGTCGACGCCCACAAAGATGTCGTCGGAGCCAAGGCTGAGTCCATCGACCGGGGCCATGTTGCTGAACGCACCGTCATCTTGGAAACGGAGCGGCGTGATAGGACGAAGATTGGAGTTGCCGTCAGCTTGAACCACCGAGATTTCTCCCGAATCCCAGGGGGTCTCGGTGGGGAGAACCTCGGCGAGTCCGTCGAGTGGTACCTCGGCGGCGAAGATGCCGACGCCTGCGCCAGCGGGCACTGCCGAAAGAATGAGCACGCGGTCGTCGCCGCGGGTAATCCGTCGCGCTTCGCCGACGATCATGCCGTCGCTGAGCGCCTGGTCGATTTGGGCTTCGGTAAGAACGGGTGCATCTTCGCTGGCGGCAATTCTGCGACCGTCGGGCCCATACACCGACACGGATCGAAACCCGAGCGATGCAGCATCGAGGTCGGCGGGGTTCAGCGACTGTTTCGGATTCGTGAAGTAGTTGGCGATCGGGTCGATGATGGCGGGCATCGCCGCCACAAAGTCGACCTCGGCGGTCTTGCTGTTGAGCCACAGTTCAACCTCTTGGGCGCCAACCGTTGCCTGGACTTCGACGGTGTCAAACGCTGCCTGCTCCATAAAGTTAAGCGAGGTGCGCAAAGCGAGCGCGGCGGCGAGGAGCGTTGGTACGAGCACCAACGCTGAAAGTGCCAGCGCTTTCCGGGTTAACGAGGTCGAGTTACCGCTCACACGGACTCCCTTGCCTCAGATAGCCCACCATAAGTAGTCAATCCAACCACGTTAGGTGACCTTGAGCGCGGTTGGTAGGGCCGGAAAGCCACTGCTTCTAGGTCATATGACCCAGAACGGCTCAGGTTGCCGCAGGCATTTCGGCAAACAGCGCCGAGTTATCGCAGGTGGTGAGGTCGATGGTTGGCTCGATGCTGAGTGCGCCTCGGCGTTCGCTCGTGGCTGCTACCAGGTTGGCTTGGCTTGCGCCGCCGACGCTGCGGAGCGCTGCGCCGAAGTGTCGAAGCTCGAACAGAATTTCGTCGAGTTCAAAAAGGGCCGAGTGGTTGTCGACGGCGACGATGGCGCAGATCGACTCGGTTGCCAGACCGAGGCGTGACTGTGCGTGACCGATGATGTCGTTCCAGAGTCGGGCTTCGTGGTGGTTTTCGATGCCGGCCAACTCAAACCGCTGCTTGCGCATTGCGTCGCCAAGTTTTGCGGCGTGGTAGATGCCTACCGAGAAGTCGAAGATACTGGCCGACATTGGTTGGCCGTCGATCATCATGTTGGGCTCATCGACATCGAGCGGTCGGGGCCGCATTGCGGTAAGTGCGGTTCGATTGGACTGGCGAGCCTTGGCCTTGCGCACCGCGGCATGACCATTGAGTAGGTCGGCCCAGTCCTCGGCCAGCGCACAGTCGGTGATGCAGAGCCGCACACCCGAGACCAGTGACAAGCCCACCGCCGGGTCGGTCGGCGACAACACGTCGACTGCGAGACGCTCGGTCTTCTCGGGCCTGGTGGCAACCTGCCATTCGTTGCGACGAATCTTCGAGGTCTCTGCCGATAAGCGGGGCTGATCGCCATTGGCCATCGCAGCCAAACGTTCGCGGCGGGCCTCAAGGAGTTCGGCTCGCCGACCTCGGAACAGTCGTTCCATGTCGCCGGCAAAGGCCACGGCGCCCGGAGTAAGGACTCCTTCGACGGTCGGTGGGGTCAGGTCGACTTCTTCGAAAATGCTCATGTTCTTCTCGCACGGCTTGGGGGGATGCACGGACTACTCAGCAAAAGTATGGCCAACCACCGTTCGGAATTCCCTGCCCAGCCACTCGAATCGAACCGAAATTTTCCTATAATCGAAAGATGACTGCTTTTTCGGAGTCAAATTTTGGGGCTTGTTTCGATCAGTGGGTGGTTTCACATGGCTAGGAACACAACAATCGACGCCAAGGTGCTTGGGTTCCGGGTTCGACACCTTCGCAAAGCCAGTGGCCTGACCCTCAACGAGCTGGGCGAAAAGGTCGGGCGGCCCGCCCCGTACCTCAGTCAGCTCGAGAACGGTCGGGTCGAGGCCAAACTGAGCCTCATCGACGACCTCGCCGATGCGCTCTCGGTAGAGCTTGCCGAGCTGCTCGACCCCACCCCGCCCGATCGACGTAGCGAGCTCGAGTTGGGCGTCGCTCGAGCGATGGACGATCCGCGCTACCGGGCCCTCGGCTTGCCGCAGGTGAAGGTCACCACCAAGGTCACCGACGAGGTTCTCGAAACCATCGTCGGACTGTTCGAGGCGCTCCCCGAATCAGAAGGCGCCGACGGCGATGTCAACCAGAGCCAACGCGCCGGCGATCGCGCCCGAATGGCCAACGCCCAACTCCGCACCGAGATGCGCGAGTGCAACAACTACTTCGCCGATATCGAAGGCAAGGCCAAAGAGGCACTCGACGCGGTTGGTTATCCGGGAAGTGGCCCGGTCTCCGAACGCCTTCTCACCGCCATCACCGCCCACTTCGGATTCACGATCGAGCGGGTGCGGGGCATGCCCCGCTCGGCGCGATCGGTTACCGATCAACGTCGGCGGGTTATCTACATTCCCGACCGCGACGGTCTCACACTTCGAGCCGCTCGAACCGTGGTGCTGCAGACCCTCGGCCACTTCGCTCTCGATCACCAAACCACTGGCGACTTTGCCGATTACCTCCGGCAGCGCATCGAGTCCAACTACTTCGCGGCGGCCGTGCTCATGCCCGAAGAAGTCTCGGTCGAACTGCTCCAGCGCGAGAAGGAAGAGAAGGACATCAGCATCGAGGACCTCAAGGAAATGTTCTACGTTTCCTACGAGACGGCGGCTCACCGGTTCACCAACCTCGCAACTCAGCACCTCGGCATTCCCGTGCATTTCCTCCGCACCAACGCCGAAGGGGTCATCGGCAAGGCATACGAGAACGACGGCATTCAGATTCCCGCGGCGGCCGACGGCACGGTCGAAGGTCAACGGTTGCCTCGACGATGGGGCTCACGTCAGGCGTGGCAAAGCAGCGACGGGTTCCTGTTGCACTACCAGCACACCACAACCGACGACGGCGAGTTCTGGTGCGTCACCTACGTCGAGAACAACTCGGGCCGAAACCCCTTTGCCGTTACGGTGGGAACCCGAAAAGAGTTCGCTCAGTACTTCCGCGGCGGCGACACGATCCGCCGAATCAGCTCAACCTCGGCCGACGGCCAACCCGATCCGGCGCTCATCGAGCGATGGAAAGACGTCGCCTGGCCGTCGGCGGCACAACGAAGCCACGTGCTCACCGCACTGCCAGCAGGCTCGCAGGCGTTCTCGCCGTTTCCAGGTGTTGACCTTGTTGATGTCTACCGCTTTCTCGATCGGCAGTAAGTTCGCTGCATGACATCTGAGGAAGAGCCAAGCGGGTTCGACTACGAGCGGCTCGAGGAAGCGGCGGTTCAAGCCGAGTACGCCACCGGCGAGCACGAAAGCTCCGAGGCCGAAGCTCGGGCTCATATTGCGGTGCGTGTTGCCCGCATGACCTTCGGGTTTTTCCTGGTCATCTTGGGCATTATCCTCATGCCGCTCCCCGGACCCGGCGGCGTGATTGTTGCCGCTGGCCTGGTGGTGCTGTCGAAAGATGTTGCCTGGGCCGACCGGGCGTTGCGGTGGATGCGTAAACGCACGCCGGGAATACCCGAAGACGGAAAGATTCCTCCGTCGACCATCGTGGTGTCGATCATGATGATGGTCGCAGCGTTCCTGGTCGTGATGTACCTCAGGAACAACTACGACCTTCCCTTACTCGGATGACCTACCGAGATCTCGGCATCTGCCGCTACATCAGCGCCACCCCGAGCCAGCGATTTCCGGTGTACACCCGCGGGAACGCAGGCGAGGTGTACCCCGAGGTCTTCTATCCGCTCAGCTACTCGTTGGCCGGGCCACAGGGCGAGCACGCGATGCGCAATGCGGTGGCTCGGAGCGGACTCGTGTCGGCTGACGAAATGGTCGAAGCCGCGCCGCCGGGTGATGACTCCGAGGTGTCGGTTGCCCTCGGCGTTTTTTGCGGATACTCCTACCTCAACCTCTCGTTGAACCGGGTTGTGGCCCTTCGGGTGCCGGGCGGCAGCCTCGACGAACTCGATCGAGGCCTGCTGGGCAACTCCGATATTGTCCCGCCACACGTTGCGCACCCTGACGACACCGACCGGAAAGCGTCGGCCCGGGCGCTCGGCTTTATCTACCGAACCATCACCACCAAAGATGTCGAGCATCTCGAGGCCGACAAGCGAGAGGTCGAGCTCTTCATCACCGAGCGGGGCGACCCGGCCGAGGCCACCGATGCTTCGCTGTATGAAACGCTCACTGCGTATTCCGACTTCGGGATTCACTTGTTCGAATCGCACCTGTTCACCTCGATGCAGGCATCGACCGCTGTCACCACGCTCGGCCGGCTTTGCAGCGATGCGCTCGACGACCCCGATCTGGCTATGCAACTGCTGGCCGGAATCGGCGAGGTCGAGTCGGCTGCTCCGGCAGCATCGCTGTTTACGCTCGGCAAGCTTGCTGCCGCCACGCCTGGCGTCGATGCCGCGTTCGATGTCGGCTTGCCCGGACTCGAAGAGCGACTTCAAACCCTTCCCGAAGCCTCCGAGTTTCTTACCGAATTCGAGGTGTTCCTCGACGAGTTCGGAAGCCGCGGACCCAATGAGTGGGAGGTCGCGTGCGATACGTGGGGCACCAACCACACGCTTCCCCTGGCGCTTATCGACCGCATGCGCGGCGCCGCCGACGACCACGACCCTGTTGCCCAGCGCCAACGCCTTGCCGCCGAGCGGGTGGCAACCGTGGCTGATACCCGCGAGAAAATTGGCTTCGGCCGGCGCAAGCTTTTTGACCGGGTGCTGGGCTCGGCCACCATGTTCAGCCAGGCACGCGAACGCAGCAAGACCACCGTGGTGCGCTACATCCAAGTCACGCGGCTGGCCGCAATCGAATTGGGCCAGCGGGTCGCTGCTCGAGGTGCCGCCGCGGGAGGAACGACCGAAGCCGACGACATTTGGTACGTCGTCGGCGACGAGCTCGAAGCGTTTATCGACGACCCGCTGCCGTTTGCCCCAGTGATCGCCGAGCGTCGGGCCGCCCGGGACGAGCTTGCCAAACGAATCCCGCCGTTCACCTTTTTTGGCGAGATCCCGTCGCCCAGCACGTGGCCGCTCCGATCCGAACATCAGGCCGAAACGGTCGAGGTGGGCGACGAACTTTCGGGCGTGTCGGGTTGTCCGGGCAAAGCCGTGGGCACCGCCCGGGTGGTTCTCGATCCTTCCGATCCGGGCGACCTCGGCCCCGGCGACGTACTCATCGCTCCGCTCACCGACCCTTCGTGGACGCCGCTGTTTGTGCCGGCCGAAGCGGTAGTTGTCGACGTCGGCGCGCAAATGAGTCATGCGGTTATCGTTTCCCGCGAGCTCGGTATTCCGTGCGTCGTGAGTGTCACCGATGCAACGCTGCGGATTCCCGATGGCGCCACCGTCGAAGTCGATGGCAGCACGGGCGTCGTCACTGTGATTTCACTGCCATAGGGGTCCGCGGTCTCGGGGTCTCGCACCGCTACGGTCATGGGCCGAAATGGATCCACGTACTGCGGCGAAGAATCTCGGCATTGTTGCGCTCCTGGTTCTTCATTTCGCTGCCGTGCAGCTGTCTGAAAACTCGAGTGCATCGGCTACTCCGGCTCTTGGCAACACGCCCATGGTGTGCCCGGTCGGCACCGTCGACATCGCCTGGGCCGACGTGACCGCCATCGACACGTTGGCTGGCCAGACCGCAAAGTCGGCAGGGAAGATGGTCGAACTTCGAGCTGCGGGCGAGCTCACGTCGCTGGTCGACCTTCGACAACTCACGCTCAACGACCGCCGATTTCTTCGCCTGATCGCCGACCCCAGAACGTGCTTTGCCGGACAACCGGGAACCGATCTGCTCCCTGCCGCAGCGTGTTCGGCTACCGAGATCCGCATTAACAGTGCGTCGGTATCATCGCTCGCCCGGCTGATTGGTTGGAAGAACGCTCGCCCACTGGTGAATGCCCGACCGTTTGTTGCCCCGGACGACATCAAAGCCATCCCCGAGACCGGTGCCAAGGTTCTTGGCCGGCTTGCTCGCAAGGGCGGAACGTGTCTCGATCCGGTTAGCAATCTCTCGACATCGTTTGGTGAAGGGCGGTTCGAGATCGGCGTCGATATCGAGCCGGGGCGATATGTAGCCACCAGCGTGATTGGCTGTTTCTGGGAGCGGTCGAGAGGACTCACCGACGCCCCGGTTCACGTCAACGCGCGAGGTTTTCGCGATGCGGCCCACCAAGTGATTGTCGACATCACCCATACCGACCGGACCTTCTCCAGCGCGGGCTGTGGCACGTGGACTCGGGTCGACATGGCTGATCTCGCAACGCTGGCCGAGACGCCCGGCGACGGCGACTATCTCATCACCACCCAGCTTCAACCCGGCACCTATCGGGCAACCAGCGCCGACGATTGCACCTGGACGCGCCTCAACCGTCTGAGCGGCATCGACGCCGACATCATCGAAACCACGCAGCTCCCCAGCACAAACAGCCTGGTGAATCTGCTGCCCACCGACGTGGCGTTCCGCTCGCAAGGGTGCGGATCATGGGTGTTCGTACCGCCCGGATGCCTGAACCAGCTGCAGGCGGTCTACCCCGCCGATCCGGCCGAGTTTCCCCACGTCTACGGCGTTAGCGATTCGGTGCTGCTGTCGACGCAGTACGAGATAGGTCTGGCGTTCGAGGACTTCACGGTGAACTGGGGAGGCTTCGGCGGCCTGAACGTTCCGAGCGCTCTGGAAATCGTCGACATCGAAGTCGCTGAGGCGAAGGTGACGGGCAGCACGGTTTTCGTCGGACTCGGCCACAACTACCGCGGTGAGATGGAGCCCGACTATCCGGGCTTCATCGACGCGCTCATCGGCGCCTTCCCCGAACACGTCGATCGGGTGATCTGGGTTGCGCCGAGCCGGTTCAACACCTCGATGCCAATCGTGGTGGGTCATCTGAACGACGCGCTTGGCCGATGGCCCCAGCTTGAGATCGCCGATTTTTGGATCGAAGCCGACGCCCAGAACCACCCCGAGTGGTACAACGACGGCCTGCACCTCGATGTCGAAGGTCGCCTCATCATGGCCGACTACCTACTCGACAAACTGCTGCACCCCTGCGGTTAGCCGAGCTACCTCTCGGACGGCCACGACGCGAGCGTCCCAGGCTCTGGACTAGCGCATCATGTCGAGGCGAGAGCCGCCATTACTGCGTCGCGAACGGCTTTGGAAGCTTCGATCATCGCCATATGGCCGGCGTCCTCGATGACTACTACCGATGGCGTGCTCAGCTCATCGACAAGCGGCTTTGACGCCCGCGGGCTGGTCATCTTGTCGTTGTCGCCGATGATGACGGTGACCGGCGCATCGATCTTGGCCGCCGCCTCGATGCCGCCCTGGTAGGCGTTGCAGGCGTTGAGGTCGACGGCGAGGGTTCCAGTGGGGCAGCGATCGATCAGATGACTCGATGATGCCATCTGCCAGTATCCGGGCACGTCGTGTCCGCCGATCTGGGCCGAAGCGTGGTGCGACCAGTTGGTCATCATCTCGCCGGCGAGGTGCTGGTCGGCGGCCGCCGCATCGAGCAACGCTTGGTTCACCGGCATCGCCGCGGCAGCGCCGAGCAGAACGAGGGATCGAACCGACGCCGGGTTGCTCGCCGCGAGTTCGAGGGCTACGAGTGAGCCCATCGAGTGGCCGACGACATGGGCCGGTGCAATGTCGAGGGCGGCGATGAGGTCGGCAGCCCAGGCAGCCATCTCTTCGATAGAGGAAAGTGGTGGTCCTTCGGATTTGTCGTGCCCCGGGAAGTTGGCGGCGATCGACCGATAACCGTGGTGCGCGATATACCGGCTTTGGAGCTGCCACACCGTGTGGTCCATCCCGGCGCCGTGGAGAAACAACACCGCCGGCGCGTCGCGGTCGACATCCATTGCCGAGTTTCCGAACCGGACCTTGCGTCCGGCAACCGTGGTCTCCATTTACCGCCCCTTCTGCGAGTAGTGAAGTGCTCGTTCGAGATCGGCGATGATGTCCGCCGGGTCTTCGAGACCCACCGACAAACGAATGAGATCTTGGCCAATGCCAGCCGCATCGAGATCGTCGTTGCTCATCTGTTGATGGGTGGTGCTGGCGGGGTGCAACACCAGGGTCTTGGCATCGCCAACGTTGGCTAGGTGGCTGGCGAGTTGCACCGCCTCGATGAATTTTCGACCGGCGTCGCGGCCGCCTTTGATGCCGAAGCTCATGATGGCGCCGGTGCCTTTGGGGTAGAGGTCCTTGGCGAGTTCGTGATCGGGATGGGTGGCGCTGTGCGGGTGCTTCACCCATGCCACAGCGTCGCTCGCCTCCAACGCTTCGACTACCGCAACCGCATTGCTGACATGGCGGGCCATGCGAAGCGGCAGGGTTTCAACCCCTTGTAAAAGATGGAAGGCGTTGCCCGGCGTCATCGATGCGCCGAAGTCGCGCAAGCCCTCGGCTCGGGCCCGCATTCCCATGGCCGCCGGTCCGAACTCTTCGGTGAAAACAATGCCGTGATAGCCGGCGTAGGGTTCGGTGAGGGTGGGGAACTTGCCCGATGCTTCCCAATCGAAGTTGCCGCCATCGACAATCGCTCCGCCCAGCGCAATGCCGTGCCCGCCGAGGAACTTGGTGACCGAGTGCATGACCACGTCAGCGCCATATTCGATTGGCTGGATCAGGTACGGCGTGGAGAATGTGGAGTCGATCATGAGCGGAATGTCGTTCGCGTGGGCCACGTCGGCCACCGCCCGAATGTTCATCACCTCGATGCCGGGGTTGCCCAGGGTCTCGCCAAACAGCAGCTTGGTATTGGGCTGAATCGCAGCCGCAAACTCTTCAGGGTTACGAGGGTCGACGAAAGTGGCAGTGATACCGAAACGGGGCATCGTGAGGTTGAACATGTTGTATGACCCGCCGTACAAATTGCGAGATGCCACCACGTGGTCGCCAGCCGACAGCAGAGTCACGATGGCCAGGTGCAGCGCTGCGGTTCCACTGGCGGTGCAGATAGCTGCGACGCCGCCATCGAGGGCGGCCAAGCGCTCTTCGAGCACCGACACCGTCGGGTTCGATAGCCGCGAGTAGAGATGGCCGGGAACCTCAAGGTTGAACAACCCAGCGGCATGGTCGGAGTCATCGAACACATACGAGGTGGTCTGATAAATCGGAACAGCGCGAGAACCGGTTGTTGGATCAGGCTGCTGGCCCGCATGCAGGCTCAGCGTGTCGAAGCCAAGAAAGTCGGGGTTTGTCACGCGCGAAAGTTACCCGTGACCCAGACCTTCTGTGACATCGCGGCCCTTTGGCCGGGAAGGGTGATCGGGCGGGCTTAGCTCGGTGGTTCAGTGAGCACGGTGTCATTTCGAACATCGACCACCACCGGGGCATCGAACCATTCGATCGTTGGCGCCTGTCCGTATTTTTCGGTGACCCCGGCCAGCCACCCGGGGTTAAACCGGGCCTCAGCGCTGGCCCGGTCGGTCCACCAGTACGAACCGCCAACGGTAAGGCCGTCTTCGCTTCGCAGGTAGGCCTTCCAGAGCAATCCCGGAGTGTCGAGATAGGTATGGGCATTGCCACCAAACTTCTCGGCCGCCTCGTCGACGGAGATCGGCTCAGCGGTTGGTGGAAATCGGACAACGGTGACGATCATGTTCCGACCTTAGGTTCGGTTGGCGTCGCCAACACGGAAAACTGCTATTACGTTCCCCTTGACAGATGTGGTTCCACTTGTAATAGTAATTATGTGGCTGTAACCGACTCGCAGACCTTCGACGAACTTGTTGCCGCGCACACGGGCGGAATGGTGCCCCCAAGCATCCCCGCTTTCGCCGGATCCAACCGGCTCCGCCCCGACGGACGCCCCCTGCCCGAGCTTCGGGCCGAGTTGCGGCGAATCCCCAACGCACGAAATGCGGTCACGGTGGTGCTGGCGCTGCTCTACCCGCCGCTCATCGTGGCCGTGGTTATCTGGGCGTCGAATCTAGCGGTCACGCTGGCCGCGTTTCCGCTTATGGCCATTGCCCAGAACCGGATGTACATCCTGCATCATGAGGCCGCCCACCGCCTGTTGTTCTCCAACCGCAAGGTCAACGACATCATCGGTGTGAACATTCTCGGCTGGATTCCGCTGGGCACCGGCACCCATCACTATCGCCGAGGCCACGCCAACCACCACCGCGACGAGTTCGGCCCCAAAGAACCCGACTTCCTCCTCTACAGCTTCTACCCGATTGCGCCGTCGTCGCTGCGGCGGAAACTGCGCCGCGACGCCACCGGCGTGTCGGCCTGGCGTCAGCTAAAGCCTCGGTTCACCGGCATCGTCAAGCGCAAGTACTTCGGCAACAGCCTCCGCTTTTTCGGCATGCAGGCCGCCGTGTTCGCTGCCTTCTTCGCCGCTGGGCGTCCGCTGCTGTTCCTCACAATCTGGGTGCTGCCCTACATCACCGTGTATCAGGTACTTAACCGCCTCCGCTCCATCGCCGAGCACGGTGGAATGACCCGCTCGTCGGATCGTCGCGAAACCAGCCACCATGTTCGCCAAGGCGTTTTGAGCCGCTTTTTGGCGCCGCTCAGTGTTGGTTACCACGTAGCCCATCACGTCGATTCGGGCGTGCCGCTCCGTAACCTTCCCCGGTTCCATCAGATCCTGGTTGAAGATGGCTATCTCACCCCCGATCTGGTCTGGCCCACCTACAGGTCACTATGGAAAGCGCTCGTCGCCCAGAGCGACGCTCCCTCAACAGCCGCAGCCTGATTGCCTCGACGCTTCTTGGGCGTCACCCGGCCACGCTGTCGGGCAAGCTACTCGTCGCCCTCGGCGAGTTATTCGGTATTGCTCCTGGCACCATGCGAGTCGCGCTCACGCGAATGGTGCAGAACGGCGAGCTCACCAACGACGACGGCGTTTACACCCTCGCCGGTCCGCTGGCCGAGCGGCAGCAACGCCAGGACGCCAGCCGGCCACGATCCCCGGCCGATCGCTCGGGAAGCGGAGCGTGGGATGGCTGGTGGGAGCAGTGGGTTGTCGGCAGCGATGCTCGCTCGGCCGATCAGCGAGCTGGTTTGCGTCGAGCCGCCAACGTCTTGAAGCTGGCCGAACTTCGCGATGGCGTGTGGCTCCGGCCCGCCAATCTTCCCGCCGATCGGTTGCCCGAGGCTGCCGAGGTCATGGCCGACCAAGCCGATTCGTTGCGAAGCCAGCCCGCCGACCCGGTCATCATGGCGCAATCGTTGTGGGATCTGGACGGCTGGCATCGGTTGGCTGACGAACTCATCGCCGATATCGAGGCCGACGACATCGCCGGCATCCCCGAATCGTTCGGCCTCGCCGCCGAAGTCGTTCGCCACCTTCTCTACGACCCGGCGCTACCGGCCGAGCTCCTGCCAACAACCTGGCCCGGCGAAGCCTTGCGAACGGCCTACAACAACCACGAAAAGCGCCTACTAGCCGCCCTCAACGAGTTCTACCGCACACACTTGGTCTGACACTTGGTCTGACACTTGGTCTGACACTTGGTCTGACACTTGGTCTGACACTTGGTCTGACACTTGGTCTGACACTTGGTCTGACACTTGGTCTGACACTTGGTCTGACACTTGGTCTGACAC
>CALJDK010000084.1 GCA_938023735.1 uncultured Acidimicrobiales bacterium
TGCTGCGCCATGTCAGCCTTTAGGTCCGCACGTAGCTCCCGAATTTCGGTACGAACCTCTCGCATATCAACACCCATCTCATCGCGCAGCAGCGACAGATCCTGTTTGGTTGCGAGTTCGTCGTACTTCACAGGTGGAACCTACTAGAAACGTTCGGGAGTGGCTACAGGCCCCACACCTCGGTGGTCTCATGGAACTGTGACCAGGCGAACCAGAATGCTTGGTGGCTGCCGAGCTCGTTGCCATCCGCGTCGACGGCTTGGATGCCGCCGCTTGCCAGCTCGATGGTGATGTTCTCGAACTCCACCGTCTCACCGTCGAGCAAGCTCGACCGGGCGGCGTCGACTGGGAAGGCCACCGGCGTTCCGGACTCGGCGACGACGCCGAGCACCGGCTCTTGCACGGCCAGGCGAGGGTCGACGTTGCCAATCGGGAAGATCGGGCCATCGGCATCTCGGGTGTTGAGCAGGTCGGAGTCACGGCCCAGCGCCAGCGACTCGTCCAGGATGGTGGTGTCGGGGTGCTCCTGCTTCCACTCGCCCCACGTGGTGGTGATGACGGGGGCTTGGTTCAGCTCGATGCCCTGTTCGGAAAGGGGCCCGGTAAGAGCAATGCCGAGGAAGGTGTCGAACACGCTCTGGGTACGGATGTCGTACATCACCTTGTTCGAACGGCTGAGTAGGCCTGAGGTGCGCAAGATCGGACGTTCGACTCCATCGGGGACTTCGTCGGTATAGAACACCTGCGCCGAGCCGCACAGCGTGCAGTACGGCATGGCGAAGTCGCGACCACCAAGGGTGTCGTTAACCATTTCGCGAATTTCCATGATGTTGCGGGGGTAGGCCCGGGCTTCGCCGTTGATCTCGACACCGAACACGATCCGATCGTCTTCGTACCAGTCGCCGCCTGCCGCATCGGTGACCTCGGGGTTGTCGGCTGCGGGGATGCAGTTGCATTGTTCGTCGGTCTGGTCGTATGCCCGGTCGTCGATCCGTACGCCGCCCCACGACCAGTAGCGGTAGTCGACAAGCTCGTTGGCGTTGTCGTCGAAGAACGGCTCCCACGACTCGCTGACCACGCTGAACAACGTCCGCTTGTGGGTGAGGTAGTCAGGGGGAGCTGGCGTGTCCCAGGCGATCAAGTGGTCGGCCAGGTCACCCCACGGGCTGAGGTTGTCGATGTCGGCGCCGGTGCTGCCTTGGGCTGCGTCGATCAGGTTTTGAAGGCCGCCGCCACGGTTGATGAATCGAAGAATGTCGGCGATCAGCCATGCCGCTCGGGGGTCTTCGGAAGCGGCGATCGTCTCCAGGTTCTGCTGTTGGTCGCTTGCGAAGGTGGGGCTGGTCAGGGCCTCCTCGGTGAACATTTCGTTGAAGGCGGCGACGAGGGCCGGGTCGTACTCGGCGGGAACTTCGGGGGCGGGGCCAAAGTCGGGTCGGTCGTTCGGCGCGGACTCGCTCTCGGTGCTGTCAGAGGTTTCGGACCCTGCCTCGGTTTCGGTGTCGTCGGCCGTCTCCTCGCCATCAGCGTCTTCGACCTCGGATGAATCAGCCTCGGACGGAGCCGGCGCGGAATCTTCGTCGGCCGAGGAGCCGCCGCACGCCGCTGCCAGCACCGCAATGGTGAGGAGGAACGCAAGGATCTTCGTGAACTGTCGCATGGATCCTTTAACCCTGTCGGTCGGCCCGCTATTGCTCGTTTCCTGAAGATTGTGTCGCACTGGTTGCGTTATACATACGCGCCCATGAACGTGCTCTGACAGCGCGCGCCCCTCTGATACCCGGGCGAAACACCCCCTGATAGGTTTCGGTCGTTCTCATCCAACGCCCGAACGAGACTGCGACCATGACGCCCAACATCATTCTCATCAACTGCGATGACCTGGGTTTTGGCGACCTGGGTTGCTACGGGTCGACGCTCAACCGAACACCGGCTCTCGACCAGATGGCCGCCGAAGGGGTTCGCTTCACCGACTTCTACGCGCCGTCGCCAGTTTGTTCGCCGTCGCGAGCGGCCATGCTTACCGGCAGCTACCCGACCCGGGTGGGATTTGGCGGAAAGGCTGCCGGCAACCTGGGCGGCGTGTTGTTTCCCGGGTGGAGCGTGGGTCTCAACCCGTCGGAAGTCACCATCGCCCGACTACTTTCCGACGCCGGATACGCAACCAAGTTGGTGGGCAAGTGGCACTGTGGCGATCAGCCGCCGTTTCTGCCCATCGCCCACGGCTTCGACTCGTATTACGGGCTTCCCTACAGCAACGATATGGGTCGCCAGGTCGAGGCCGACGAGGTACACGGCCTTTCGCCCGACGAGATCGAGCCGCTGCTCCGCAAGATGGGCAACACCGAGCCGTGGATCCGTCCGCCGCTGCCGCTAATGGTCGACGATGACGTGCTCGAGGCCCAGCCCGATCAGGCGGCACTCACCGGCCGTTACCTCGAGCAGGCGGTGCGGTTTATCCGTGCCAACGCCCAGCAGTCGTTCTTCCTGTATCTCGCCCATATGTATGTGCATTTGCCGATCTATGTGCAGGAGCGGTTTAAGCAGGCCTCGAACAACGGCGATTATGGCGCCGCCGTGGAGTGCATCGATTGGGTGACCTCGGTGCTTCTGGCCGAGCTCGAAACGCTGGGGATCGATGATCAGACGGTGATGATTTTCACCAGCGACAACGGGGCCCTGGCTATCGAAAGCGGCGGTTCGGGCAGCAACGGTGCGTTGCGAGGATCAAAGGGCAACACGTGGGATGGCGGTCAGCGGGTGCCGTGCATCATCCGGTGGCCGGGCCGTATCACTCCGGGTCAGGTGTGTGGCGAGGTGGCATCGGCGATCGACTTCTATCCCACGCTGGTCGAATGGGCCGGCGCTTCCCTACCCGACGACAGGGTGATCGATGGGCACAATCTCACGCCAGCCATCACGTGGGTGGACGATGAGCCGACCGGCGCGTTCGACACCGATCGGTCGTTCTTCTTTATCCGCAACGCAAGTATCGAGGCCGTGCGGGTCGGGCCGTGGAAGCTGCATCTGCTGAAAGACGGCAAAGACGTGGAGCTGTTGTTCAACCTGACCGACGACATCGGCGAGCAGACCGATGTGGCGGCCGACCACCCCGAGGTAGTCGACCGACTCCGAGCCATCATCGAAGCCGGCCAGGCCGACCTTGGCGATGAACGGCTCAACATCGAACCGTCGGCCAACGTTCGTCCACTCGGCAAAGTCGACAACCCGCAACCCCTCACCGAGTTCGACCCAAACCATCCCTACTTCATGGCCGAGTACGACCTACCCGACCGGGGCTGAAAACGTGCTTGGGTAGCGCCGCCGATTGCGACTACTCAAACTGCACCGGCGCCAAAAACTTCTTGGTTCCGGGGCTGGTGGAGACGATGAGGGAACAGCGGGTAGTCGGCTCAGCGCACGCATCAACCTTGCGCATCGTGACCATGGCGACTATTAGTCCTGAAGCGCCATCGGCGCCAGCTCGGGTGGGATCGGCGCAGAATCGGCGATCAAGCTTTGCTCCCACCTGGCAGCTGAACCTTGCGTTCATGCCCTTCGCCATACCTACAAGCTGTACCCGAATCTGCTGACCATCAACGTAGGGGCCCTCGGGGACGATCAGCTCGGGCCGAACAATCTGCTCGTCCAGGTCG
>CALJDK010000085.1 GCA_938023735.1 uncultured Acidimicrobiales bacterium
GAGTCCCTGACCGAAGCCGTAGTTGACGTCGGGATCGCCGGGGAACGGGTTGGTCGAACCGGGGGCTTCTTGGTACTGGAAATGGCCGCCCACGTACACGGCGGTGTCACTAACGTCGACGGAGTAGATGCTGTCGAAGTGACGCGACACCCATTCGGCGGCTACGCCCGCGCCGCCGGTGGTGGGGAACTTCACGGCCGTGTCGTTGGTCGGCGGCCGGTCGCCACCGGAAGCCACGACTACGAAGTAGCTGCCATCGGGCGACAATGCTGCATCGCTAATACGAAGCTGCCCACCGACGTTGACCAAGGCATCTTCGTAATGATTGGTGCTCCAGTCACGCAACACTGCGTCGGGACCCGATACGTCGAACAGAGCGACGGCGGTGCGAGGTTGTCCGCCGATGAAACGCGAGCTGCTGAGCACGAGAAGCTGGTTTCCGTCTTCGGAGACATCGAGGGTCTTCACACCCATGAAACCACCGGCGCCGATGGGGCCGGATAACGGGTAGTCGAACGACAGGTCGACTTTGCCGGTGATGCTGTCGACGGCGGCGAGTCGGCTACGCGATCGGCCGGCGACGCTTGCGAAGTTTCCGCCCATGTACAGGGTGTTGTCATCGGCGTCGAGGGAGAGGGCAAGAACCTCGGCCGAGGCGTTGGCCTTGAAGTTGGAGATCACATTGCCGTTCAGGTCGAGCTTGGCAACCTTGCGACGGGTCAGACCATCGACGTTGTTGAACAGGCCACCGATGTAGAACGATTGTCCGTCGGCTGCTGGTTCGATGATGTTGACCGGTCGGTCGATAACAACCCGAAAATCTTCATCGAACGCGCCGGTGTTGACGTCGTAGGCCATCAGGAAGCTCTGCACCAGCGGGAACTGCCCGTTGGGCTGCACCGTGGTGAAGTCGCCGGCCACGATGATCTTGTCGCCGACCTGCGCGGTGTCGAGAACCGCACCGTCGAGGATTCTGGGGGTATCGGTACGCGGGATAACGGGCACGAGCACACCGTGGGCCCCATCCGCCGATGCGCCGTCGCGCGACGGCAACGTGATGGCGGCAATCGCTGCAAGCAGCGCTAGGACCAAAATAATTCCGGGCAGACGATTCGACCTCATATCGTGGGTAACGGCGAAAATGAGCGCTGACCTGAACGTTTCTTTCTCGGACAGGGCGGCAGAATAGAGAGTGATGCCTCGCCTTATCGCTATCGCCCTTCCCACCGGCCCCCGCTTTCTGCACGAACTCGATTTGGCCTGGCAGGACGGCGATTGCGTCTTCCCGGTCGATGTGCGGCTTCCTGACCAGGCGCAGAACGCGCTCATGGCCCAGATGCGTCCGTCGATTGTGGTGCACCAGGACGGGCGAAAGAACCGGCCCGACGGTAAGGCGGTGGCCGACGGCGATGCTTTGGTGGTTGCCACGTCGGGTACCACCGGCACCCCAAAAGGCGTGGTTCTCACCTTCGATGCCGTGCAGGCATCGGCCGACGCCACCTCGAACGCACTTGGCGTTACCGCATCCGACAAGTGGCTGGCATGCCTGCCCGCCGCTCACGTCGGTGGCCTTTCGGTGATGACGCGAGCGCTGCTCACCGGCACACCGGTCGAGCCAATCGGCTCGCCTGAACCCGAGTCGATCGCCCAAGCGGCCGCCGATGGCGCCACGTTGGTATCGCTGGTACCAGCGGTACTCGACCGGATCGATCCGGCATCGTTTCGCAAGATTCTGTTGGGCGGTTCGGCCATCCCTGCCGACCGACCCTCGAATTCGATGGCTACGTACGGCCTTACCGAGACCGGCAGTGGGGTGGTATACGACGGCCGGCCGCTCGACGGCGTCGAGATCAAGATCGTCGACGACGAGATCCATGTGCGAGGCCCGATGCTGCTTCGTGGGTATCGCGACGGAAGCACACCGCTCACCGACGATGGGTGGCTCGCCACCGGCGACCATGGTTCGTTTGATGACGGCGTGTTGCAGGTCTTTGGACGGAGCGACGACACCATCATCACCGGCGGCGAGAAGGTCTACCCCATTGCCGTCGAGCGCATTCTGACCGACCACGAGGCGGTAGCCGAGGTTGCGGTTGTCGGGCGCGCACACCCCAAATGGGGTCAGGCGGTCACAGCCATCATCCAGCCTGCCGATGGCATGGTCCCCGACCTCGATGAGCTTCGCGATCTGGTGAAGGCGCAGCTTGCCGCCTACGCCGCCCCGCACGCCATCGAAGTTGTCGACGGCTTCGAACGGACCGCATTGGGAAAGATCCGCCGAGCCTCGTTGTAGACGCTGGCGTGCTCGCCTAGTCGACCGGCAGCTGAGGAACGACGCCCAGACCCGGCGTGGTCGGTACCGCGATGGAGCCGTTCGTCGGCATCGGAGCGGGCGCAACATCGGTGCGAAACCGGCCGGACGTAGCCAGTCCACACGCAGGTCGGTCGGGGGGCTGCGCTGCTGCCAGGTGCAGTGCCATCGTGACCCCGACCGCGCTGTCGAGAAACGACGTGATCACGAGACGACGCTCGACACTGAGTCGGTGGAGCGCTTCAAGATGGCCGAGTGCCGATGGCTTTACCACCAGTGTGTCGAGAGGAATCGCCCGATAGTCGGCCACATCGATAGCGGCCAACGACTCATCGGCGGCAACGGCAATGCCGATTTCGGCCTGCACCGCTTGCAGCGCTGCGATGCCGCCGCCTACCGGTTCCTCGATGAACTCGATATCGAACTCCGTTGCGGCTTGGCAGAACGCGATGGCGCCGTCATGATCGAAGCCCTGATTGGCGTCAAGACGAAGCCGTACATCGGGGGCCGCTCGACGAACTGCGGCAATCCGATCCAGATCGGCCTGACCGGTCGCGACTTTGAGCTTGATCGTGCCAAACCCGTCCTGCACTGCCTTGATAGCTGCTCGCTCGACGTCGTCGGGATCGAGAGCGTCGATGAGAGCATTCACCTTCACCGCGGCCGGGGGCTGTGCTGATTTTGAGGAAGCTGTGTCGAGGGAAGCAGGGTTGAGGAAGCCAGCGATGGAGGAGCCTGTTCGCTGGGCAGCGATATCCAACAGCGCGCAGTCGACGGCTGCCCGAGCCGGACCGCCCGCCGGAGTCTGGGAGAGACCGCTTGCGATCCACCGGTTGAGATCTGCGGTCGTGTGGGCAAGGTCGGGTCCGGGCCATCCGGGGAGCGGCGCCGCTTCACCCCAGCCCACGAGGCCATCGACCGTCGCTACCCGAACGAACACGACCTCGCGTTGCGCGGTGGTGCCGTGGCTGGTGATAAGCGGCTCAGCGAGTTGCAGTTGCACGGGATGCAGCTGCACCGAAGACGGCACGGCCGAGGACGTTGCGTCCGGAACACGGGTCATGATTGAAGGAAGTGCGACACGGCACCGACGACGAGCTCTGGTGCTTCGAGGTGTGCTGCGTGACCGGCGCCGCGGACCGAAACGAAGCTACCGTCGCCAACCTGCTGCGCCATGAACGCACCCAGTCGAGAGAACTTCTGGTCGTTGGCGCCGGCCAGAAACAGTGTGGGCATGGTGAGCTGAACGAGTCGTTGGTGCAGTGGAGGCATTGCTCCGGCACCCGCTGCCCGAAGCGAGTGGGCGATTCCTACGACGTCGGCGGCGAGTCGCCGGTTTCGATAGCTGGTCATCCACTCGAGCCCCAGATCGTGGAGCGCCGAGAACATCGGCAGCCCCAGCCAGTGGTCGACAAAGGCCTCGATCCCCTCTTGCTCGAGTCGGTCGGCCAGCAGGTTGTCGGCGACCTGACGTTCTTGCCGCTCGGCTGGGTCGTCGTAGCCGGGCGACGCCCCAAGAACAGCCAGTCGGCGCACCATCGCGGGGTGTTCCAACGCCAAACTCAAGGCAACCCTGCCTCCCATCGAGTATCCAAAGAGGTCGATGGGGCCGTCGGGTACCAGCTCGACGATCTTGGCCACCACATCGTCGACGACAGCCGACATCACGCAGTCGCCGACGTCGGCGGGTTTTGCG
Organism: uncultured Acidimicrobiales bacterium; assembly: GCA_938023735.1. Classification (GTDB taxonomy): domain Bacteria; phylum Actinomycetota; class Acidimicrobiia; order Acidimicrobiales; family SHLQ01; genus CALLQB01. The sequence continues at coordinate 4,008 of CALJDK010000085.1, forward strand.
GCGTTGCCGTGGCCGAGCAAATCGATGGCGATGGTGTCGCCGACCCGCTCGTGAAATCGCTCGCACAGCGGCACAAACTCATCTGCCGACCCGAGAAATCCGTGCAGGAGGATGAGAGTCATCGATTGATCTGCCCCAGCCGGTTCTGGATGTCGGAGCGAACCGCAAGGTTGTACGAGTGGTCGACGACGACCTCGATAACGCGCACATCACCCGTCGACCCGGTGGCGGCAACCAATTCCTGAACCCGCTGTGGGTCGGCGTCGGACGGCACGCGATGAAACTCGAGGTTCTCCAACGCGGCCAGCGCGGCAAAGTCGGTGTCGTGCGGTGTATGAAACAGCTCGGTGAAGCCGATGCTCTCGTGTTGGGCGATCGGCAACATCGAGAAGATGCCACCGCCGTTGTCGTTGAGCACCACGATGGTGAGGTCGACCGACCCGGTGGCAGCGAGTCGCGTGGCGGCAAACAGGCTCCCGATGTCGTGAAGGAACGCAATATCGCCGATTACCAGAGTCACGGGCTCCGCGGTAGCAGCGGCGATGCCGAGCGCAGTTGCGACTTGCCCGTCGATGCCGCTTGCCCCTCGGCTCACGTGCACCCGGACCCCCGACCGGCAGGGGGTGTAGCGGTCGAGATCGCGCACCGACATGCTGTTGGCAATAAGCAGATGCGACCCGTTTTCTAGCGCAGCAGCAACCGCCCGGATTGCAGACGGCCCACTCACCCGTGGCGCCGTTACCTCGCCGATGATGCGACCGGCTTGGGTGTCGATGAGCCGCCACTGCTCGATCCATGCGGCAGTTGTTGTTGCAGCCCTTGATACGACAGCGGCTGCCGCCGAAACGTCGTCTGGCGTCAGATCGAGCACGTCTGCATCGACCGCCCCGGCATCGGACCATGGCCAGGCCGGGTCGATCAGCAGAATCTTGCTGGCTTGATGCTGGTCAGCCCACTGAAGCGCACTGGTACCGGTTGGTGTTGCCCCGACGAACAACATGACCTCGGGGACCAACGAGGCTGCGTGGGCTTCGACCAGGAGGAATCGCTCGCTTGTGGCGATGGAATTTGGCGAGGGGCTCAGCAACCGCAGCTGCGAGGTGGATTCGGCCAGAATTGGCCAACCCGCCGCTTCGGCGAACTGGGCGAGAGCTGCGGTCCACTCGGGGTCGTCGAGCGGGCCAGCCACGATGACTCCACGCTGAGCGGCGAGCTCGCCAAGGCGAGAGACAGCTTCACCAGGGTTGGAGCCGATCACGCTGCCCGACGACCACGAACCTGTTGCGGTCTGAGCCACTGGCACCGAGCCGACGGGTTCAAGCGGTTTCCGAAACGGCCAGTTGAGGTGTACCGGACCCACCGATGGAGCCCCCATCGCCGCCAACGCTTGCTCGGCGACCTGCACGGTCGTCTCCGGCGACGACGTGCCGCCAACGGGCATCGAGTGAAACATGCGGGGATACCGACCGAAGAGGTCGTCTTGATCGATGGTTTGATTGGTGCCCCACGCGGCGTGCAGTTCGGGGGGGCGATCGGCGCTCAGCACCAGCAGGGGCACACCCGTACGAGCCGCTTCAATGACCGCCGGGAAGTAGTTGGCCGCCGCAGTTCCCGACGTGCAGACCAGGGCAACCGGGGTGCGAGTGGACTTGGCGATACCTAGCGCAAAGAACGCTGCGCTGCGCTCGTCGAGCTGCATCCAGTGGGTCAGCTCAGGCTGGGAAGCCGCACAGACGGTGAGAGGGGTCGATCGACTGCCCGGCGAAAGAACGATGTGGCGCATCCCGCCGGCCACGAGCGCTCCGAGAAACGCGGCGACTTCGTCATAGACCGGGTCGGCCATCGAGGTTCGGCCCCTAGGCGCCGGGGCCGGGGCCGGGGGTCCCGATTCCGAGAGCGCCAAGCATGGGCCGGAGTTTGGTAACGGTTTCGTCGAGCTCGTGCTGAGGTTCAGAGCCGTCGACAATGCCACAGCCGGCAAAGAGATGCGCCTGGCCCTGAGCGATAAGCCCCGAGCGCAACGCCACACGGAACTCGGCGTTTCCGGCCAGGTCGACCCAGCCGACGGGGCCGGCGTACCAGCCACGGTCGATGCCTTCGTGCTCGTCGATCCAGGCCACGGCGGCCTTGTTGGACCCAGCGACTGCCGGAGTGGGGTGCAAGCTACCAACGACTTCGACCGCATCGATGTCGGCGCCCGGGTTCACCACCTCGATGGGCGTGTACAGGTGCTGAATGCTGCGGAGTTGAAGGACCTCGGGTTGTGATGGAACCGTTACTTCCAAACCGAGCGACGTAAGACCGCTGGTGATGGCATCGACCACGTAGGCATGCTCGGCCCGCTCTTTCTGGCTTTGGAACAACTCCATCGCCAGGTCGATGTCGCTCTGGTCATCGGCACCGCGTGGCTTTGAACCGGCAAGTGCCGCGGTGGTGATGCCGTCGGGGCCCATCTTGAGGAGCCGCTCGGGCGATGCTCCGACAAAGGTGTCGTCGCCGTAACCAATAGCAAACGTCGCGCAGTCGGGGAACGTTGACCTGAGGTTGTCGAGCACGAGACCCATGTCGACCACCGCCGGGAACGAAAGCACCCGGGCGCTGACAACCTTGTCGAACCGGCCGTCGTCGATTGCCTGCAAGCTGCGCGCCACAAGGTCGAGATAGGCCGGGCAGGTCGCGGTATCGATAGCGGCAGGAAGTTGATGCGTGCTGGCGCTGCGAGGCGAGGTATCGATTGCCGACGAGAGGTCGACATCGCCAATTGTGATTGCCCGTACCCCGTGAGCATCGGAGATCACGAGCACCTCGGGAAGAACGAGGCGGCCGATACCAAACCCATCCCAGGGCGGTCCGTGCGGCGACGTGGTTTCGGCAAAGGCAAACCCACCCACCAAACGGGGAATGTTGTGCGGCTCGACACCATCGAGATCAAGTTCGGCAAACAATTCGCGACGCACCTTGGCCAACGCACCAAAGCGATGACCAGACGGTGCTTCAACAACTCGGGCGGCACCGATTGCGGCAAAGGTCAGATCCTGATCGGGCTGCGACCAGAACACCCGATGTTCAGAGGTTCCGTTCTGGTAGACGTCGAGCGGGTCGACCGACTCGTCCAACTGATGCACCCCGATGCGGAGCGCAGTGGTTGCGCTCATGAAACACCACCGTCGGCGTGGGCCTTTGCCGTGTCGATCAGCGAAGTCACCAGGGTGTTCTCGAAATGCTGCGAGACCAGCGCCGCCACGGTTGGCACCAAGGCTGAAACCTCTTCGGCCAGGCCTTCCCGATCGGTATCGGTGTTGTCGATGAACAACTCGATGGCATCGGCGACCAGCGACTCGACATGCTGCGCGTGACGAACAGCCAATTTGGCGAGATCGGTGAAGGGCACGCCAGCGTCGAGGAGCGAAGCGGCGGCAGTGAGCATTTGAATGCTGCTGGCGTCGAAATCGGTAGCGTCGGCCGGGCCCAGGAGTCCCGCCGCGATAGCGAGGTCGACAGGGCCTGCGGCCAAGCCGGTCTCGGCCAAGAGCTCGTCTCGGGTAACGCGCCGGTTGCTTCGCTGACGTTGCAGCTCGGCCAGCAGTGCTTCGCTCGATCCGTTGCCGAGTTCGGCGATTTGGGCGAGCGTGAACCCGTCGTCGGCCAGCCGCTTGATCTCGTCGAGTCGTGCGACGTGAGTGTGGTCATACCAACCGATGCGGCCTTCTTTCGCCGGGTGATGAAGCAGACCCTGCTTCTGGTAGTACCGGATGGTGTCGACCGAAACACCGCTCTGGGCGGCGAGTTCGTCGACCCGGAGCCGGTCGCTCGCAGTGCTTGCCGAGCTTGTGAGGCCGGTGGGGTTGGTGAGACTTGTAGCCACATCTCAATTGTAAGAGTTTTTACTCCAAGAGTAAACACTCCCACGTTATGACATGTGTCTCGTCAGGTGAACGGCGTAGCGTTGAGAGGGTGGACATGAACGCCCTCACCGATGAGGAATGGGACGAGCTCTTCGGTGACCCCAGCACGGGGGACCTTGGCAACCTTGATGGCGCTGGCGCCGAACTGGGCAGCCGGCGGAGCCGAGTACCTCTGTGGGCGAAGGCGGCCGCAGTACTGGCCTCGGCGGCGATGGTACTGAGCCTGGCCCCGGGCTTGGTCCAGTGGGTTCGCGAGATCGGTGCCATCAAGGACCCCATCGAGATCGTCGCCCACGCCAACGCCTACGTCGACCGGTCAGAGTTTGGTTGGCTGGTGTCCGAGGTACAGATCGCTTCGCTTGGCGAACCCAACGTGGCCGCGTATGTGCTTCGCAATCCCGCCGACGGGGTCATCATCCTCGACAACCGGGCCTGGCAGCCCGACGACCTCGACGAAACGATGGCCCACGAGATTGGGCATCTCCTGGATTTTGCGGTGTGGCCCGGTGGCCGGGGCGATCTCCGAGGCGGCCTCGAATCCGAAGTCTGGGCCGAGTGCGCGGCGGTGGCCGCCGGCGAGCGTGGTCTCGACGGCAGCCGGGACAACGACGAGTACCGTTGCCGACCAGCCGAGCTCGAGGTATTCGAGGCCCGCATGGCGACGGCCAGGGAGGAAATGATCTGCCGGCCGTGGGACGAGCGGGAATGCCGATAGGCAAAAGCAAGACTGCCGGTAGGCAAAAGCAAGACTGCCGATAGGCAAAAGGGCAGCGCTAGGGACTGAACCGATGGTCGGCGAGGTTGCCGTTGGGATCGACCACGAAGGCGGTGTCACCCGAGTTGTTCCACACCGAATCGGAGTCGCACATATAGAAGTCGTTCAGACCATCGGCGTCGTGGGTGCCTTCACTACACGTCGAGTACAGCCGGAACGTCTCCCCCGCCCCGATGGTGCCCGGTCCAAACTCGAAGGAGTTGCTGGTGGACTCGTCGTGAACGACCCAGCCCGCCACATCGAGGTCCGAGCCGAGCACGTTGCGGAGTTCGATGAATTCGCCGGCGCCCGGCCGATCGTCGGGGCCGGCTGGGTTGGGCACGAACGACTCGATCACCAATCCATCAATAGCCGGACCGCAACGGTCGGGAGACCACACGCCCAGCATGGCTTCTGATGCCCGACGGGCATGCTCGTGAAGAGGCGAACTCGACCCGCCGAGCGGAATCACATAACCGTCCTCCACCAGGTGACGACCGACGTCCTGCCCGTCGACCAGCACGTCGGCCAGCACGCGTCCGAACCGGTCACGAGGTTCGTCGGGGTCAACAACCAACTCGATTGTCGCGATCCCCGCTTGCCCTTCGGGGGCCAGAAGGTCTTGCAGCGCCTGCCGGGCCTCGGGGCCGCCACACATGAATAACTCGGGCGCGTTGATGCCTCGTATGCGCAATTCCTCAACCTCGCCGTCCAGCATGATTTCGAGCGAATCGCCGTCGATAAACCGCTGCACAATATCGGTCACCGCCGCAGGCTCGGCAAGAAGCTCGTCGTCGGCTCCACCGGTCGGCTGCGTAACCGTCGGAGATTCGGAGCGCTCGAAACCGCCGCGGATGCCGCTTGCGCAGGCCGTCAGCACAACCGCTCCACAAACGAGAACGATCCATAGGGCTCGGGCGGACTTCACCTGTCCAGTGTGCCCGAGTTTTCGCTTAGCGGGTGGTCGCTGCGCAGACGGCCCGCGAGCCGGGCCCCTGCACGATGGCTTCGCTCAGAACGCCGCTGGCATCTTCGATGATGCACGACGCCGAACCGTTGCCAACCACTTCGGCCACCAGCTCAACATCGGTGCCGCTGGGCACCGAAAGCAGCCGGTCGAACGGGGGAATTACTTCGAACTGTTCGATGCCGTTGGACTCGTTGGTGAGCCGCACCTCGACAATGGCCGCGGTGCCATCTACCAGGTAAGAGACGCGCTCAAAGCTCTGCCCCATTACTTCGGTCGATCCGTCGGGTGTATCGACCGTTGGCCGATCCTCGCCCGTAACGGCTCCACTGTTAAAGGCCTTGCCCATCGACAATCCGAAGACGAGCATGACGACAGCGGCGACGCCGCCCAGCACCTGCTTGTGCGACCGCAGGTCGATCATTTGGCCCGACTCGGACACCTGGTCGACTCCACGGACCGAGCGGTTGCTCTGACCCGAGAACGACTCGGGCCACAGAGTCGTCGTCGAAGAGATTGCGCCCTCGAACCGGGTACCGAGCGTGATAGCTCGGCGAAGGTCGGCGCCACGAAGGTCGGCACCGCTGAAGTCGGCGTTTCGAAGATCGGCTCCCGACAGGTCGGCGTTGCGAAGGTCGGCGAATGTGAAGTCGGCCGACGAGAGGTCGGCTTCGGCGAAGGTTGCGTAGGCAAACTCGCCGTGGCTCGACTGGGCACGACTCATTTGCGAACCGGCGAAGTCGGCGTATCCCGCCATCGAACCGGCAAAACTACTGTTGGCGAGGTTTGCGCCAGATAGATCGACGCCCATCAGTCGGGTGTTGCGAAACGACGAATCGGTGGCGTCGATGCCGGTGAGCGGGGTTCCGGTGAGATCGATGCGCTCAAACGAGCGCTCGGTCATTGGTTCGCCGACGGCAAGGCGAAGCAACGTGTCGCGGTCGGCTTGTTGGCGGTCGAGCAGCACCAGCGACCAAAGCGCCAGGCCACCGAGAAGTCCAGCCATAAGCAGCGCGGGTCCTAAACGCTGGGCGCCGCCGCTTCTCCCAAGGGTGAAGTACAGACCAAATTCCACCAGGATGCTGATGAACACGCCGGGCGCAAGAAAGCGGCTGGAAAGGATGCCATACAGCCAGGGGCGGCCAAACGTTTCCAGGCGGCTCAGCTCGCGTTGAACCAGCCAACGGAGATGTGCCTGCTTGTCGTCAAAGACCTCCACGTCCTTTCTATCGGCACCAAAACATGGAGGTAAAGAGACGCCGACTCGTGCCCCAGCGCACCTATTGGTAACAATGGAGTCGCTGGCAGAAGCCTGCGATGCCACATTCGGGGGGACAGAATGAGGAAAGCCGAAGTTCTGGTCGAGGGACTACTTCATCCGAACGAAGTTGCTCAATTCACCGCTCTTTGCCGCGACACTCCCGCCGATGATTTCAAGGGCGAGTGGCTGCGGGTTCGAACCCACGTGGCCCGGGTCGCCGAAGCTGGCGCCACCCATCCCGAAGTCGACGTTCGTAGTGCCAAGCGCATCGCTAAGGTCTTGGACGACCTCATGCGCGATGTCTATTCCTACGACGACGAACAACGGGCGCTTCTTCGTGGCGCTATCGAGTACTTCATTTTGGTCGGCGACGAAGAGAACGACCTTTCATCGATGGGCTTTGACGACGACGCAATGGTCACCAACCTCGTGGCAAAGGCGCTCGGCCGCCAAGACCTCCAGGTCCACCTCGACTAGCGCCGACCGTCTTCCCAATGCAGGATTCGCAGGATCTTCTCGCGGCCAATCAGGCGTTCTATGACGCCCACGAAGCGCGCGACGCCGAGGCCATGTTTCATCTTTGGGCCGATGACGAAGCGGTGGTGTGCACTCACCCCGGCTGGGCAACGCTGCTTGGTGCCGCCGAAGTGCAGGCGTCGTGGCGGGCCATTCTTGAGGGACCGGGCCGCAACCAGTTCATTCTCACCAACGTCATCGCACGCGCCGATGGCGACTCGGGTTGGGTCTGTTGCGACGAGAACATCGTGGCCCCCGGTGGCACCACCACAGTCGCCGCGCTCAATTGTTTCGTTCGCACGCCCGATGGCTGGCGGCTCACTGCACATCACGGGTCGCCAGTGTTCAGTCAGCACCCCAAGGCATAGCGCGTCGCGAGTAGCGGCCCGGCGGTACTGCTAGAGCTCGTCGAGCAACGCCGCGAGTGCCGCCGAAGGTGTGGTCTGACCGGTCGCCATCGCGTCGACGATTGCGGCGCCCGACTCGCTCTGGAGGTGTTTGGCCAGCCGGCTGAGAAGTGAGTCGCCGGCTCGAACGCGCAGTTCATGCTGCGCCCGGCGCCGCCTGCGCTCGGCCAAGCGACCTTCGCCCTCGAGGAACGTGCGATGGCGGGCCAGTTCGGCGATGAGGTTGTCGACACCGTTGGTTGCGACGTCATCGTCAGTGCCGATGGTGAGGGTGATCTCGGGTCGCCACTGGCTGGTGTCGGAAAGGTCGAGCATGAGTTCGAGGTCGCGACGAGAGTCGGTGGCTCCGGGACGGTCGGCCTTGTTCACGACAAACACGTCGGCCAACTCGAGTAGCCCGGCCTTGTTTGCCTGTACCGCATCTCCCCAACCGGGGGTGACCACAATGGCCGTGGTGTCGGCGGTTCCGGCAATATCGACTTCGATCTGCCCAACGCCAACCGTTTCGACGATGACGATGTCGAAACCCACCGCGTCGAGCACCCGAATAGCGGCTGGCACCGCAACGGCGAGCCCGCCGCCCTGGCCGCGGGTAGCCATCGAGCGAATGAAGGTTCCGGTGCCGTAGTTGAGCACGTCCATCCGGATACGGTCGCCCAGAATCGCACCACCGGTTACCGGCGATGACGGATCGATGGCCAGAACCGCCACGTTGCGACCGGAAGCGGTAAGCGTCGCGGCGAGGCGACCGGTGAGGGTGGACTTGCCGGCGCCGGGAGCGCCGGTGATCCCAACGACGTGAGCCTTGCCGATTTGAGGGTGCGCGAGCTCACCAAGAGCCAACCCGTCGGGTCCGCCGCGTTCAGCGATAGACAGCAACCGACCAATCGCCCGGCGGTCGCCACCCTGGGCGCGCTCGAATACTTCGGCGACCGAAAGGCCGCGCAGTCCGTTCTTCACGCGCTGGCAGCTACGGCTTCTCGAACTGCTTGCACACAGTCCTCGGACGAGGATCCCGGACCAAGAATTGCGGCCACTCCAAGCTCCTGGAGTTTCTCAACATCGCCTTCGGGAACAATGCCGCCAACGATGAGCGGAACACCGACATCGGCGTCGTTGAGCGCGTCGATCATCTTCTTCGACAGCGCCAGGTGACCGCCGTTGAGCATGGAGATACCAATGGCGTCGGCATCTTCCTGCTCGACGGCTGCGATGACCTGCTCGGTGGTTTGGCGCAGCCCGAGATAGATGACCTCAAGGCCACCGTCGCGCAGCATGCGGGCCACGACCTTGAGCCCGCGGTCGTGACCATCGAGGCCCAGCTTGGCCAGCACAACCCGGAACGGTTTTTCGTCGCCGGTTGCTCCAGCGTCGGAAGCATCAGACATCAGACGATCGCTTTCTCGACGTACACGCCGTAGACACCTTCGAGGGCTTCGACGATTTCGCCTTCGGTGGCGTAGGCCTTCACCGCATCGATGAACGCCGGCATGGTGTTCTGATCGGGTGTGGACGCAACCGCAACTAGGTTGTCGAGCGACGCTTTTACCGCAGCAGCGTCGCGCTTTTGTTTAACGTCGCCGAGTCGTTTGAGCTGATACTCCTCGACCTCGGCGCCGATGTAGAGCGTCTCGTTGTCGCTGTCGTCGCCTTCGGTGAACTCGTTGACCCCGACCACAATGCGGCGACCAGCGTTGACCTCGCGCTCGAACCGGTAGGCAGCATCGGCGATCTCGCCCACGTAGTAACCGTTCTCGATACCGGCATAGGCGCCTTCGAGCATCGAGCCATCGCCAAGATCATCGACATGGGCAAAAATCGCCTCGGCCTGACGTTCCATCTCGTCGGTCATCCACTCGACGTACTCGGAACCACCCAGTGGGTCGGCCACATTGGCGACCCCCGTTTCATGGGCCACGATCTGCTGGGTGCGCAGGGCGATGCGAGCCGCCTTCTCGGTGGGAAGCGCCAATGCTTCGTCAAAGCTGTCGGTGTGCAAGCTCTGGGTGCCGCCGAGCACGCCAGCCAATGCCTGGATGGCCACCCGGGCGATGTTGATCTCGGGCTGTTGTGCAGTAAGCGACACGCCTGCGGTTTGGGTATGGAACCGCATCAGCATGGCCTTGTCGGTCTTTGCTCCGTAGCGTTCCTTGAGCCAGCGAGCCCAGATACGTCGAGCAGCCCGAAACTTACCGATCTCTTCAAAGAAATCGAGATGCGAGTTGAAGAAAAACGAGAGCCGGGGGGCGAACTCATCGACATCGAGTCCGGCTTCGATTGCCGCTTCGATGTAGGCGAACCCGTTACCGAGGGTGAAGGCCAGTTCCTGAGCAGCCGTCGAACCAGCTTCACGAATGTGGTAGCCCGAAATCGAAATGGGATGCCACCGTGGCATTTCGGCCGAGGTGAACTTCATCATGTCGGTGATGAGCCGCATCGATGGGCGAGGCGGGAAGATGTACTCCTTCTGCGCCTGGTACTCCTTGAGGATGTCGGCCTGAATGGTGCCGCCGAGCTTGCTTCGCTCGACGCCGTTGTTCTCAGCCACCGCCACGTACATGGCCATCAGGATGGGCGCTGGGCCGTTGATGGTCATCGAGGTCGACACGCCCGAAAGGTCGATGTCGGCGAACAGGTCTTCCATATCGGCCAGCGTGTCGATGGCGACACCAGCCTTGCCAACCTCGCCAAGGGACCAGTCGTGGTCGGAGTCCTTGCCCATCAGGGTGGGCATATCGAAGGCGGTGGACAGCCCGGTTCCCCCCGAGCGGAGCAGTTCTTTGAAACGACCGTTGGTGTCCTCGGCGGTGCCGAACCCGGCGAACATGCGCATGGTCCACAACCGCGACCGGTACATCGACGGGTACACGCCGCGGGTGAACGGGTACTGACCGGGGTACGGGGCGTCGCCGTACACCGGCTCGACCGGCACACCCGACATCGTCTGGAAGTCGACGTCTCGTAGCTTGGAAGCGTCGAAAGCCTCCTGCCACGCCTGCTTAGCCTCTTCGCTGCTGCTGGCTTCGCTACTGCTGGCTTCGTTGCTATCGCTCATCGAGATCTCCCCTAGTCGGCGTTTCTCACAAAAGTAAGAACGCGGGGTCTGACCCCACGTTCTTACTTTTTGCGTTCTTCACACTGCTGCGTGCCTGTTTCCACTTTAGCCGGATTTCCAATACTTGGAAGTCCAACTATTGGCTCGGCGTTCTATGCTGGTCGGCGATGGGACTTTCGTTCGACCCGATCGCCGAAGCGCGACGCCAGTGGACCGATCACAACCTTGGAGCTGTCGACGCCATGGCCGCCGCCACGTCCATCACCCGAGCCCATCAGATCATCCTTGGCCGTATTAACGAGGCGCTGAAACCGTTCGGACTCACGTTCTCACGCTTCGAGGCGCTCACGCTGCTTTCGTTTGCCCACGACCACTCGCTCCCGCTGGGCAAAATGGGCGAACGCCTCATGGTGCACCCCACCAGTGTCACCAACACCATCGACCGACTCGAAACCGACGGTCTGGTTCGTCGACTCCCCCACCCCGACGACCGGCGCACAACGCTGGCGCAGCTCACCCCGCAGGGGCTGATCGCCGCCCAGCAGGCAAGCGATGCGCTCGACTACATCGAGTTTGGCCTGACCGAACTCGAACCCGCCGAGCTTCAGACGCTCGAGACCACTATCGCCCGGCTACGCGAGCGTTCGGGTGATTGGGGTTAGCGAGCAGTGTCTTTGCGAGCAGTGTCGCCGGCGCGGCCCATGACGAAAATCCACAAGCCGCCCACCACAAAGAAGATCGATGCCACCAGCAGAATCGGGCTGATGATGCCACCGATAAGCGGGAGGCCATCGAGCAGGTTGCGGACGAAGAACGCGACGATGCCCACAACGATGAGGGTGATTCCTGGTCGAGTCAGAATGAACTTCATGAAGCGTCCCCGCGGCGAGAAAGAAGAGAGGGAGGTAGGTTGAATCCCTATGACGGTCATTCTTGAAGGTATCAGCCCTGCTGCGTGGGAGCACCCGACCGACCGGGCGGCACTTGGCGCACTGCAACAGATTCCCGGCTTCGATGGCCTGCTTCGCAAGGTGGTTGGCACCTTCGGCGAGCAGAACATTCGTATGAGCTACCAGGCCGAAGCGGTGAAGGTTGGTCCAACCCAGTACCCCGACGTCCACGAACTTTTGCTGCGGGTCTGCGAGGTTCTCGACACCAAGGTGCCGCCGCTCTACATCTCGCAAACGCCGCTAGCTAACGCTGGTGCGGTGGGCATGGACAACCCGTTTATCGTTCTCAACTCCACGCTCATCGAGCTGGCATCACCCAAGCAGATCGCTGCCGTTCTGGGTCACGAGGTGGGCCACATCATGAGCGACCACTCGCTCTACCGCACGCTGCTTTTCCTACTGTTGAGCATCGCCAACACCAACACTCCGGTGGTCACCCAAGCGGCAGTTCCCATCACGCTGGCGTTGCAAGAATGGAGTCGCAAAGCCGAAGTATCGTGCGACCGTGCCGGGCTGCTGGCGGTGCAAGAACTCGACGCTTCGCTCGGACTTCTCGGCGTCATGGCCGGCGGCATCCGAGGTCGAACCGACGACTTCGACCTCGATGCATTCGTTGCCCAGTCCGACGAGTACCTCGACGCCGAGGGCCTGAGCGCCTACTACAAGTTCATGGGCACGCTGGGCCGCAGCCATCCGTTCCCGGTAGTTCGGGTTGCCGAGCTCCGACGCTGGGTCGATAGCGGCGCCTACGACGACATCATCGGCGGCACGTACACCACCACGTCCGACGACGTTCCGGTCACCGACGACTTCGCCGCCGCCGGCCGCAACTTCTCCGACACCGCCTCGAAAGTGTTTACCGACACCGAGAAGTACGTCAACAATGCGCTACTCAATGTGTTGCAACGAGCCACACGACTCCGCAGTGATGGCGGAAACAGTGACGGCGACAGCGACGACTCCTAGCTGCAGATGCCTACGCTTCGAGCGGTGCGACCCGGGTTAGCGGTGTTCAGCAGTTACGGGCACAGTCGAGTCGCTGCGCCGCGATATCCGCTGCCATCAATATCAAGCAGCGCCTTGGTCTGACCACACTCGAGCACGCCGGCCTTGATGAACTTGGTGCCACCGCCGTAAGAGATACGGCCAACGCCGCTTCGGCCGCTAAGCCCAACCAGCAGGTCATCGAACTGGTCGCCATCGGCATCCATCAGCCGTAGCTTCGACAGGGCAACCCGGCCGAGGTTCTTCTTCAGTGGCTTCCATGCGCTCGCACCATTCCACGACACGAACAGGCGGCGCTTTGCGTTGTCTCGATACAAGATGTCGGTGATGCCGTCGCCGTTGATGTCGGCAAACCGAAGTTGCGACGCCACCTGGGGCATGTTGTTGAGCACTCGAACCGATCCGTCCAGATTCTGGATGAGCCACTTTCCATTCTGCGTCCAGAGGATCTCGTCGGCCCGGTCGCTGTCGAAATTTCCGATGCGAACCTTGCTGGCGTTGGCGGCGCTCACCAGCTGGGTACGGCTTCGGTTGGTGACGTACCAAATGCCGTCATCACGGACGATGTCTGGCCGACGGTTGCCGTCGAAGTCGGCTACCGGAACCGCAACCGGCCCGTAGTCGAGTCGGGTGCGGAGGTGGTTGTTGAGCCAACCAGCCACATCGCCGCGGCGACCACCGTTGTTTCCGCGGCCGCCTTCGTACCAAAGCGCCACGTAGCGGCCGCCGTTGTGGAATGACTCCAGTCCTTGGAAGATGCCGGCCACGTAGCGTTTGCCGTTGGGGTCGAACCAGTACGCCGGTCCACCCGAGTCGCCACTACGCACGCCGGTGCCGTCGGCGCCCTTCAGGCACATGCGGTGCACATCGCCCTGCGACCAACCGTCCTGTTGGTTCGGGCACGGAAAGCTGGCGCCGTTGGAGCGGCCTTCCTGTTGGATGTTCGAGAAGTTGCTGGTGGCGCTCGTTTTGCCGTAGCCGAACACCTTGAAGGTTTGCTCGGCCAGGAATGGGGTGAGCTTCTTGGTGTTCATCCCCCAGTTGGTGATGACATCAACCGGTTCGGCCACCGACTTGGGCACCTTGGCGGTGAGGCGAAGCAACATGATGTCGACATCGCCGGGAAGCGAGTACTCGTAGGCTTTGGCCGCGAGCATCGGGTTGTTGGAATCCTGGCCAAACAGCACGTTGATACCGTTCGGCAGTACGTGGCGGACGTCGTAGAACCGGTCGGGAAGCTCCCAATCGTCGTAGCCCTGGCGAGGCGGGTGCGGAGCCGGACTCGGGATGTCGTGGCGCGCGCAATGGCGCGCGGTGAGCACCATGTTTCTGGCCACAAGAACACCGCTACACGTGGATCCGCTGGTCGTGACTCGAACCGTCGAGCGGTTGAACTTGGTATTCGCGGCTGTGCTTCCACCTTCGACGGCGGCCGCCGGTGCTGCGGGCATTACGAACAGCGCCGCCATGAGCAGAAGCGCGAGCAATGCGACGATCACCGCAGGAGCGCGACGAGAAAGCGGGGGGATCAGGGGGAATGCCACACCTCCACAGATACCAGCCCCTCGTAGCCCTGCCAAGGGCGGACGCCCATACCGCGCTGGTCATCCTGCTAGACCCGGGGCATGGATGTTTCGATGACGCTGCCAACCATGCTCGCCCACGACCGGGCCACCCATATCGATTGGTGTCGGGCAGTCGACGACGGCCCGTGGGCCACACTTGCGGTACCCGAGCGGGTCACCTACCCCTCTCATGACATGACCGTGCAACTGGCTTCGGCAGCAGCATTGACCAGCCGGGTGCGGCTTTCTACCACCATCGTGGTTCTGCCAGCCCACGATGCGGTCGATATTGCCAAGAAGATGGCATCGGTCGATGTGCTGTCGGAGGGTCGGCTCACTGTCGGCGTGGGTGTCGGCGGGCGGGAGCACGACTACCAGGCGCTGGGAGCGTCGTTCGCCAACCGCTGGGCAACCATGGATGCCCAGGTGTCCGTGATGAGGTCGGTGTGGGCGGGAGAACCTCCGTTCGCCGGCGCCGACCCGGTTGGACCTCCACCAGTTCAGGCTGGCGGACCGGCGCTGATGGCTGGGGTCATGGGTCCCAAGGCCACCGCCCGAGCGGCGAAATGGGCTGCCGGAATCGATGGCGCATGGACCATCTTCGGCGACACCTCTGGCCTCGCCGATGCAATCGCAGCATCGAAGGGGTGGTGGGCTGAGGCGGGCGGTGCCGCGCCCAAGATCAGCACCAGCGTGTGGTTTGCTCTGGGCGACGACGCCCAGCAGCAGCTCGGCGATTACTCCGCCAGCTACATGAAGATCTTCGGCGACGAAATGGCCGACTTCGCCCGAGGCGCCGTTTCTGCGTCGAACCCCGATGCCCTGGCCCAGATCGCCCACGATTGCGAGGCCGCCGGTGTCGACGAGCTGTACCTGGTGCCGACCTCAGCCGATGTCGACCAAGTCGATCTCTCGGCGCAGGCGCTAGATCTCTGAGGTAACGTCCAGGCGAGCCGAAGGAGGGTGACCTGGTGCGCCGATATCTCATCGTTGCTAATCAGACCCTTGCCACCGCAGGCCTCGAAGAGCTGGTTAACGAGAAGCTGAGCCTCTCCCCCGCCGAGTTTCACGTGCTGGTGCCCCAGGAAGATCCCAGCGTTAGCGTCGATCTCAGTGGTGTGATTTCGCCCAATATGTCGGACCGGGTTCTTGAGGGTCACGATCAAGCTGCCGCCGAGGCCGAGCAACGGCTGGCATCATTTACCGACACCTTTGCCGAGGTGGGGTCGGGCCTTACCTCCGAAATCGCCATCGGCGACCCGGTCGCTGCCATCCGCCACACGCTGGATCGGTCGAGATTCGACGAGATCATTTTGTCGACTCTGCCCGCCGGAATCTCCCGGTGGCTCAAAATCGATCTTCCTACCCGCATCGAGCGAGCCTTCGATCTTCCGCTCACCACGTTGGTGCAGCGCGACTGAGCTTGCGGTTCCGCGCGCTAGACCTCGATCGGCAGCGGATCGGTCCAGGCGGCGGGCTGGACGTGGTCGGGTAGTTGTTTGGTCAGTTCGTCGACCAAACCGGTACTGCCAGCAACATAGAGCGACCAGAAGTCGACGTCAGTGACGATGATCCAGCTTCGGTCGTCGGGCCAGATCATGTCGGGGTTTCGCCAATCGTCTCTGGACCTTTTTGGCCCTGGATACCGCAGCGTCTTCACCGCTTCGAGCGGCCCCTCCATCACGTAGTAGGCCCTGATTGGGTGCTTGAGTAGCGGGTACTTCGCCAGCTCGGCGCGAATTTCGATCTTGGTTTGTCGATCTTGTTCCTTCAGTTGCGCTCGAACCTTCTTGATCTCGCGCCGCTCCTTCCAACTCACCGGCCCGGCCTTCGCATACAGGGTGCTGAACGAGTCGAAGCCGTATCCCTCCCACGTGGCAAACCACGCCCGGTCGGGTGTTTCGGTGTGGGCACCGCCGACTACAACAACGGCTTCGAAGAGTTGTCGGTAGTCGGCCCACCAGTCATAGTCTGCCGGCGAATCGTCGGCTTCGGGTTCTGGCGGGAGCACCCGCACCACGGTTTCGAAGTTCTGTGGCACAAGGTTGCCAACGGTGCCCCGACTTCCGCCGCACGCGGGTGCGATCCACAACCCTGGTGCTGCCGATTCGGCGGGCCGTACCAGTTCTCCGAAGTTCACCAGCTCATCCTCACACAGAGCCGGCCTCTTCGGCGTGGCGTTTGTGATGGCATGGGGCACAGAGAAGTTTGAGTTCGGTGGTGATGGTGTGGCCGGATTCTTCGTAGGCCGGTTGGTGGTCGTACTGGAGCAGGTCGGTGCGGCCACACTCGACGCAGTATTGGTCTCGTTCTTTCACGAGCCGTTTCTGGCGTGCGGTTGGGTGTCGGCGCCGGTTGGTGGCGTCGATCGGGTTGCTTTCGCTGTCGTGGATCAGCGCTCGGATCAGGGCTTGGGGTACCAGCTTTACCACGGCCGAGTCGTTGACTGGCGTGCCATCGTCGAGGGTTGCCCCATCGCCCCTTACGTGGACGACGACTTCGGTGTCGATGCTTTCCGGCCCGTCGGTAAGTAGTTGTTCGAGCGCATCAGCATGCTGTTGGGCACTGGTCGGCCACGCGTCCGGTGCAGTGTCTTTGTGATTGTCTTTGCGGGGTTTGGAACGCATCACCAACGTGGTGAGTAGGGCGATAAGCATCCCGGCGACCACCGGTTGCAACCTCATGGTGAACAGGACCATCCCATCGGGTTCGGTGCGCCACTTCACCGAACGTTGCTGTCGCTGTAGCTCGTCGAGTTCCTCGGGCGAGCTGTTTTCTTTCAGCCAGTAGGCGATCGCCCGGCCCAGATCGGACGCCGGACACTTGCGGGCTAGATCGAGCAGTGCGGCTTCGTTGTCAGCGGACGCGTGCCTGGTGAGCGTGCGCACCTTTGAATACGAGATCTCGGCGTTGCTGAACGCATCGGCGATTGCCGTGAGCTCGCCGAGTTTGCGGCCGATTCGAATCCACTCCCG
>CALJDK010000086.1 GCA_938023735.1 uncultured Acidimicrobiales bacterium
GCCGTAGGCAATCATGGTGGGCCCCATCTGCCGATCGGCAAACCACATTGCGGCGATGGGCGCACCCAGCCCAATCATTTCCTCGGCCACGATGACCCGTTCGATTGGTGGCCGCTCGCCGCCACCGTGCTCTTTGGGCCAACCCATGCCAATCCAACCCTCCGACGACATGACCTTGGCGAACTCTTTCGAGAACCCGTTGATCCAACTGTCGTTGAACCGGCCGAACTCGGCCACACCTTCGGTCGCTACCTTGCGCGCCCGTTGGCGCAGCTCCTCGTGTTCGGCGGACGGGGTGAAATCCATTGACGGGACAAATCCTTAAGGTTGGCGAGCGCACTCATGGTAGGTCGCAGGGCTACCCAGTCCGTTGGCGAGTGACGCGGAACTCATGACTACTGTTGACTCATGAAGAATCCTCCGTTTGTGTATCACCAAGCGCACAGCCTGAGCGAAGCCATCGAATTGCTGGCAACCTACGGCGAGGACGGAAAGGTCCTCGCCGGCGGACAAAGCCTGCTGCCAACGATGGCGCTTCGTCTCGGCCCTCCCGAACATGTCATCGATATTTCGGCTGTTCCCGACCTCGACACCATCGGACTCGATGCCGATGGCGGCGTCTCGCTCGGAGCCCTTGTTCGTCACGCAGAGGCCGAACGATCTGACGATGTGCGCCGGCTCGCTCCCCTCATTTCCGAGGCCATGCCTCATGTAGGGCACCGGGCCATCCGCACCCGCGGCACCGTGGTGGGCAGCATCGCGCACGCCGACCCGGCCGCAGAGATGCCTGCGGTGTGTCTGGCCACCGGGGCAACCATGATCGCCGCATCGTCGCAGGGTGAACGTACGATCCCCGCTGCCGAGTTCTTCGACGGATACCTCACGACTGCGCTTCGGCCCGACGAGCTGCTGACCCACGTGAAGTTTCCCGCGTGGTCGGCGCAGTCAGGCGGTGCCGTGGTCGAAGTCAGTCGCCGCCACGGCGACTACGCGCTGGCAGGTCTGGCGTGCCGAGTCGACCTCTCGGGCGATGCTGTTACCGACGCTGCGTTGGCCTTCTTCGGTGTCGACTCCACTCCCGTCCGAGTTCCTGAGGCCGAGGCTGCGCTGGTGGGTAAACCGCCCACCGCCGAGGCTTTTGCCGAAGCCGCATCGATCGTTTCCACCACCCTGACCCCAACCGCCGACATTCACGGCAGCACCAACTATCGACGCCACCTCGCTGGCGTCCTCACCACTCGCGGACTCAAAACCGCCGCTTCACGAATCGGAGTTAGCGCATGAGCAACACCACCCAAGTAGGAGAAACGGCGTCGTTGGCCTGCACGATCAACGGGGCGGCGTTTGCGGTCGAGGTCGACCCTCGACGCACGCTGTCCGACGTGATTCGAGAAGACGCTGGACTTACCGGAACCCACCTGGGCTGTGAGCACGGCGTCTGTGGGGCGTGCACCATCCTGGTCGACGGTGAACCCGCTCGGTCCTGTCTCATGCTCGGTGTACAAGCCAACGGACACGACATCACGACCATCGAGGGTCTTGCCAACGGCGACGAGCTTCATCCCATCCAACAAGCCATGCATGAGTCGCATGGATTTCAGTGCGCGTTCTGCTCGCCGGGCTTTCTGATGAGCACGGTTGCACTGCTGGCCGAGAACCCCTCCCCCACCCGCGCCGAGATTCGCGAAGAACTCAGCGGAAACATCTGCCGGTGCACCGGTTACGAGTCGATCATCAAAGGCGTCGAAACCGCCGTCGAACTTCTCGCTGGAAATGAACCCGAGCAAACCGGACAGACCGGACAGACCGGACAGACCGGACAGGAGAGCGCACAATGACCTCGACCGACCACACACAAACCTCGGGACTTGGATTCGTCGGCCAAAGCGTCAAGCGGGTCGAAGACGATCGCCTTCTTCGTGGACACGGCAGCTATGTGGCCGACGTGACCCCCGAAGGTGTGCTGCACGCTCACTTCGTGCGCAGCACGGTTGCGCACGCCAACATCGCTCGGATCGATGTCGCGGCGGCCCGTCGCGCTCCTGGTGTGGTGAAGGTCATCACCGGCGCCGAAATGAAGGAACTCACCAACCCGTTCCCGCCGTTCATGATGCTCCCCAACATGTACACGCCGCTGTATTGGGCGCTCAGCGACGACAAGGTTCGGCTGGTTGGTGATCCGGTGGCCATCATCGTGGCCGAGTCGCGCTACCTGGCCGAGGACGCCGCTCAGTTGGTCGAGATCGACTACGAGCCGCTGACCCCTGTGGCATCGATCAGCGATGCCTTCAATTCCTCGAAGGATCAGCTTTGGGAGAAGGCCGACGGCAACGTGCTGTTCGACAACACCGATACCTTCGGCGATATCGACTCGGTGTTCGCCGATGCCGATCGCATCGTTACCGAACGATTCTCGTGCCAGCGTCAATCCAACCAGCCAATGGAAACGCGGGGCACCGTCGTCGAGGTCGACCCCGAATCTCAACACCTCACCATCACCAACGCCACGCAGTCGAGCCACGCCCTGCGCTGGATCATCGCCGCGCTTACCGGCAAACAGAGCACCGCCACCTCCCTGAAGAGTTTCGTCACCAACAAGGAACGGCGCACCAATCTGCTTGCCGGCCTGAAGGCGTTCGTCGACGAGCACAGCGAGGATCTCGCCAAGGCTGACAACGCTGGTGCAGTCTCGCAATTCAAGAAAGACAAATCGTTTCCGCTGCACCTCAACCGCATCAGCGCCAACCTTGCTGGCAAGACCGACTACCCCACCGTCGTTGCCCAAGACATTGGCGGCGGCTTCGGAGCGAAGGGTTCTATCGCTCGCGAAGACATTGCGGTCGCCGTAGCGGCCATCGAGCTCGGACGATCCGTGAAATGGATCGAAGACCGCGTCGAGAACCTCATCGATGGTGGCCAAGCTCGCGAAGAAGACCTCACCGTCTCCATCGCCCTCGACAACGACGGCACCTTCCGCGGACTCAAAGTCGACCTCATCATGGATCAGGGCGCCTATCCCGGATTCCCCATCGGCGCAGCCTTCATCACCCAAGTCATGAAGGTGATGTACCCCGGGTCGTACAAATGGGATGCGTTTCAGGTCACCACCAAGGTCGTGTGCACCAACAAGGGCAAGTACATCGCGTACCGAGGCCCGTGGGCCAACGAGACCTGGGTGCGCGAACGCATCATCGATATCGCCGCCCGTGCGCTACGCATGTCGCCCACCGATCTTCGGTTGAAGAACATGATCGGCGAAGCTGACATGCCCACCGAAATGATCACCGGGCCAACACTTGACGTCACGATGTCGACTCGCAAGTGTCTCGAGCGACTGGTGTACGAGATGGACGTACCCGCCTTCGAGGCCAAGCGGGCCGCCGCGGCCGAGGAAGGCCGGGTCCTTGGGCTTGGTTTCGCCTGCTTCCACGAGGCAGCGCCGGGCCCACCCAACTACATGGATGCAATCAATCCGGGTTCCGGAGCGGCGTCCGACGAGAAGGCACGCACCGTGGTGCAGGCCGATGGCTCGGTGAAGATCTACACACCGCAAATGCCACATGGCCAGAGCCACGAAACCACCTATGCCCAAATCGCTGCCGACGAACTTGGCGTGAACATCGACGACATCGAACTCATCTGGGGCAACACCGACAAGACCAACTTCAGCGCCATCGGCACCGGTGGAAGTCGGGGCGGACCAATCGGCGGCGGTTCGGTGAAGTACGGCACGCGTGAACTCCGCAAACTCATCGCCGCAAAGGCCGCCGACATGCTCGAAGCATCGGTCGATGACATCGAGATCACGGGCGGCAACATTCACGTCGCGGGCGTGCCATCACGGGGCCTCTCCTTTGCCGAGGTCGCCCAAGCCAAGGTTGGCGAATCGGCTCCGGGCGCCACCGAGGCGTTCGAAGCGACTGTGAATTACCGGGGCAAGGGTGACGGCGGGTGGTCGTGTGCCGCTCACGCATGTGTGGTCGAGGTCGATCTGGATACGGGTCTCGTGAGCATTCCTCGCTATGTGGTGGTCGAGGATTGCGGGCCCATCATCAACCCGGCCATCGTCGACGGCCAGGTCCGTGGCGGCGTGGCCCAGGGCATTGGCGCCGTGCTGTACGAGGGCTTGTCGTACGACGCCGACGCCAACATTCAAACCACCACCTACATGGATTACCTGGTTCCGACCGCCATGGAGATTCCTGAGATCGACATCGTGCACCTCGAAACGCTGTCGCCGGGCGAAAACGACTTTCGGGGCGTCGGCGAGGGCGGCATGATCGGCGCACCAGCGGCGCTTACCAATGCCATCGAGGATGCCTTGGCCAGTCGCGGTGCCCGAGTCACCAAGCAGTATCTGCCTCCCACCACCATCCTGGAGATGGCGGGCGTCATCGATCCCGACCCGAATTCGGACAGGTAGCACCAATGGCAAAGAAGCTCAAAGACCTGCAAGAGGTCGACGTCGACTATCCACGCACGGCTCCGGTTCAGGTGGCGCTGACCAAACTCGTGCCGTGTTCGGCCGCAACGCTCTTTCGGGCATTCGAAGATGCCGAGTTCTGGAACAAGTTTCTCGGCATCGTCGTCGAGTGGACCTCGCCCAAGCCGTTCGGTATTGGCACCACCCGAACCGTAACGTCGGGCGGTCACACCATCGAGGAGTACTTCACCGGATTCGAACAGGACCGGGTCATGGCCTTTCGATTCGACCGGGCAACCTTGCCGGTCGCCGCATTCGCCGAGGAGTGGCTCATCAACTCCAAGTCCGCGGACGTGTGCGAACTCGTCTGGAGTTATGGCTACGAGTGGGGCGGCCCACTCGAGTCGGTCTTATCGCCAGCGTTCAACACCGGCTTCAAGCTCAACGGCAAACGAGCCCTAGACAAACTCGTAACCGTCATAGAAACCGAAGGCAAAACCTGGTCCTAGCAACCCGGAACCCGGAACCCGGTACCAGGCACCTTTCGGCCCCCTGGTACCTGGCACCTTTCGGCCCCCTGGTACCTGG
>CALJDK010000087.1 GCA_938023735.1 uncultured Acidimicrobiales bacterium
CGGCAACACCAGCTCTGTCGAGACCTTCTCGGTTTCGTTTCCTTCATTCTTCATGTCAGTAATCCTTCCCGGACCACGACCACAGGCCGCGGACCGATCTCAGATCACCGATCGTTTACACACACTTTTCAGCAGTCCCCCAAAAGTGCCAGATTTCGGTTCATGTCTCTGTGTCGGCAAACTCTGACTAGAACTTGATTGCACGCCTGTTGGCGAAGCACGCGAAAGGGAAGAGACGGCACCCAACCTGAGTCGGTTAGGCGCCGCCTTACCCAGGTTCACTCAGACTTGGGGGAGTCGAGGAACTGGATGTTGTTGGCGACGATCTCGAGCCGTTCCCGGTTGCTGCCGTCTTCGGTGACCCACGTGTTGTGGTTGACACGGCCGGTGAGGCTGATCAGCTTTCCTCGGGTGAGGTACTGACCGATGGACTCGGCGTATTTGCCGTAGACCTTTACCGGCAGGAAGTCGGTGTTGCCGTTGGGGCCGTCGATGGCGAGGCGGAAGCTTGCTACTGCGGTGCCGCTCTTGGTGCTGTCGGTGGTTGCGTCTTTGGTGAGGCGTCCGACTCCGGTGAAGTTGTTCATGGTGTTTCTCTCTCTGTTTGGTGCTCCCCTCGGTGAGGAGCTGATGAGGCGGACATAGCCGCAGCTTTGAACGGAGTTGTCCACCGACATCGCTCGCGATGAGCCACAAAACTTGCTGGACCTCGGAGCGCAGCGAGAATGCTGGAGGCCAGTTTTTTGGTGTGCGGTTGATAACGCAGTGAGCTGTGGCGTTACTGCCCGTCGACCTGCTCCACTCCGCCAAGGGGTTCCCATTGCAGAGGGAGTTCGTGAACAACATCGGAGTCGGTGCCGGGCTGACGCAGCAACGGTCCGGTAGCTCCAAGTGACGTGTCGGGGGGTACCTCCGACCATCGATGGTCCTGGCACTACCGGTCTGTCGGTAATTTGGTCGCTGCATACGCAGAGTCCGTGCTGTACCTCAGAGGGACGCGATCGGCGTCGGTTGGGTAACCATGTGTGGGGCGCTGTTGGCAGGAACCGGGTGGGTGGCGGCGTGTGTCGCCAATATCAAGCTCCGTGCAGGCCCACCGGTAAGAGGCTTGTCGACAAAGAGCCCGATGGGGTGGGTGTCTAGGGCTTTCGAGAGGGAACTGCGAGGGTGCCGGCAGTTTCGGTGTGGCCCGGTGTGTCCTGTAGAGCGGAAGTGGTTTGGGCACATTTTTGTGTTTCGGAACGAAAAAGGGGCCT
This sequence comes from uncultured Acidimicrobiales bacterium, assembly GCA_938023735.1. Lineage (GTDB taxonomy): Bacteria > Actinomycetota > Acidimicrobiia > Acidimicrobiales > SHLQ01 > CALLQB01. Next base: position 1,257 of record CALJDK010000087.1, read on the forward strand.
CTGGTTGGCGACGTATTACGACCGCAGAGAGTCGGTCGGGTAGTCGCCGGTGTTGTGCACGTTGTCGCCCAGGTTCAAACGCATAATCGACCGGGCCAACACGGTCTTGCCCGAGCCGCTCTCGCCAACGATGCCCACCGTCTTGCCTCGGTCGAGACTGAACGACACGCCGTCGACCGCTTTCACCATGCCCGCCGGAAGTGAGAAGTGGGTGTGAAGGTTCTCGACTTCGAGAAGAGTCTCAGAGGGTCGTCCCGCTGACCCGAAGGCACCGTTCTCTGTGGTGTGCTCGTTCGTCACGGACAAGTGTTCGTGCCTCTCTCAACTCGGTTCAGGTAGTAGGTCGGGGTGTTGAAAATCGGTACCGAAAACTCGCTGGACACCGAGGTGTGACGAAAGTGACACAGTCGGGTCCGCGCGCCGAATCGCCAGGTCAACCTCATCAGCAGCTTCGAACTAGGGCATCTCGGGGTCGAAGGGAACCCAACCAAGCAGGTCATCGACGTCGTGCTCGGCTGTTTGCCTCCTCGTAAGGCGGGCCTTTGCGATGCGTTGAAATCGAAACATTCGTCCCGCCTCACGCAGATGACACCAGGCAATCAGGAACCATGCCGCATCTCGCTCAAGAAAACCAACCGGGTCAACATCGCGACTGGTGGTGACACCAGCTCCATCCGTGTACTCCAAACGCACCACACGAGACTGCTGCACCCCCTGCTCGAGCGTCCGACGGATCCTCACATCCGACGGGTTGTCCAAGTCGGCGGCGGTGCGCACCTTCCGACGAAGTTCGTCGACACCAACACGAACCGGGTCGGGCAAGACATCGAGGAGTCGGTCGACCGCCACGCGCCCCACTTCGCCGTAAGGAAGGTCAGGACCCGCCACCGACAGTGCCATCACCAGGGCAGCGACCTCCGAGGACGATAGGTTTCGCCTATGACAGTTCCAGTAACTACTAATCCAGCGACCACTGATCCAGCGACCACGCTTCGCCTTGGCTACACCATCTTCTACGTTCGCAATGTCGAACAGACGCTCACGTTCTTCACCGATGCGTTCGGTTTGGAGCGCAGGTTCATCACCCCAGAAGGCGACTACGGCGAACTCGTCACCGGCCCAACCACATTGTCTTTCGTCGCAAACGAACTTGCCCACGACAACCTCGACGACGCTGGCGGCTTTGCCGAACTCGATGGGTCGCAGCCACCTGTGGCCGCGTCGATCACCCTGGTGACCAACGACGTCGAGAAGGTAGCCGCCAAAGCGATCGACCTTGGCGCTGCCAACTATGTCGCGGCCACCCAAAAACCCTGGGGCCAGACAGTTGCCTACGTCCGCGACCCCAACGGAATCCTCATAGAAATAGCAACACCAGTCGCCGGCGCCGACACTTAAGAGGCGTCCGCCGGATCGAGGGCTTCCTTCACCTCGCGCTTGAGAAACTTTCCGCTGGCGTTTCGGGGCAGCGGGTCGTCGAGGAACCAGATGTAGCGCGGAATCTTGTGCTTGGCCATCAGCCCAGCCAAGTGCGTTCGAAGACCGTCAGCATCGAGCGTTGCCCCATCTGCAAGTACCACGGCCGCCCCTACCTCTTCACCGAGTCGATCGTCGGCAACACCAAAGGCGGTGCATTCGGCCACAGCGTCATGTTCGAAGATCGCGGCCTCTACCTCGGCGCAGTACACGTTCTCGCCGCCCCGAATGACCATGTCTTTCTTGCGGTCGACGATGTAGATAAAGCCGTCGTCGTCCATCCGTGCCACATCGCCGGTATGGAGCCAACCGTCGGTGATCGACTCCTCGGTGGCCTCGGGCCGGTTGAGGTAGCCCTTGATGACCTGCGCGCCCTTCACCCAAAGTTCGCCGATCTCGCCCACAGGAACTTGGTTGCCTGCGTCGTCGAAACATGCCGCTTCGAAACACGGCATTGCCGGACCGGCGCTATCGGGACGATCGACAAACCAGTCCGAGCCAACTGCGGTAATGATGCCGCAGGTTTCGGTCATGCCGTAGCCGGTGCTGGGCCGAGCGGTGGCTACATCGTCTTCAATCTTTTGCACAAGGTCGGGCTGAACTTGCGCGCCGCCCCCGGAGATGGTGGTGAGGGTCGACGTATCGCGCGTCGCAAAGTCGGGATGGGTCAGCAACTCGCGAGACATCACCGGCACGCCGCCCATGTTGGTGATCTTCTCGGCTTCGATGAGTCGCAGGGCCTCGCCGGCGTCCCAGCGATACAAGTGGACGAGCTTGCCGCCGACCAAGGTCATCGCATGGGCACCGCAGTTGTTTGCCGTGACATGGAACAACGGAGTGGTGACCAGACTCGCCGGAGATGCCGGTGTGGCCTGCTTGGTCGTGCCCGACCCAAGACCTGCCCGCTCGGCCGCGATGGTTTGTGCGGTGTTGGCGAACGCCAGGCTCATCACATTGGCAACACAACCCCGATGGGTGAGCTGCGCACCCTTGGGTCGGCCGGTCGTTCCCGAGGTGTAGAAGATGGAGGCATCGTCGTCGGGGTCGATGGCAACGTCGGGAAGGGCGGCGTCGCCTTTGGTGAGGTCGGACCACGGGATGACCCCCTCGGTTGGTTCGCATCGAACGCCCACCAGAATCCGTTCGCCGAGTTCTCCCGCAACCGCCGCCATGCGGTCGAGCCGATCTGCATCAGCGATGATCACCTTCGGGTCGGCATCGTTCACCCCGTACACGATCTCTGGCCCAACCCACCAGGCGTTCATACCCACACAGGCAACGCCAATCGATACACAAGCCCAGTAGCCCAGCATCCACTCGGGATAGTTGCGCATCGCTATCGCCACCCGGTCGCCGGGTTCGACGCCTTGGGCCATGAGCCAGTTGGCAATCTGGGCGACCTGGCGGTGGGCCTCGGTGTAGGTGATCCGCTCGTCGTCGTAGACCAGGTAGTCCTTGTCGCCGTGGGCAGCCGACATCAACCACATGTCGCGCAGGTTCGCCGGCTGATTCTTGTACACCCGTAGCGACTGGCCCCGGACATCGACTGTCGTGATCTCAAACTGGCCACCCGGGCCGGTGAGTTCGTTCCAGACATCTTTCAATTCGGTGTACAACGCAAACCTCAATCTTCGTGGCGAGTGACGCCGGTCATAGTACCGACCGGATGCGGTACCGCTTCATTCCATCTTTCTGACGAGTCGTCAGAAAGATTGCTGCGGGCTACATTCTCCCTATGGCTGATGTTGTGTTTGACGTAGTTATTGCGGGCGGAACGGTTATCGACGGCACGGGGTCCGACGGTGTCATCGCCGATATCGGCATCTCCGGCGGACGGATCGCCGCAATCGGCACTGGTCTCGAGCCCGGCGATGCCGAGGTCATCGATGCCGACGGCATGATCGTGTCGCCAGGTTTCGTCGACCCCCACACCCACTACGACGCGCAACTCTTTTGGGACCCTCGCGCCACACCTTCAAACGTTCATGGCGTCACCAGCGCAATCATGGGCAACTGTGGCTTCACCCTTGCTCCGCTCACCACCGACGAGGACGCCGACTACATCCGCCACATGATGGTGAAGGTCGAGGGCATGCCGCTCGAAGCGCTCGAGCAAGGCATCGAATGGAACTGGAAGACCTTCGGCGAGTACTTGGCCCGGCTCGAGGGCAACGTGGGCGTCAACGTGGCGGTCATGGTGGGCCACTGCGCCATCCGCCGTGCGATCATGGGCGACGATGCCACCAACGGCGAAGCCACCCCCGAACAGATCGATGCCATGAAGGCCCTCTTGTCGGAATCGATCGAAGCGGGCGGACTCGGACTCTCCACCACTCGGTCCAAAACCCATAGCGACGGCGCCGGCAAACCCGTACCGTCGCGCCATGCTTCTGAAGAAGAGCTGGTCGAACTTTGCCGAGTTATCAGCGACTTCGAAGGCACCACGCTCGAGTGGGCCAGCGACGGTTGCCTGAGCGGCTTCGACGACACCGAAGTCGACCTGATGGCCAACATGTCCATCGCCGCCCAACGTCCACTCAATTGGAATGTGCTCACCATCGACGCCGCCCGCCCCGATGACTTCAAGAATCAGTTGGCCGCTATCGAGGCGGTTACCGAACGTGGCGGCAGCTCCATCGCACTCACCATGCCGGTGCTCGTGGGCATGAATATGAGCTTCCTTACCTTTTGTGGTCTTAACCTCATGCCCGATTGGGGGGAAACGCTTGGTCTACCGGTTCCCGAGCGTATGGAGAAGTTGCGCGACCCCGAGGTTCGCCGGTTCTTGGAAGAGCGTGCCGCGTCTCCCGATGCCGGCGTGTTCTCTCGCCTTGCTGGCTGGGGACTCTATGAAATTGGCGACACCTTCTCGGCCGAGAACGAAGGTCTCAAGGGCCGCAAGGTTGCCGACATCGCCCGCGAGCGTGGCGTACGCGATTTCTACTGCCTGCTCGACATCGTGTTGGCCGACGACCTTCGAACCGTGCTGTGGCCCGGGCCAACCGACGACGACCCGGCTTCTTGGCACATGCGCCAGGCCACGTGGGATCACCCCCAGGTCATCATCGGTGGCTCCGATGCGGGAGCTCACCTCGACCGAATTTCGGGTGCCCCCTACACCACCAGCTGGTTGCACGACACGCTTCACGGCAAGCAACTCACCACCTTGCCGCAAACGATCCATCACATCACCGAAGTGCCGGCCAAGCTCTTCGGCCTGAAGGATCGTGGTGTGCTGCGCGAGGGCTACTTTGCTGACATCGTGGTGTTCGACCCCGAGTCGGTGGCGTCGGGCGATGTCATCATGGTCGACGATCTTCCCGGCGGCGCCGGTCGCTTGGTGGCCGACAGCTTCGGTGTGAAGCGGGTCCTGGTAAACGGTGTCACCACCGTTATCGATGGCGAAGCAACCGACGCACTCCCCGGTACCGTCCTCAAGTCAGGACGCGACACCGAGACCGTAGCCATCCCTATCAGCTTCTAGCTGGTCTGCCAGTTTCGCCTGCAGCGAAATTGCGCTAGGTCCAGAAGCGGTCGCAGACGTCTAGCCAGAGCTTGGTGGTTAGTCGGAGTGACTCGATGTCGATTCGCTCGTTGTGGCCATGGAACCGAGACATGAACTCGCCAAGGCCGATATCGGGGCTGAGGAGACCAGCGCCGTAGCAGGGGACGCCGCGGCCGCGGAAGAACCTTGCATCGGTGCCACCGGTGACCATCGACGGCAGCACTTTGGCACCCGGATACGTCATGTGGATCGAGTCGACCAGCGCACTCCAAAGCGGCGTGTCGGTGCTCGATGAAGTGGCCAACCCGGGCTCGTCGTTATAGGCGGTGAACTCGACCGAACCCATGAGCTCGGGGCCAATGGCTTCGCTGAGGTGGCCATGCAACTCTTCGCGGGTGACACCGGGCAGCACCCGAATATCGACGACCAGCTTCACCTGATCGGGAATGGTGTTGCTCTTCGTTCCGCCCTTGATGACGTTAGGCGAAAAGCTGGTGTGGCAGCACGAGTGCAGGTTGCGGGCCAGCGCTGGCTCCATCTCAGCAAGCGCTTCCTGGATTCGACCCGGGTCGAGCAGTTTGGCCTCGACATCGGCAGGAAAGTTGAGCGCCTTCACCCGGCTGGTAAATAGCTCGTCGATCTTTGCGCCCGGGTTGAACGCCTCGATCCGACGGACGATCTCGGCAGCCTTCGAGATGGCATTGTCGGTCCGGTACGGCATCGAACCGTGGCCCGGCTCGCCGCTGATCGTGAGAATCTGGGTCATGATGCCCTTCTCCGCGGTGGTAAGAAGCACGATCATGCCGTCGTCGTTCACCACTGGCGAACCACCGTATTCAGTGAGCACGAAGTCGCATTGCAGGGCATCCCATCGATCTTCCACCAGCGGACGGGCGCCATAGGTTCCGCCGGCCTCTTCGTCGGCCACTGCGAAGTACACGATGTCGCCGGGATATCGGGTGTCGGTATTTGCGATGTGACGGAACGCAACAGCCATCGACGACGTGACGTTCAACATGTCGACTGCGCCTCGGCCCCAGATTTCGTCGCCAACCCGCTCGCCTCCGAAGGGGTCGACCTTCCAACCCTCGGGGGTCACCGGCACCACATCGGTGTGCCCCATCATCATCAACGTGGGCGCATCAGGATCGGTGCCCGGCAACCGTGCCACCAGGGAATCGCGACCCGGAAGGATCGACAGTGTCTCGAGCTCGGCCGGCGTGTCCTCAAGCTGGCTGCGCAAGAGGTCGGCGTTACGGGTTTCGTGTCCCGACTCCGGGGTGCCGTCGTTGACGCATTGGTTGCGAATCATTGCCTGGAGAAGCTCGGTGGTTTCTCCGGTCAGTCGGTCAAGCGTGCTGTCGGTTGCGGCCATAGACACAAACTAATCCACACCCGACCACAGCTCGACGAGTTCGGCAGCCGTGGTAACAGTGGTGAGCAAACCGAGCGTGTGATCGATAGCGACATCGACAAACGATTGAGGAACGGCACCAACCGCATCGCGAGGCAGCACCACCTGATAGCCAAGGTCGACGGCCGAAAGGATCAACCCCAGGACGCCGACATTCACCGAGTTGCCCGTGACCACGATGGTGGACACCGACATGTTGCGCAGGATCTGGTCGAGTGACGTGCCGGTAAACGGCGTAAGGCCATGCATCCTCGGCAAACGAATGTCGCTTTCGACACCGTCGAGTGCGGGGAGAAGCTGTGCACCATCGGAGCCTTCGACCACAAAGGAGTCGCTTCCGACCGTGGCGGCCAAGAGCCGGCAGTTAAGCGCCTGCCCAGCCCGATCGGCCCTGCTCTCTGCCGTGCAATGCACGACTCGCGCATTGACCCGACGCGCAGCGTCGACAACGCTCACAATGTTGTCGATAACCCCGTGTTGCTCCATCTCGTCACGGAGCTGGGTCATCATCGCAAGATCGCCCGCCACGCCGCGTTGCATCTCCATCGTAATGACTGCAGCGTGAGCCGGATCGAGAAGGGCTGCGAGAAGGGCTTGCGCTTTGGAAGTCGTGACGTCGTCCATATCCCCCGATGCTAGTGGTGTAGCCGATTCGTCCCGGAACCTGAATGAAACCTGACCCTTGCCGATGGAACAGCTGTGCGAGGGAAATCTCGAGCATCCTTGGCGTGGGCTCTGGTGATCCTTGCCGCGCTCGCAGCCACGAGTGGCCTGGTCTCCTTCCGGGTTCGGACGCTCGCCCTCGACACGGGAATTTTCGAGCAGGTTGTTGAGCGCACCGTGGCCGACCCAGCGACGACAGGGCTCCTGCAAGAAACGCTCATCGAGGTACTCACCCAAGGCGTCGATCAGGGCTTCGATGAGTACGGCGCAAAACTCACCAACCTCGGAGTAAGTCGACGGCTCGTCGACGACGAAATCGCGACGCTCGCAGAACGCACATCGCAGAGTCCGATACTCCGGGAAGAATTTGCCCGGGCACTCCGCCAGAGCCATCGTTACGCAATCGGCACGTCCCCCAATCCAGCCACCGTCAATAGCGAGATTTTCGCCGGCGTTCTCGAATCGGAAGCTCGACGGTTGGCTCCCGCGCTGGGGCAGGTGATCGACTTCGACCCGACCAGGTTGACGATCCAGCTTCCTCGCCCGCGAAAAGTCGACGGCACCCTCGAGACCTTGCGGGTGCTATCGATCGCTGGTCCCGTCGCTGGAACGCTGGCGCTTCTTCTGGGCAGCAGTATTCATCCGAACCGTCTCTCAGTTGTGCGGTTCCTTGGCCGTTGGCACTTGGGCGTTGCCCTCACACTGGCGATCTTTGCGGTAGCCATGGGCGGATTGTGGAATTCGTGGGCGCTGGATATGCCGCTCACCGTGCCGACCGATGCCGTAACCGTGTACCGCCAGTTCATGTGGGGACCAGCGCTCGCCGTCGGACTCATCGGCAGCTCTTGTGTGCTCCTAGCCGCGGCGTTCACCGAAGACAAAGAAGAGATCTGACCTGAGCTCTCGCACCTAAGGTTGACCCATGAGCGAGTTCGATGTTGCCGCCGCTGCGCCGTACATTCCCGACGGAATCAACAGCGCAGACGGCCTTGAAGCGATGGCGGTTGATGAGGGTGTACGGAACGTATCTCACCTTCTCAGCGCGTGGGCGAGTGGCGAGGAACGATACGACCGGTCTGGCGAACAGCTCCTCGTTGCCATCGACAAGGCAACGCAAACGGTCGTTGGTATCGGCGGACTTTCGCTCTGCCCCGACGTTGAGTCAGCACTTCGAGTCCGCCGGTTCTACGTTGCTCCCAACTACCGCAGACGAGGCGTTGCCCGGGCCCTGGCCCAGCAATTGATCGACCACGGCCTTCAACACACCGCCACGCTGAGCTGTAACGCCAGGGCTTCAGCGGCCGCAAAGCCGTTCTGGGAATCGATGGGCTTCCAACAAACGACAATCGCCGGAATCACCCATATCTACTCGGCAAAGTAACCCCAACGGCGATCACTGATGCCTCGATCACCGGGATCACTGGTACCTGGAAACTCAGCGGATAGGCGCTTGCGCACATTTTGACATCCGCTGAGTTTCAAGAAGCCGGCACATTGGGCGAAGCCCAATCCGCGCGGCTTCCTGGCACCAAACAGCATCACCGGTGCCTGGCACCAAACAGGGGGTTTGGTGCCAGGTACAAAAGTCCAAATGAGCGAAACGATGGGCGATGCCGGCATCAGCTCAACGATCTAACGCGGCCGCCACACTGACGCCCATTGCGCGGTGCCTGGCACCAGACAGCCCTACGGTTCCAGGCACCGGGCTTTCCGGGCTTCTTGGGCTTTGGTGCTGAGTGGTTGGTGGGCTGGTTATGGCTGCTGGTTGGTCCACCAGGTGTCTAGGCGTGACTCGAGCTCTTCGCGGGGTAGGTCGCCTTCGTCGCGTTTGATGGCGAGCAAAAACTTGAGCGCCTTCCCAACCGCCGGACCGGCGGGGAGGTCGAGGTACTCCATGACCGCTGCACCATCCATGCCTGGGCGTTCGGCAGCTTTGCGATCGGCTTCGGCCAGTTCGGCGATACGCCGTTCGAGATCGTCGACAGCCGCTTGAATTCCTGCCGCCTTCTGTTTGTTGCGAGTGGTGCAGTCGCAGCGGACCAGTTCGTTGAGTCGACCAAGGTACGGGCCGGCGTCGCGGCAATACCGACGGACCGCCGAATCGCTCCACCCGTCGGCGTAGCCCTTAAACCGACCCGAGAGCCGAACCAGTTCGCTGACCGCTTCGATGGTTTCGTCGTCGTACCCCATCGCGGCCATACGCTTGCGAGCCATACGCGCGCCGACCACCTCGTGATGCCGAAACGTCACGCCGCCATGTTCGAAGGATCGAGTCTTCGGTTTACCAATGTCGTGGAAGAGGGTTGCCAATCGAAGGATCAGATCGGGTCCGGTCTTCGCCACTACCGCAATGGTGTGACTGAGGACATCCTTGTGCCTATGGATGGGGTCCTGCTCCATCCGAAGGATGGGAAACTCGGGCAGGATCTCGTCGAACTCGCCCGAGTCGACCGACGCCCAGAGTGATTCGGCGACGTCGTCAGCGAGCAGAATCTGCGACAGGCGGTCGGCGGGTGTTTGAGCGGAGGTCACGGCGAAATCAACTGGCTTGAGGGAGGACATTCTGGGACTTGAGCCGCCGTATCGACGTCGGCTGACGTGGCGGGCGGGCAACGCTGAAGTATAGAGCTGGGGTTTATGATCACGAGATGTCCGACAAAGGCTTTCCCTCGTTGTTTCGGGAAGACAACCCTGGCGAAAACACCGCTACCACGGCATTGCTGTTTGGCGTGGCAGCGATTCTGATGACCGCCTCGTGGGTGGCTGCGCTCGCCGGCGCCGGATTCTCGATCGCTGCGATGGGGCTCGGCCTGAAATACGTCAAGGACGAAGACATCGAGCAAACACCCAAATTCGAGCGTATGGCCCGTGCCGGGTTGGTGATGGGTGGCTTCTCGCTACTGGCCAGCGTGGTCATCCTTCTCGTTCAGGCAAGTTAGATCCGGGTCCGGATATGTCGCCATCGCTGACTCGCAGGTTTGAGATCGATGGACCAGTCGATCTAGGTCCGACGCTTCGTCAGCTGAACGAGGGCACAAAACGCACCGCCGAGGGCGTGTGGTGGGCTACCCAAACACCGATCGGACCCGGTTCGATGTTGCTGCGGTCTGACGGTAAGGAGATCACTGCTGAAGCCTGGGGCGAAGGCGCCGAGTGGATGCTCGACAAGGCCCCGGGTGTGGTGGGCTGCAACGACGACCCCACCACGCTGCCCCGGGTGAACGACCTGATCACCGACCTTTCGCGTCGCACTCCTGGTCTTCGGATGCCGCGTAGCGAGCGGGTGATGGAGGCGCTGTTTATCACCGTGCTCGGGCAGAAGATTCAAGCCACGATGGCCCACCGCTCGGCAAGAATCTTTCGAGCCAAGTATGGCGAGCCGGCACCCGGCCCCTGCCCGATCCAGCTCTTGCCCCCAACCGCCGACATCGCGTCGATGCACTACACCGACTTTCACGAACTCGGTGTCGAGCGCAAGCGAGCCGAAATCATTATTCGCTGCGCGAAACGGGCCAACCGGCTTGAAGAGATCACCACGATGAACTTCGCCGACGCCGAGCAGAGGCTCTTGGCATTCCCAGGAATTGGACCCTGGACATCGGGCATCATCATGCAGTCGGCCATGGGCAACCCGGACGCCGTGGCTGTGGGCGACTATCACATCCCCAACATGGTGAGCTGGGCGCTGGCGAAGGAGCCACGGGCCGACGATGCCCGCATGCTCGAGCTTCTCGAACCGTTCGACGGGCATCGAGGACGAGTGACGATGTTGCTCAAATTTGGCGGGATTAGCGCGCCGAAATACGGGCCGAGACTTGGGCTGTGGTCGCCAGCAAAGCTGTGAGTCCGGCGCTGTTTCGCTTTGCGGATGCTTCGCTCGACGGGCGACTCGCCGGGCTCAGCGTCGAGATCGGTGAGGGCTGCATCACGATGATTACCGGTCCGTCCGGCGCCGGAAAGTCGTCGTTGCTGCGGTTGGCGAACGGTTTGGATCGGCCAACTAGCGGCGAGGTGTTGTTTCGGGGCGCTGCCGTGGGCCTACTCAATCCACGTCGTCATCGGCGCACGGTGGCGCTGGTGTTCCAGCATCCAATCATGTTCGCGGGTTCGGTGGCCGACAACGTCGCTGCTGGCGAGCCAACCCGACCGGTAAACGATCTGCTGAAGCAGGCGGGACTCGACGCGTCGTTCGCAAGCCGCGAGGCCAAAGAGCTCAGTGGCGGCGAGAAGCAGCGGGTCGCGCTGGCCAGATCGCTTGGCACGGATCCCGATGTGCTTTTGCTCGATGAGCCAACGTCGGCGCTCGATGGCGAGTCGGCGTCTCGCATCGAAGCCAGCACGAAGGCGTTTGTGCACGATGGCGGCAGCGTGGTGTGGGTGAGTCACGACACCTCCCAGGTGCAACGTATGGCCGACCGGATTCTCACCATGGCCGATGGGCGACTGGTTTGAGCGTCACCGATATCGGGTTCGTTGGTCTGACGGTTTCGCTTGTTCTGATCGTGATCGCGCTTGGCCTGTCGGCGTGGCAGCAGCTTGGCCTAGAGCGATCGATCGCCGGTGCCACGATGCGAGCGCTCGCCCAGTTACTCATCGTGGGCCTGCTGCTTGGCTACGTGATTGACGAGGGCAGGCCGCTGTGGTTGTCGTGGTTGTGGGTGGCGGCCATCGTGGTGTTCGCTGCTGCAACGGTGGCTCGCCGAGCGCCGGAACTACCCAACGTGTTCCCGGTGGGTCTTGCCGCCAACGTGATCTCGGTAGCCGTGAGCGTTGCGGTGACGTTCGGGTTCGGGATCTTCCCCCTCACCGGCCGCACCTTGGTGCCGGTTGCCGGGATGGTCACCGGCAACGCCATGCGCACCGCGGTAGTCGGTGCCCGTCGGCTGGTCGATGCGGTCGAGGAGAATCGCGATGAAATCGAAGCCCGACTCTCGCTCGGGAATTCTCCGAGCCAGGCGGTGAAGCCGACTCTTCGTGATGCCCTTCGGCTGGCGATGCTTCCGCAAATTGAAGCCAACCGTACGGTTGGGTTGGTGGCGCTACCGGGCGCGATGACCGGCCTTATTCTCGGCGGGGTCGATCCGGTCGATGCCGTGCTGGTTCAGGCCGCACTCTTGTTTCTCATCCTTGGTGCTGCGGCGATTTCGGTGACGGTGATCGGGCTGGCCGGCGTGCGCGGCATGTTCTCGGCCGACGAGCGTCTTGTGGTTTAGAGTTCGGTCTTTCCGATGGCGGTGAGTGCTCGGGCCAGCGCCGCCCGCTTCGACTCGCCATCGGGGTCGACCATTGTGGATTGCACCAGTTGGTCGACCAGCGTCCGGAGGGCATCGTCGGGGTCGGTCTCGACCAGGCGAAATGCATCCTCGGCCAACTCGAGGTGGACGACGAGGCTGTCGTCGTCGTTGCCGAGCCCGAGATCGCGAATCATCCACCCCGGCCATCGCTCGCGGAGTGCCGCGTCGAGACCAATGGTGACGTCGTCGCTCCAGTACCAGAGGGCGCGAGTCTCAACCTCAAGGTGAACTCCAGCTCGAGGTCGACCAAGGGTCACATGCGTTGCTCCCGCTTGCGCGTCGGGCGCATCGACCAATGCTGGGCCTCGAGCCAGCACATCCACAAGCAACGCCGACGAGAGAAACACTTCGGTGTTGCCCGACGGTTGATGCAGCGTGGCCACGGTTGCCGGACTCAGAAAGTCGGCTGCCGCGCGGAGTTGTGCCTCTTGTGAGTCGGCGCGTTCCCAGGTGAACGGCGTGATCAGTTCACCCCGATCGACGCCGGCTGCGTCGAGGATGTCGCCAAGTCGGTTCGGAGCCCAGCGGACGGTCCATCCAAGCCAGAGCGCCCGGGTGAGATCGAGATACGACCGTCGTTCAACCGCAGTCATGGGGTTGGCGAACAGCAACAGTTCGTGATTCTCGATATCGACCAGTGCTGCGGCCTGGCACCAAACGTCGTCGCTGAGGTGGTCGGTGGGATCCTGCGACCGAATGAACTCAAGCGCAGGCACCGGCCCCCAACAGAGGTCGACAGGAAGCGACTCGGCGCCGCTGGCGTTGACATATAACTCTCGACCCGTAGAGCCGAGAACGAGATAGTGAGCGAGCGCGTCCATGCCTTTTCTGAATCCTGCTACGACGACGGCATCGGCCGGTCTATCGCGGCAGCTTGTCCTTGATGTCTTTGCAGGCGGGACACACCGGGTAGCGTTCGGGGTCGCGTGAGGGAACCCAAACCTTGCCGCAGAGGGCGATGACCGGCGTGCCGTTGATCATTGCCTCGGTGAGCTTTGCCTTGGGAACGTAGTGCGAGAACCGGTCGTGATCGCCGGGCTCAGCGTCGTCGAGCATCGGCTCTTCGACGATGGTTGGCGATGCTGGCGCGATGGTTGGCGATCCGGGCGCAATCGTCGGCGATGAAGGCATGGTCAAGTATGGCCTGTTCGTTGACGACTATGCCCAATTTTTGTGAAATCGAGGGTCACGGTGACTCGAAGTTGAGCAGCACATGCCGATGGGTTGGATATGTGGCGGATTCGTTTTCTCGTGACCCTGACATCACTGCTCGGCCTGGTGGTGTCCAGCCTTGCCTTGGCCACCCCAGCTTCGGCTGACGAACCAAACCCACCGGCCGAAGCCGAGAAAGAGTCGGCCATTGGCGACCGGCTACTCATCATTCACGATTCGGTGATCCTGGGTGCTCGTCGCCAGATTGAGGCGGCCTTCGCCGAGACCAAGGTCGAATACATCGGCTTCGGAGGGCTCCGAGTTGGGCCGGCAGCCGACTTCGTTACGCAAGGTTTGTCCCGACGCCCTGATCTTCTTCCCGATCAGGTTGTGGTGGAGATCGGAACGAACTATCTGGGATCTCGCAAGCTGTTCCGTACCGAGCTCGATCGCCTTATGGGATTGCTTGGCGACGTCGAGCATGTGGTGTGGCTGACCGCCGGACGCTACTCGCCGCGCATGGACGCAGTGAATGAGGAGATCCGTGCAGCAGCTCGCCGCTACGCAAACCTTCAGATCGCCGAGTGGGGTCCGCTGTCTGATCGCAACGGCGAGTACACATGGGGCGACGGCATCCATCTGCAACCCGGTGGCGCCGACGCAATCACCGAGCTGATCCGGGCCCATCTCGAAGGCGAGGTGCCCTGGAATCGACTTCCCCAAGGTCGTATCGGCACCGTCCGAGACGGACGCAAAGCGGTGACGGTAAAGGGGTGGGCATCGAACCCCGATCTGGGTCGAGCCGCCAAGGTGCGCCTGATGGTCGATGGCGATTTGGTCGAGAAGAAGTCAACCCATGTGCGGCGCACAAAGCTGGCCAAAAGGGTTGATGCTGCGGTTGCCAAGATTGGCTTTGAGTTCCGCCTTCAACTTCCCGATGGCGTGCACGAGATATGTATTGAGGCCAACAACTTCGACGGATTTGCCCCGGTGCAGATGCACTGCCGCTCGGTCGAGATTCGCCATAACCCAGCCGGCTCGGTAGACCGAGTCGTGGCCAAAACCACCGGCGATATCGTTCGCGGTTGGGCGCAGGACCCCGACCACAAAAAGCCCGTCGTCATCGAGGTTCGACTCGCCGACAAGCCAGACGTGGTCGTTGCGAAGGGTGTGGCCGACCGACCATCGAAGGCGGCCCCCGATGGCCCGGCGAACAACTTTGCCATCAAGGTGCCGGCGGGAACTGGCGACTACTGCATCGTCGCAAAGAACAGCTTTGCCGGCGCTGATTCAACGCTGTCATGTCTGGCGGCACCGTCAGACCTTCTGCCGCTTTCCGAAGGCATCAAGACCGTCCAGGGCTAGACGCCAACATTACGCCGGCTCGCAGGACCGGCCGAGCGAAACAGCACTGTCAGCGTCAGCATCTAGGGTCGGGGGATGCCCTCCGGATTGATCCCGGCGCTGGTCGGAGCACCCGCTCTTGCTGCGCTTCATACCGCCATCGCCGACGCCAAGGCCGATGACCCTCTCGGTCGCGTCACCGTGGTCGTACCTACCAACTATGTGGGCCTGTCAATCCGTCGATCCCTGGCCCGCCAGCAGGGAATCGCCGGGGTCACCTTCCTTACCCCGTACCGGTTGGCCGAGCTTCTTGGCGCTGCACCGCTGGCTGCGCAACGACGTCGTCCGGTATCGACCCCAGTTGTGGCGGCCGCGATCCGTCAGGTACTCGATGCCGAGCCCGGCATGTTTGCGCCGGTGCTCACGCATCCGTCAACCGAGCGAGCGCTGGTGCGCGCCCATCGGGAGCTCAGCGATGTTTCGCCCGACGCTCTCGACACGCTCGCCACCGCAAGTCGTCGGGCAGGCGAGGTCGTGCGGGTCCACCGGAGCACCCGCTCGCTGCTCGAAGCCTCGTGGTACGACGAGCACGACCTGATGACCAGCGCCACCGAGGTCATCGAAAGCGGAGCTCCATTCCTCGAGGATCTGGGCACCATTCTTGTGCACCTGCCCCTTCGGCTTTCGAACGCGGCAGCGGCGATGTTGTCCAAACTTGCCAAGCGCACGCAGGTATCCATAATCCCTGGCTTCACCGGCGAGCCGAAGGCCGACATCACGCTGCTCGATACCCTCCGCCGTCTCGGTCTCGACGCCGAACCGCCCACCGATACATCCTTCCGAGGGGCCCACGAGATCATCAGCACCGCCGATGCCGACGACGAAGTTCGAATGGCGGTGCGGCGGGTTATCGATGCCTCCCGCGAGGGCATACCGCTCGAGCGCATTGCCGTGCTCTTTGGATCGGACCGGCCGTACTCTCGGCAGCTTCACGAGCATCTGACCGCTGCGAACGTGCCGTTCAACGGCGCGGCGGTCCGTACCATCGGCGAGGCGCTCCTCGGGAAGTCCCTTCTTCGACTTCTGGCGCTCACCGACCGCGATTTTCGCCGCGACGACGTGTTCACGCTTCTCGGCAGCGCGTCGCTTCGCGACAGCGACGGGGCGTTCGTGCCTACCTCGGCGTGGGAGCGGGTATCGCGCACCGCTGGCATCGTCGGTGGGGCCAGCCAGTGGGCCGATCGGCTCGATCATCATCTCGAAGACCTGCGGCTCGATCTGCAGGGAGAAGAGCGCACCGAAGGCCGAGAGTTCGTGCTGCGCCAGCTTCAGCGGCAGATCGAGTGGACCACGGGTCTTCGCAACTTCATCGTCGAACTCGCCTCCGATCTCGACCCCGACAACATCGGGTCGTCGTGGAACGACAAGGCCCGGTGGGCACAGGGCTTGATCCGCCGATACCTGGGCTCCGAGGCCAGCCGCTCGGCGTGGCCGGCGGCCGAAATCGCAGCCGCCGAAAAGGTCGAAGCGGCGCTCGAGCGACTCAGCGCACTCGATTCTGTCGAACCAGATCCGAGCCTGCCGGTGTTCCGACGCACGCTCGAACTCGAGCTCGACACTGGCCTGGGCCGCCAGGGACGCTTTGGCGAGGGCGTGCTTGTGGGCCCCATCAGCGCAGCGTTCGGACTCGACCTTGACCGGGTCATCATCGTTGGCTTGGCCGAAGGCGTGTACCCAAGTCACCCCCGCGACGATTCGCTGCTCCCCGATCACGAACGACGGCTTCTCGACGGCGAACTACCACTGCGTCGAGCCCAGCTGTCCGATCAGCATCGCGACCTTCTGGCTGCCTTGGCCAGCGCATCGGCCGGAAGCGTTCTGTGTTTCCCCCGCGGCGACCTGCGGCGCTCTACCGAGCGAAGCGCGTCTCGGTGGCTCCTCAATGTTGCAAGCACCCTGGCTGGCGTCGAGCGGGTGGCCGGCGACGAACTCGCCAACTACGCCGCCGAACCGTGGTTGTCGGAGATGCCGTCGTTCGCCGGCGGTATCGCCCGACTCGCGTTCCCCGCCACCGAGCAGGAGTATTCGCTTCGCAGCTTGTTGGAACATCGCGATCATGGCCGGGCCGACCATCATCATCTGGCCGACACCAGCAGTGCGTTTCGCCGAGGCGCCGAACTTCGGCGGGCCCGCCAGAGCCGAGACTTCACCCGTTTCGACGGCAACCTGTCGCATCTCGAGGTGCCCTCCCCCACGGCCAGCGGCGTGGTGATGTCGCCAACTCGGCTCGAACACTGGGCCGACTGTCCGCACCGGTATCTGTTGCAAACGGTGCTGCGCATCAACGAGATCGAACGGCCCGATCTTGCGCTGCGGGTTTC
This sequence comes from uncultured Acidimicrobiales bacterium, assembly GCA_938023735.1. GTDB lineage: Bacteria > Actinomycetota > Acidimicrobiia > Acidimicrobiales > SHLQ01 > CALLQB01. Next base: position 18,486 of record CALJDK010000087.1, read on the forward strand.
AGCGCTCGATAAGGGAAACATCATTCACCAGTCGCTCGACCGGTTCTTTACCGAGGCCATTTTGAGCGAATCGAATAATGTGCTGCCGGCGCCCGGCGAGCACTGGACCGACGACCAGCGTGCGCGATTGCGCGAGATCACGCTGGCCGAATGTGAGCACTACGAGCGCCGTGGCCTCACCGGCAAGAAGCTGTTCTGGGAACGCGACAAGCGGCGCATCTTGTCCGATCTCGACAAATTTCTCACCGTCGACAACGTCAACCGCGAGGTCTGGCAATCGTCGCCGCACAAAGCCGAACTGGGCTTTGGCTTGGTCGACCGGCGCAACCCAAATGCGCCCCACGATTCGGCTATCGATTTGGTACTGGCCGATGGTCGCCGACTTCGCTTTCGAGGCTCCATCGACCGCCTCGACCGAGGCACCGACGGGTCACTGCGGGTGCTCGATTACAAGACCGGGAAGTCCAAGTATTACAAGGGCCTCGACGAGACCAACCCGGTCGAAAATGGGCGACGACTGCAGCTCCCTATTTACGCGTTGGCGGCACGAGCCCATGTCAACAACCCCGATGCATCGGTATGGGCGGGCTATTGGTTTCTGAACGAGGATTCAAAGTTCGTCACCATCGGCTATCACCTGACCCCCGAGGTCGAATCGATTGTTGATGAGGTCGTCACCACCATTGTCGACAACATCGAAGCGGGCGTATTTCCGGCGCATCCGCCGCCGCCCTCCACCTTCAACGCAATGAATTGCCGCTACTGCGACCCTGACCTGCTGGGCACCTCCGAGCGGTTCCGCCAGTGGGAGCGTAAGAAGACCAGCGCCGAGCTCGATGCGTTCCGCCGCCTCGTAGAGCCGGAGAAACTCGATGTCTAGTGAAGCAGGGCCGCAGGAGACAGCGCCAAAGGAGACAGAACAGCAGTCGTTGTTTGGCGACTCCGAGATTTCCTCGGCCGCGCCGGTCGACGCCACCGGCCAGCAACGCCCGACACCAGCCGATCAATCCCAGCGCGATCAGATCACCTACACCCTTGACGAGACCCTGTTTGTCGAAGCCGGGGCGGGATCGGGCAAAACCACGTCGCTGGTTTCGCGCGTCGTGTCACTGGTGCGCGAGGGAACCCCCATCGACGGCATCGCCGCCATCACCTTCACCGAGAAAGCGGCGTCGGAGCTGCGCGACCGGATCCGCGATGGCCTTGAACGACGGGTCACCAAACCCGATCCGTCCGACGCTGCCTTCCACATCGACCGGTTCGAAGCTGCGCTCGACGCGCTCGACGGCGCCGCTATCTCTACCCTGCACGCCTTCGCCCAACGGATCTTGTCGGAGCACCCGGTCGAAGCTCAGCTTCCGCCAGCGGTCGAGGTGCAGGACGAGATCAGCTCGCAGGTTGCGTTCGAGGACCGCTGGCAGCGCTTTATCGACGATCTGCTCGAAGACCCCGAAGGCGGGCGCGATTTCCTCATCGCCAACGCAGGCGGGGTCACCATCAACCACCTGCAGGCGCTTGCTCGCCGATTTAACAACAACTGGGACCTTGTGGCCGAGCGCCATCACACGATGGGTGGGCCCCGGATCGAGCTCGACCTGAGCTATCTCATCGACCAGGTGGCGGCGCTCGCCGACTTGGCCGAGGAGTGCGCTGACCCCGACGACAAGCTCGCTCTCCGGCTCGGCGAATACACGGACTACGCCAACGAGCTTCGCAACAGCTACGACGACATCGAGCTGCTCGAACGTTTGGTGGCACCCACCGTGAAATTCACGGTGGGTCGCCTTGGACGCAAAGGGAACTGGCCCACGGTCGGGTTCGAAATCGACGACGTCCGCGGCGAGGTAAAGGAAGTATTCGAAGCTATCGAGAACGCTCGCAACGATGTGGCCCACCTTTCGCTTGGCCGCCTCGGCGCACTCATTGGAACCTGGACCCTCGAGGCCGCCGAGGAGCGCCGGGTCGAGGGGCGACTCGAGTACCACGATCTGCTCGTCCGAGCCCGGCAGTTGCTCCGCAACGCCGATACCGGCCCCGAAACCCGGGCCACGCTCCGCGAGCGCTACCCACGCCTGCTACTCGATGAGTTTCAAGACACCGACCCCATCCAGATCGAGCTGGCATGCCTCATTGCCAGCACCGACGCCGACGGTTCAAAGCCGTGGGACGAACTCACCATCCCACCGGGCTCGCTGTTCTTTGTTGGCGACCCAAAGCAGTCGATCTACCGGTTCCGTCGAGCCGATATCAACCTGTTTCTTCGAGCCAGCACGTCCTTTGCCGACGAATCGGTGCAGCTCACCAGCAACTTTCGCACCACCACGCCAATCATCAACTGGATCAACCATGTCTTTGGTCGGTTGATCAACTTCGAGGAGGGTTCACAACCGGCATACCAAGCCCTCAAGCCGGTTCGGGCCGCCGCCCCGACCGGCCACTCGGTGGTGGTACTCGGCCAAACGCATCCCGACACGGTCAACGCCGATTTTCTTCGCCAGGCCGAAGCCGCAAACGTGGCCGACACTATCTGCCTGGCCATGCAGGAGAAATGGCTGGTCCGCGACGATGACTCCCCCGACGGTTGGCGGCCCACCACATTGGGCGATATCACCATCTTGTTGCCGGCGCGCACCTCGCTCAGCGCGCTCGAACGCGAGCTCGAACGAGTTCATGTTCCGTACCGAGCCGAAAGCAGCTCGCTGGTGTATAACACCAGCGAGGTTCGCGACCTTCTCGCCGTGTTGCGATCCATCGCCGACCCCACCGACGAACTCGCGTTGTCCACTGCGCTCAGGTCGGCCCTGTTTGGGTGCGGCGACGACGATCTCTACACCTTCAAGGTCACCTACCGCGGGATCTGGAATCATCAGGCCGCCCTGCCCGAGCAGCTTCCGGCCGATCATCCAGTTGCCGAAGCAATCCTGTTTTTGCGCGAGCTTCACCAATCGCAGATGTGGATGGCGCCGAGCGAACTCATCGAGCGCATTGTGCGCGAACGTCGGCTTCTGGAGCTGGGATTTACCTCTCGACGGCCGCGCGACCTCTGGCGGCGAATCCGCTTTGTGATCGACCAGGCACGGGCCTACGCCGAATCCGAAGGTGGCGGATTACGCGACTACCTGGCCTGGGCCGAACTGCAGAGTGCCGAGGGCGCACGAGTGTCCGAGGCCGTGCTTCCCGAAACCGACGACGATTCGGTTCGCATCATGACTATTCATGGTTCGAAAGGTTTGGAGTTTCCCATCACGATCATGTCGGGGCTCACCACCAAGGCCAACCGAAACCAGGGCGGGGTGCAGGTGTTGTTTCCGCCGACCGGCACCATCGAAATGCGTATCAAGAAAGATCTCGAGAGTCGCGAGTTCGAACGCTACGCCGCACTCGACGAGCAGCTGAGCTTCCACGAAACCCTTAGGCTTTTGTACGTCGGAGCAACCCGAGCCTGCGACCACCTGGTTGTATGCACGCACCGCAAGCAACACAAGAACGAGCCCGACCACGGCAAACGCACCATGGCCGAACTCATCGAGTGGGCGCTGGCCGATGCGCCACCATATGAAGTCATCGACCCCGAAGAAGGCGGTGTCGAACGACCCGCGTTGACTCCCACCGACCCGCTGCTGCCCCGCTCCGAGTGGCAGCACGAACTTGGCACCGCGCTCGACCAGGGAGCCCGCCGCAGAGTTCTGGCTGCCACCACCATCGCCAAACTCGCCGCAGAAGCTGAAGTCCGAGATCCGGCACAAAACCAAAATCAGGCGGGTTCTCAAGACGCCGACCATCACTTCCCACCCGAGTTGAGTGATGATCCTGCGCGTGACCCCGGATTGCAGAAACAGTCACGCAACCTCGATCTGCCTCCGTGGCAGAAAGGTCGGTATGGTACGGCCGTTGGTCGGGCGGTTCATGGCACGCTCCAGACCGCCGATCTGCGCACCGGCGAAGGCCTGGCCGAAGTGGCGGCGGCGCAGGCCGCCGCCGAAGGCGTGTTGGGCAAGGAATCTATCGTCGAAGCACTTTCACGATCGGCGCTCGGTACCGACGTGGTGACCGAAGCAACCTCGGGCGAGTTTTGGCGCGAGATGTACGTCGCAGCACCGCTTACTGACGATCTGGTACTCGAGGGGTACATCGACCTGCTCTACCGGACCCCGGCTGGCCTGGTGGTTGTCGACTACAAAACCGATGCCGTCCCCGACGAGCAAACGCTCGAGCTCAAGCTGGCCAGGTACCGACTACAGGGCGCCACCTATGCGCTGGCAGTCGAAGAAGCAACCGGCGAGACGGTGTCGCGTGTGGTGTTTGCGTTCCTTCGCGAACACGGATCCATCGAACGCGATGTTCCAGCGCTTCGAGATGCCATCGATGAGGTTCGCCAAACTGCGGCCGCATCGGCGGCAGCGGCTGGCGGTGTGGTGGACCCCGCCACCGAGTAGCCGGCCCTCGCCTTCCCGCCCGCACGGCAGAAGGCGAAAAAGAAAAGACCCCGGTCGTTCCCCACTACCGAAGCAATGGTGGAAGGCCGGGGTGTTACGTCCAACAGTATATCGCATGCAACTAAGGTGTCGTCATCATGTCGACCGTTTCGGTGTTTATCGATGGCCAAAATCTGTACAAAGGCGTATCGAAGCTCTTTCATACCCGAGTCCACCCGATTCTTCTGGCCCACGAGCTAGCTGGCGACCGCACGTTGCTCGACGTCCGCTACTACAGCGGCGTGCACCAGCCCCGAGAGAACCCGAAAATCCATGCGATGTCGATGCGGCGCCACAAGCTCATCGCCCGCACCGGGGTCGAAGTCATCGAGCGATCGTTGCAATATCACTGGGAGTGGAGCATCAAAGACAAGGTGCCGAACCCCATGAAGGCCGACGACGGCGACACCCATAACGTCACGGTCGAGCGGCGACGCCAGGCCCGCGAGAAGGGAATCGACCTTGCGTTGGGCCTCGACGCGATGGAGGCAGCACTTACCGACCGGTGCAGCACCATCATCATCGTGAGCCGCGACCGCGACCTGGCCGAAGTTGCTCGCGAGATCCACGAGCGAACCTCGACCCGCAATGTCACCGTCGAGGTGGCTATTCCGGTTAGCGATAAGTACCAGCACATCATGGAGGGGTACGACTTCACCCACTTCATCAACCGACAGATGGTCGAGCGCATCAACGACAACTTCGACTACTTCCAGAAACTCTCCCGGAAGAAAACGGCCACGTTCCTGTCATCGCTCCCCCAGTGGGAGCCAGCGCCGCCACTTACCGGTTCGAGAGCCGAGGCTTAGAACAGGCGGTTGTCAGGGCTCTCGAGGTCGAGAAGAAACTTCTTCGCGTCGAGGCCCGCAGCGAAGCCGGTGAGCGATCCGTTTGCTCCGACCACCCGGTGGCACGGCAGCACGATGGACACCGGGTTTCGACCGTTGGCGGCACCGATAGCCCGAACGGCTTTGGGGCGGCCGAGCGATGCAGCCTGCTCGCCGTAGGTGGCCGTTTCGCCGTAAGGAATCTCGGCCAAAGATCGCCACGCAGCCACCTGAAACTCGGTGCCGCGCAGGTCGAGCGGCAGATCGAAGCTCTTGCGTTTTCCGGCGAAGTACTCGTCGAGCTGCTTTGCTGTCTTGGCCAGCACCGGATTCTGTGGCTTCTCGACAAGATCGTCGGGCACGGCAACCCGTTCGGGGGGATCATCGGGCCACAGGATCGCCAGAAGCCCGTCGTCGGAGGCCACAAGTTCCAGCGGTCCTAGCGGTGATTGGTAGGTGGAGCAGTACATGTCAGTCCTTCGCTGTCTTCGCCGCTGGGGGCGGGTTCGCTGGGCGAGTTGGGTAAATACTCGCCCAAAGATGGTGTGCCGCATAACTGCGCCATGGCGCCCACGACTCGGCAACATCGGCGAGCTGGTTGGCGTTGTCCGGAAGCCCGATTGCGGCTGCCGCTTTCCGAAGCACCAGGTCGCCGACCGGAAACACATCGGGGTCGCCAAGTGCACGCATGGCGATGATGTCGGCGGTCCACGGGCCGATGCCCGGAAGCGCCAACAGATCGTCACGGGTTTGCTGGCGCTCGGCACCCGAAGTGAGGTTGAGGCGCCCACTGGCAACCGCTTGGGCCAGGCCAGCGATGGTCCGCTGCCGAGCGCCGGTGAGTCCGGTGGGGGCTAGGTCGGCACCGGCAAGAGTGTCTGGGTCGGGGAAGCAGCGCCAATCGAGCTCGTGCTCTGGGAAAACCTCGGCACCGAACCGCTCGACGATGCGGCTACCAAAGGTCCGCCCGGCAGCAACAGAAACCTGCTGACCAACGATGGTCATGACGGCTTGTTCGAAGCCATCGACTGCTCCGGGTACTCGCAGACCGGGGTCGCGTTGAAAGAGTTCGGCCAGTGGCGAATCACCGAGGCAGTCGCCCACCGACATCGGATCAGCGTCGAGATCAAGCAGTCGACGGACCCGACTTACCGCCACCGACAGATCGGCAAAGGCGGTGAGGGAAAACTCACACCACACGTGGTCGGTTTGTGGGGTGATAGCCACGAGGCCCGGGCCGCTCGGGAGCGAGAGGGTTCGGGTGATTGTTCCGTCGGCGATTCGAACGAGTCGGTCAGGGGCGTGCCCGGCGATCCACGCCACAACCGGGTCGGCGCTGAACGGATAGCGAACTGGCAGGCGCAACCCCAACGCACCGCCGGCCTGGCCACAGGTCGTTGTGGGTTTGGAAGCTCCACTTCGTAGCTGACGCAGTTCCGACGGTGTGCGGGCAAAGACCTCGCGGACGGTGTCGTTGAACTGGCGGATCGACTGGAAACCGGCGGCAAACGCAATATCGCTGAACTTCATGTCGGTCGTTTCGATCAACACTCGGCTGGCCTGCGCTCGTTGCGACCGGGCCAGCGCAATCGGTGACGCGCCAACCTCTTTCTGCAGCACGCGGTGCAGGGTTCGCTCACTAACCGCAAGATCCGAGGCCAGACCGGCAACGCCTGATCGGTCAACGACACCATCGGCGATAAGGCGCATCGCACGCCCGGCAAGGTCGGCTCGAAGATCCCATTCGGGCGAACCCGGCGATGCGTCGGGTCGGCAGCGCTTGCAAGCTCGAAGCCCTGCGGTCTGGGCCGCCGCTGCGGTTGGAAAGAACTGGACGTTCTTACGATGCGGACGCACAGGCGTCGGACAACTGGGCCGGCAGTAAATGCCGGTCGAGAGGACTCCGGTGATAAACCAGCCGTCGAACCGAGCATCGCGCGACTCCACTGCCCGGTAGCACCGGTCGAAGTCGCCGATCGAAACAACCGCTGGCGCTGCTGCCTGTGCTGTCGGGTGCGGGTCCATGGAGTGAGTCTGACGCAACTGCCCGTCTCGAGCTAGCGGAAATCAGACAATCACGTATTTCGGCACCAGTGGCTTGCTACGACCAAAGAGTGCAAGGCTGGGTCGTTCGTGTAATCAGCATCACACCAGCCAGAAGAGGGTCCAATGAAATTCGGAATTGCGTTCGCAAACACTATGCAGTTCGCCGAGGCCGAGGGAGCAGCCCAACTTGCTCGAGGCGCCGAGGCCGCAGGCTTCGACTCACTCTGGACCGTGGAGCACGTCATCGTCCCGAAGGACTACGAATCGTCCTACCCCTACGATCCAAGCGGAAAGATGCCAGGTGGCCCTAGTGCCGCTATCCCCGACCCGCTTATCTGGCTCACCTGGGTGGCCGCGAACTCCACCGATCTTCGACTCGCCACCGGAATTCTCATCCTTCCCCAGCGCAACCCGCTGGTCCTGGCCAAAGAGGTAGCGACGCTCGATGCGCTCTCGGGCGGCCGGGTTGAACTCGGAATCGGTGTTGGCTGGCTGGAAGAAGAGTTCGAGGCGCTGGGTATTCCCTGGGAGAAGCGTGGTGCCCGAACCGACGACTACATCCAGGCAATGCGCTCGCTGTGGTCGAGCGACCTGGCCGAGTATTCCGGCGAGTTCGCCTCGTTCTCCGATGTCGCCTCGAAACCCGCACCGGCCAACGGCTCGGTACCGATTCACATCGGCGGACACTCCAAGGCTTCTGCCAAGCGTGCTGGCCGTATCGGCGACGGCTTCTTTCCCGCTGGCGGCGACATCGCCGAGCTGATCGACATCTGCCGCCAAACCGCCGCCGACAACGATCGCGATCCGTCATCGATCGAGATCAGCACCGTAAGCGCAGACCTCTTCGGTCCCGATCCAATCGCCGCCGTTGAAGAGATGGATTCGCTCGGCGTTCACCGCCTCATGGTGCCCGCGTTCTTGGTTATGAACGACCCCGACAACGATCTTGCTGGCTGGGGCGAACGGGTAATTTCGCAGGTCAGCTAGGCGGCCGGCCGAAGGCGTTTCCCGAAATCGTGGGGCAATTTCGCCGAACCCTCACATACCCAAGGGTGCTGCCGAAAGCCAAAACATGCCCGAGGCCGACCCTTTCGAAAACGACCACCTGCTTCAGACCCGAGATTTCTTCTGGTTTGTGACGTGCTGCAAGGCATGGCGCACCAACCCATGGCTGGTCGCCACCGCAGCTCTTATTGTTGTCGGGCTTCTTTCGGGACTCGGCGCACTGCTGAGTTCGGCCGAACTCCTCACCTTCCTACAGAGCCTCAGCATTGGTGCCACCTTGGCGCTGCCGTTTGTGAGCGCCCGGGCGTTCATGCAGATGATCGGCGGAGCCTCATCGACCCGAGTGCAGATCTCGACCGCCGCCGACCTGGCGTGCTGCGACCTAAGTCGCCAAGACCTTACCGACCTTCAGCTTCGGGGCCGCGACCTCACCAGCTCACGGTTGACCCGGTCAAACCTTCTTGCCGCTGACCTGATGGGTTCGCTGCTTCTCGATGTTGACCTGAACCGGGTAATCGCTCGACGAGCCCGATTCGACTTTGCCGATCTCACCGAAGCCGTTGGCCATCAAGCCGACTTTCGACAAAGTTCGCTGATCGGCGCCAACTTCACCGATGCCATCTTCGATCATGCCGATTTCAGCGATGCTGCGCTGTGTGATGCCACCCTGCAAAACTGCGATCTTCGCAGCGCCACCTTTGACGGTGCCGATCTGCAGGGAGCCGACCTTCGGGGTGCTGACCTGCGAGACGCCGACCTTCGCCGTAGCGACCTTCGGTCGGCCAGTATTCAGGGGGCAGATCTTCGTGGGGCGCTCCTCGATGGGGTCGACCTCACGGGCTTGAAGATGGATGACCTGACGATTTGGCCCGACGGACAGTCGCCACTGCTCGGTACCTTCGAGCTGACCGAGGCCGACCTTGAACTCCTGAGTGCACCGGCCAAGGGCGACGAAACCGACTAAGGCATCTCGAACCGACGTTGAACCCCTACCGTTTGATGATCGGCCTACGAGGGCTCTCCGGTAGCTTGGTCCTGTGGGTGACTTCTTCCAAAACGGTGTAATTGCGACGCTGCACGATCTCAAAGCGCGCCCGCTCTATGAGGTTGAATCCGAGCTCACCGAGTGGTCTCGCGAACGGCCGATGGCGCTGCTCATTCCGAGTTTGTACTCCGAACTGAAGCGTCCCGCGCTGCAAAACATCGTCGACGAAATCTCCAAGATCCCCTACCTCGAAGAGGTCATCATCGGACTCGATCGGGCGACCGCCGACGAGTACGCCGACGCCAAGCGTTTCTTCGCGCAGCTCCCCCAGCGCCACCGGGTGCTGTGGAACGATGGCCCCCGCCTGCAGGGCATCGATGCCATGCTCAGCGAACAGGATCTTTCGCCCAGCGAACCGGGCAAGGGCCGCAATGTTTGGTACAGCCTTGGCTACTTTCTGGCGTCCGGCCGCTCAACATCGGTGGCGCTGCACGACGCCGACATCATCACCTACGACCGCAGCATGGTGGCCAAGCTCTTCTATCCGCTGGTTCACCCCACGTTCGATTATTCGTTCTGCAAGGGCTACTACTTTCGCGCCGCCGACGGGCAGCTGAACGGAAGGGTGGTGCGCCTGATGGTCACCCCACTCATTCGGGCGCTTCGAACCACCATTGGCCATCACGAGTACCTCGACTACATCGACAGCTTCCGGTATCCGCTTGCCGGTGAGTTCTCGATGAAGCGGTCGGTGGTTTCATCGATTCGCATCCCCAGCGATTGGGGTCTTGAGATCGGTGTGCTCTCCGAGGTACAGCGCTATTACGCAAACTCGCGAATCTGCCAGGTCGACATTGCTGATGCCTACGACCACAAGCATCAGGACGTGTCGCACGACGATGCCACGTCGGGGCTGCACCGAATGGCTATCGATATTGGTCTTGCCATATTCCGCAAGCTGGCTACCAACGGCGAGGTCTTTTCGCCCGAGACCTTCCGGGCTCTGAAGGCCACCTACTACCGAACGGCTCTCGATATCGTCGATAGCTACCACGCCGATGCCGTCTTGAACGGCATGTCGCTCGACCGGCATGTCGAGGAAACCACCGTCGAGCTGTTTGCCTCAGCCATCATGGAAGCCGGCGACCGGTTCCTCAGTGAGCCCATGGCGGTGCCGTTTACCCCAAGTTGGTCTCGGGTGATCTCGGCGGTACCAAACATCCTTGAGCAGATCGACGAAGCTGTCGAACTCGACAACGCCTAGTGACCATCAATCCCGCCACGCCACTACCGATCCTCTCGGTTGGCGCCACGCTCATCGAGTCGACCGAGGGAACCGTTGCCCTGCCAGCTGTTGTTGTCGACGCGACAGGTCGGGCCGATGTCGCCGACCTCGCTCGGGTGCATGACACCGAAGGCATCGGCAACGTTCGAACTCTTGCGGTCCGCAACGGCGACACGATCGACCTGTCAGTGACGCTCACAAGTCCCGTAATCTGCTCGTTCACGATGCAGTTTTCGGCCGACGACCCAACCGGGTTTCTCGACTCGGTTTGTGCGGCCGAGTCGTTGGTTATCGCCACGAGCCAACCCGATGCGGGCGAGGTGTGTTTATCGGTCGATATCGACGGCGAAGCCTTGGCCGAGGTATTGGCGACAACCAGCGATTCATGACCGATACCTGGCTTGCTGTAGCTCTCGCTCACCTGGCGTTCACTGCGGTCATGACCGGACTGATCTGGATGGTGCACGTGGTGCACTATCCGCTCTTTGCCCATGTCGGCGCCGAGGACTACCGCACGTACCAGAGCCAGCACATGCGCCGGATCAGTTGGCTTCTGGCGGTTCCGTGGGTCGGCGAGGTGACGCTTGGTGCAGTCATCTTTCTTCTCGCACCAACGTCGACGCTGCGGCTCATCACCTTTCTTGCGGGGGCAGTTCAGGTGGGCGTGGCCGTAGTCACCGGGTTTGTAGCGGCGCCAGCGCACGGGCGACTCCTCGACGGCTTCGATGCCACCGAGCACCGGGGCCTGATGCGCGCCAACCTGGTGCGCACGTTGTTGTGGACGATCCGACTGGGTTTCGCACTGGTGATCGTTTGGCTGTCGGTCGATCCGCGCCGATGAGTTCGGCGCCTTCGTCAA
>CALJDK010000088.1 GCA_938023735.1 uncultured Acidimicrobiales bacterium
CGTGTAGCACGCGGTGCTACACTGGTGGACATGAGCCAAGTTGTGACCCAACGAGAACTGCGAAACGGCAGCGGAGAAATCATGCGCCGCCTTGACGAAGGCGAGTCCTTCGTCGTGACACGCAACGGCGTGCCCGTCGGCGAGCTCACCCCATTGCGGCGTCTCCGATTCGTGACAGCGGAATCAATCACCGACATCTTCCGGGCAGCACCACCCATAGATGGAGAACAATTCCGGAAAGATCTCGACGCTGTCGCAGATCAGAGCATCGAACCCCGTGGCTGATCAACGAATCGAACGCGGCGTGCTCGACACATCAGTCGTCATCGACCTCGACAAAATTGAAGTGGACGTCCTCCCGTTGGAGGCTGCGGTGACAGCACTCACCATGGCTGAACTCGCCGCTGGACCCCACGCTGCCACGAACCCAGAGGAGCGAGCGCGTCGACAAGACCGTTTGCAACGCGCCGAGGCAGCGATGTCTCCGTTGCCGTTCGACGCCGACGCCGCCAGAGCTTACGGGCGCATCTACGCGGCGGTAGCGGCCGCCGGACGCAAAGCACGAGGCGCTCGCGCTGTCGACTTGATGATCGCAGCGGTCGCGTGCTCCCTTGAACTGCCGCTCTACACGAGAAACCCAAGCGACTTCGCCGCACTGGAAGGCCTGGTCGACGTCATCGCGATCTAACGGCCTGCCCCCGAGCACCCTCAAGGCTGGCCCACACGATCTCTGATCGTTCGCTCATTTGGGTCTGTTCGGCTTGGTCGCCGCTCGATATCGCTCGAACGCCCACGGTCCGGGAGCAGCGCGAGAACGAAGCCTCTTTCTGTCAAGGGGAAGTTTTTGGAGGGTGTTGGGGCGCGTTGAGGAGGGGTTGCACTAGCTCGCTCTTGCCGGGCGCGACCCAGTAACCCAACGCCGGCGAAGCGAAATCGTCATGGCTACGCCCGCTTCCACAGCTCCTGTGAGGCGACACCCAGCGCTCGGTTGAACCGCGCCGATGCGTTTTCCCAGGCGATGAGCTCGGTGAGGATGACGATTTCCTCGGTGTCGAAGTGTTGCTTGACTCTGTCGAACAACTCGTCGGGGACAAAGTCGCCATCGGTCGCGCCAGTCATCGCGTCGGCATAATCAAGGGCAGCGAGCGTGCGCTCGTCGAAGAGCGCACGCTCGACGATGTCGTCGGCCAACGTGTCGAGTTGTTCGGCGCTGACCCCATGTTCGCTGCCGACCGCAGCGTTGATGTCTTGTCAAAAGACACAGCCAACCTGAGCAGCAACCCGTCGATTGACGATTGCGCTGAGGGCCGCTCCGAGTCGACCAGCTTTGTCGAGCGCCGCCCACATCCCCCTAGCGCCGGCAAAGATGTCGGCGTTGTGGGCGTAGAGCAGATGGTTGCGTAGCGGGGCGCCGAACGTGGTGGCTTGGGCGTTGAGAACGGCCGCCACGCGCGGCGAGGCGGCCGCAACATCAATTTCGGGGATCCGGGGCACTTCGTTGTCCTTTCCGAGACAAGCGTGATGATTGTGGGCAGCGTAGATGGCGCGCTCGATTTCATCGAGAGATATAGCGATTCCACGTACTGCGCTAGGTTCGCCGACATGAAGGTTCGAATCGGAGTTGCCGCGGGTGTGGGTGCCGCCGACGATGCGCGCGGTTACCTCCGGCTGGTCGATGCACTCGACGATCTCGGCTACGACTCGATCTGGGTACCCGACGTCATCACTACCAGAGTCTTCGATCCGATTTCGGCGCTCAGCATCGCCGCGGGGCGGCGCGAGCGGCTAAAGGTAGGGAGCCACCTCATTGTCCCCGGACGCGACCCGGTGCGACTCGCAAAAGAGTTAGCCACGCTCGATCAGCTCAGCGACGGACGCCTTCTGCTGCTGTTTGTGCTGGGCTTGCGTCAACCAGAGGAGCTCGATGCCCAATCGGTCGAGGCCGTCGACCGGTCGGCCATGCTCGAAGAGTCGCTGTCGATCATGCGCACCTTGTGGTCGGGCGAACCCCTCCATCATGCGGGACGGTTCTACACCTACGACGGCGTGCGGCTTGCCGTGCGACCCAAGCAGGATCCGCTCGAGATCTGGCTGGGGGGACAGGTTCCGGCTTCGTTGCGCCGCTGTGGGCGAATCGGTGAAGGCTGGATGCCGGGTTTGTGCACCCCCGACGAAGCCGGCGACATGCGGGCCGTCATTGTGGCCGAGGCACAGGCAGCCGGCCGCGAGGTCGACGATGAGCACTTCGGCATGAACCTGTCGTGGGTCGACCAGTCGATCAGCGAGGACCTTGCGGCCGAAGTTGAGAGTCGACGTCCGGGGTTTGATCCGGCGGCGACGATTGGGGTCGGCGTAGCTGGCCTCACCGAGCGAATTCACGCGTTCCTCGATGCCGGCTTTTCAAAGTTCGTGATCCGCCCGGCGGAACCTCCCGACGACTGGGCCTCGTCGGTCGAGTCGGTCGCCGAAGTCCTGGGGCTCCAGAACTAGTTAGAGGTCGGCGTAGACAGCGCGCTGGAAGTCGTAGAACAGATCGATTGAGCCTGCGTCGGCAAACGGCAAAATCTGGCTGAGATAGCAACCCCCGATGCCATTGGTGCGGTCGATCCAGAAGTAACTGTTTGCGAGTCCGGCCCAACTCAACGTGCCAGCAGGGCAGCCAGTACTGGCGTCGGCCTCGTTGATCTGAAAGGTCAGACCCCACGATTTCGCCACATCGGGCCACATCTCGGCGTCGTTGGAGAAACCGGGAGCAGCGGTAGTGAGTTCTTTGACCCGCAGATCGCCCATGTTGTTGCTGACCATCTGGGCGACGGTATCGGCCTGGAGCACTCGCACGCCGTCGAGTTCGCCATCGTTCAAAATCAGCGTCATGAATCGTGCGTAGTCGCTCATGGTCGACTGCAGTCCCCCACCACCCATCTCGAATTCGGGTGCTTCGGGTGCCGGCAGCTCCATGGGCATGAATGATTGGTCGGGCAGACGGGCATGAATAGCAGACGCGCGGGCCAGCATGTCTTCGTTGTGTGCGAAGCCGGTGTCGTGCATGCCGAGCGGTTCGAAGATGTGCTCGGTCATGTATTCGCCCAAGGTCGTGCCGGCCACCCGCTCGACCATGATGCCAGCCCAGTCGATGCCGATGCCGTACTCCCACTGCGTACCCGGATCGAAGGCCAGGGGGGTTTTGAGTCCAGCCAGGAGTAGCGAGAAGAGCGTGGGCGTGCCCGTGGCCTCGTACCACTTGGCCATATCTTCGTTCCAAATGTCGTACACATAACCCGAGGTGTGGGTGAGTAGATCGCGCAGCGTGACCTGCCTCGTTGCTGGTCGGGTGATGGGCTGGCCGTCGCTGTCGAAGCCTTCAAGCACCATGGCTGGCTCGGCGAGCTCATCGACGTAGTTGCCAGCGGGTGCATCGAGATCGATGCGTCCCTGCTCGACCAACTGCATGGCGGCTGCGCCAGTTACCGCCTTGGTCATCGAGAAGATGGCGCCCACGGTGTCGGTGGTCATCTCTACCCCGCTACTGATTGCCCGCTCCCCCGCCGATCCCAGGTACGTGAGCCCAGATCGATCGACGGTGGCTGCGACCACGCCGGGTGCTCCCCCGTTTGCAACCCCGGCTGCCAACAGTTCGTCAAGTGTGTCCTTCATGTGTCCCCCGATGTCGTGTGTGGGACTCAACATAGATGCGGTACCCAGGTCACCGCTAGGCCCAAAAGGCCGCTACCGCAGCACCATCGAAGTTGTGGAACCAGATCTCCTTGATGAGGTCATCCTCGATGCGGGCGAGGTGCAGGGTGAGATTGTCTAGGTCGGGGTGACCGGAGCGCTTGGCAGTGATTCGAAAGTAGAGGGCGGCATAGCTGCTACCGGCGAGAACATCGAGGATTTCGAAGTGTTCGCCATCGGCGGTCTTTTCGGCGGTTTCGGCCAAGAATGTCGCGAGCGCGTCGATGCCTTCAAGGTCGCCAACCGCTGGGACGTGGGCGACTACGTCGGGGGCGACCGCGCCTAGCACAGTAAGCCAGTCCTTTTCCTGCATCGCGTGACCGACGAGCTTCCCAATCGCGAGGAGGTTGGCGTCGTTGGTTAGCGGTTCGGTGAGATGCGTGTCGTTCATAGAGCAGAACGTACGGCCTCAAATGTTTGATGTCAAACTGTTTGATGCGGTATGCTTAGCGGCATGGACTCGAACCCGATCGACCAGATGACTCAGGCGTGGGGTCGCGAACTCCCCGATCTCGACACGTCGCCAATGGCCACGCTCGCTCAGGTCAATCGACTCTCCCTGCTCGTGAACCGCCGAATCGAACAGGCTTTGACCAGCGTCGGAAGCTCACTCGCCGAGTTCGACGTGCTGTCGGCTCTTCGGCGGCAAGGCGCCCCCTACATGCTGAAGCCGAGCGAGCTCTCGAAGCGCGTCATGCTTAGCCCCAGCGGTATGACGCACCGCGTGAGTCTGCTTGAAGCGGCAGCGCTCGTCGAGCGCCGTGTTGATCCGTCGAATCGCCGAATCTTGCCCGTGGCACTCACCAGCGAAGGCATTGAGGTTGCCGAGCGACTGGTTCGCCTCGTCGTCAAAGAAGAGGCCGAAATCCTCGCAGCGCTCACGCTCCCCCAGCGGTCCACGCTCGACCGCCTGGTAGGTCGCCTTGCCAAAGTGGCATTGGAGACGGGGGAGAAGGGTGAGTGGTGGGAGAAGTGAGAAAAGCGTTAGGCGGGCAGTAGCGAGGCGACCATTCGGAGTTCGATCGACCGTCGGATCGTTGCGCTCATCGCTGCTTCAGCAGCGTGGCACCATTCATCGGGATCAGCGGTCGCCGCGGTTTCGAGCAGTTGCGACATCGTTTGCCAGGCGGCGCGAATGGTTGGTGTGGCATCGGCTGGTGGCTGTAGCAGAAGGGCCTCGATGCCGACTGCTCGCATAGCGTCGGTAGTTCCTTGGTTATGGGACTCGCAGGCGCCGTGCAGGAGGATGTAGAGCTCCTCGAGAGCCTCCTCCCCCGCTAGTGCCGCAGCTCCGTGGGCCAGGCCAAGCGTGTCGAAGACGTACGCGTTGTCGGGACCCATATCGGATCGGACGTACCACTCCTGGCCGTCGTCGTAGAGGAACTTCCAGATGTCGTTGACCTTGGCGTCTTCATCCCGTTCGAGAAATCCATCCACCGGTAACCCGTAGCGAAGCTGATGCCGCGAAGCGTCGAGTGTGCGCCGATCCATGAGAGCCAGGGGCTGCACCGGCGCGTGCAACGGGATCCAGAAGTTGAGAAGAAACGTTGAGGCGTCTTCATTGCGACCATCGGGAGTGACATGGCGGAACGATTCGGGTGCGGCGCCACTCATCAGCTGGTGGAGCGGTGTGCCGTAAACATCCTGGTCACCGTGCACCATCTCGGCTCCGCCATGGCCGTTCGCTCCATCCATCCCGCCCGGGTTTACGTCGAGCCCGTTGGGGCCCGATCGACGGTGGAACATTCCGTCGTCGACCAGGTAATCGAAGCGCAACGATGCACCGCTTTGCAGTCTCACGATGACGCCATCGAGGCTCGAGCGGATACTTGCGATTGTTTCGTCGGTCAGCTCATCGGCCTGACGTACCTGGCTCAACGCGGCCTGAAGTGCATGGTTGCCGGACATGTCGACGGTTTCGAATCCGGCTTCCTCAAGACCTGGTTCATCGATGCCTGGATCGCTGAGATCACGAAGCGTGCACTCGCGTACGTCTCCGTGCTCGGGGTTTCCCGAGGTCGACCGAAGCAGGCCCGGCCGCTCGTCGTCAGGGATCACGACATCGGGCGAGGTGAAGGTAAGCGTTGCCTGCATGTCGACGATCGTATGACTGCGGCGTGAGGTGCGCCAGGAAACTGCGTTGGTTGAATCAGTTGTTTGGATTCGGGTCGACGCAGAGAAGCACTTCGCCGATGTCGGATTCAAACGCCGCCCGGTTGATGGTGAAACGCTCGATGGGGACGTTGTCGAGCGTTTGCGTCTTCCAGCCGTCGATGCCCGAGAGCACGATCCCGTAGGTTGCCCCGTTGGCCACAATCGTGATGGTGCCGCTGACTTCTTGGAACGGATTCTGATGAACCCGCACATCGGTGGCGAGCACCGGCTCGGAAAGAACGATCTCGACCGTGACCGAGTCGGGGTATCCGGGCTCCCACTCCATGAAGTAGTTGGGACCGTCTTGCTCGTCGACCAGATCGTCCTTTCGCTCCCATCCCCTATTGGGGCCGACATAGCTCAGGGTCGCCTGCTCGAGCTGTGCTCGCGCGCCCGATGGGCATACCGAGTTCGCAACGCCGGGCGAGTATTGGGTCGGGGGAATCGTCGTTGTCGTCGTTGTGGTGGTCGTGGTAGTCGTCGTCGTGGTTGTGGTCGAGGTAGTGGTGGACGTGGTCGTTGTGTTGGTGCTCGGTGCCGCTGGAACCGAGGTAGGCGCGTCACCGGCTCCGGGTTCTTCGGTTGTCGGTGGCCCTTCGCGGCCTGCCGACTCATCACCGGCTGCAACCTCGTCGCTTGGCGGAGCGCTGGAAGTTGTAATCGGGGCTGGCGGCCCTGTCTCGGGCGGCCCTGTTTCTGGCGGCCCTGTTTCTGGAGGTGCGGTCTCGGGCGGCGCCGATTCCTGCGGCGCGCTGGGTTCGGGCGCCGGCGCGACCGTAGAGCTGATGGCCGGGTCTCCGGTCTCTATTTTCACCTGCGTCGAATCTGACCGGGTCGCGGCGAAGACGGCGCCACCGACAATCACAAAGAGCAGCACTGCGGCAGCTGCGAGTTGCGAGCCGTTGCTCCATCGTTGCGCGGCAGCTCCGCCCTTCCGGCCGTTGGTTTCGGTCGTAGCAGTAGCCTGAAATGGGCGGTTCCCGACGCGCTTGTCCACATCGTCGCGCTGGCGACGCATTGCTTCTCTCATCCGGTCGTCGAACGTCATTGGTCCCCCGCCGGGTTGGTCTCGTTCAGCATCTTGGCCAAACGCTTTCGGGCCTGATCGAGGTGTGTGGTGGCCGTTGAGATGGTGCAGTCAAAGATCTCGGCGATCTCGCGCGTCGTCCGGTCCTCGCCGTAGAACAAGGCGATGGCTGCGCGCTGGCGGGGAGAGAGTTCGCCGATAGCGCGCCACAGATCTGGATCGCCATCGAACTGATCATCGGCAGGAGCCCAAGAACGTTGTGGTCGGACGCGTCGGAGAACGTTGCGCTCGCTGGTAGCTCGTCGACGCTGAGAAATGGCCTGGTTCACGGTGACCCGACGGATCCAGGCGCCGGGCTGGTCGTAGCCGGAAACTTCGGACCAGGCCTGATGAGCCTTGGTGAATGCCTCTTGGGCGATCTCCTCAGCATGCGCGTGATTGCCGCAGATCGAACGGGCAAGCGAAACCATCGCCGCGAACTCTTCCTGATAGAAGTCATCAAAAAGAAGGGGCCGAGCCAGATCTGACTCTGCCGCAGTGGATTGCGGCGGAGCCGACTGCGCGGAACCGAATCCGGACCCGTCCAACGAGCGCTGCGACGCGACAAAGCCCCGATCCCCCACCAGTGGGTGAGAAATCGGGACCTCGTTGCGCTTTTGCTCAAACGGGCGCACTGCGCCCGCTGTGGTTTTGCATTAGTTCGGGAACCTGATTGTCGGGTCGTCGTAGTCACGGGTCCACTCGTTAAGGTACCCCGCTCCAAACCATTGACCGTTTTCGAAGCGGGCGTTCACGTTGGAGCCGTTGAAGTTGTTGAACTCGCCGCGATTGGTGCGGCTCACGACCTGCAGAACCGTGCCGGCCGGGCATGAGCCATTCGTTTGATACTGGGGGTTGTCACCTTGGGCGTCACTGCAGAACCGCAGCAGACCGGAGCCGGGTTCGCTCTGCGTCTTGATGAATACCTCTTTGGGATGCACAACTCGCCGGGCCCCGTTCATTGGGTTCAACGGGCTTCGCTGGCGATCAGCGCTCGACAAGCCGGCGAGGCTTTGCGGCACAAACTGGCAGAAGTAGGGGTGATCCTTGTCGTAGCGATACGACGGGTTGTCTTGGAAACACAGATCGACGGTCGACATGTAGGCGTTGGGCATGCCGCGGCTTGCCCATTCGTTATCGACGTAGCGAGAGGGATTGAGCAGCACGTAGTACGGGCTGTAGATCACGAACCCGCCGGCGGGGGTAGAGAGATGCCCATCGGGTTTCCAAAGTTCCACAAAGGGATCCGCGGCATGTCTGCCGATTACCGCATCGATGCATTCGAACTCTCGTTTACCGTCGTTGAAGTGCTCGACGGCTCGGGCGTGGTGGCCATGGATGTTGGTCGCGAAGGCTTCGTTCGTAGCCCCGCAGCCAATGTCGGTTACCTGGCCGACCGGACCCCATGTTGGGATGGTTTTGATGGCCATGGTCGTGCCATCGGAGCAGGACTGGTTGAGGAAGTACTCGTGGGCGTTCGATCCGAGCGCGTCGCTGGTGGAGCTGCCCTGGTGAACCTTCGATAACCAGTTGCAGGTGATGCCGGTGAGGGTGATGGCAGTGCCGTCTTGAGGATTGCCTTCGACGAGTTGCCAACCGTCCTGCCGGGTAATCTTGTGGCCGGCATGACCCTCGGTTCGGCCGAGACTGTCGTCGGCGGAGGTCAACATGCCGAAGGGGATCCCGCCGGACAGCCCGTACAGGCTTGAACCACGTGGATCGTCGCCGTGCTCATGTGCCATTGCACAGCCAAGCTCCTGGGCATGATGGTGCGTGGGATGGATGTCGCCATCGGCTCCGAGTACCCAGAAACGGTTGTGGGTTGCCTTGTCGCACTCGCCGGGGCGGCGGGGGTTCTCGGCGAAATACTCATCAACCTTGGCCCAGCCTGGTCCGCGCCCGGCACCGAACGTAGCGAGCCCCTGTTCGAGCGACATTTCGCCAAACGAGTCGATGACCCCATTGGTCTGCGGGTGGGGGTCGCTTCCCGGGGCCACCGTTGTCGTCGTCGTTGCAGGTGGGGTGGTTGTGGTGCTGGTCGTGGAGGTCGACGTCGAGACGGGCACAGTGGTGGAGGATGTGGTCGAGGAGGTCGTGGTGGTCGACGGGCCGCCGGCCGCTGCGAATACCTCGATCTCGGCGATCGTAAAGTGATCCTCGATCGAATTGAACCGCACTCGTAGGCGTCGGGCCGTTTGGCCTTGCAGGCCAATCTCGCTCCACGTTCCCCAGGTGTGCCCGCTGTTTCGCGTCGCAATAGCCGAGAAGTTGTCGCCCGAACTCGACGTGGATGCCTCGAACGTGACCGACACCGGCTGCGTGAGATTGCCGACGAAGTAGCGAATGGTCGAAAGCTCCCGTGTCGCGCCCAAATCAAGAATTGCGGTCATCGGATAGTTGGCCGGCTGCCACGGATTTGGGTTCCGCCAGTTGCTTTGCCCATCGGTGGGCGTGTTTCCATCGTGGAGACGCCACGACTCCAGAGAGTTCTGGCCATCGACCGACGAGTAGTAGATCCGTTCCGGCCCCTGAGCCGATGCGATAGTGGTGACGCCCGCGAGCACGGCAGCGATCATCGCCAACGCCACTACGAGTACGACGACGGAGGCGCGAACTGGGCTGAATGAGTTCTGTTGCATGGGAAGTACACGTTTGAGCAGCGCGGTTTGTCTATATGCGTGGCAAATTTCTTTCGGCCGCGTCCTTTGCGAGTTGGTTTCGAGCGCCGAGGGAAGAAACTGCTGCCAGGTCGGGTTGGCGTCATATGAACCAGCAGACCGCGCCCGGCCAGTCGGCCGCCGCCCCAACGGGGCCAGCGGTCGGTGCGCTGCGTCGGCGTGCAGTTTGGGGCCTTCCTCTGGCGTTCACGGTTGGCTGGTTGATCTTTGTCCTCGCGTCGGGGCACGTGGGTCGAGTGATCGACAACTGGCGCTCATCGCTGACCATGATCGTCGGGAGTTTCGTCGCCGGCTCAACTCCGCAAGGCGGGGGTGCCGTGGCCTTCCCGGTATTCACCAAAGTGCTCGGTATCCAGGCGCCCGTCGCCAGGTCGTTCTCGCTGGTGATTCAGGCCACCGGAATGGTCATGGCCTCGCTCACGATTCTTCTCGCCGGAAGAAAGGTCGACTGGAAGGCGCTGGCCCTTGGTGTTGGTGGCGGAAGTATCGGGTTCTTTCTGGGTCTGTTCGCGCTCGGCGACCCCGACACGACCTTCTGGGGCCCACGCGTCGACCCGGCGTTCGTCAAAGTGGCCTTTACAATCGCGATCTTCGCCGTCGCGGTGATCGTACGAATCTGCGCAGGCCGCAGCACCAAATACGAGACCGTTCCCGACTGGGGTACCCGATCGGTGCTGGTGATGTCGGTCTTTGCTGTGGTTGGCGGCGCGTTTTCGTCGCTCACCGGTTCGGGCACCGATGTCTTTCTCTTCGTCTTTATTGTGCTGGTCGCTCAAGTCACGCCGCGGGTAGCTATCCCCACCAGCATCATTGCCATGTCGGTGGTGTCGATCCTTGGCCTCCTCACCCTTGGGATCTGGCATGGCCAACTCGATATCGCGTTAGATGGGTCGGGCCAGAACGTTATCGGCGTGGGCGGCGAGTCGTTCGGACCCGAGGCAGCGAGTCAATTTGATCTGTACGGAATCTGGTTGGCCGCGGCGCCCATCGTGGTTTGGGGAGCACCGCTGGGCGCGTGGGTGGCAGCGAAAGCTAGCGACCGAGTGGTAACTCTGTTTGTGGCAACGATGGCGCTTCTCGAAGTAACAACTACTGCGATCTTCCTCGAACCGCTTCGCACGAACCTGGCGCTAGCCCTGTTCGGAGGCGTTGGTCTTGTCGTCGCCTGGGTCGTGGTTCATCGACTCGATCGGCTCAGCGAGTGGATCATGGCCGACTGACAGCAGTCGGCGAGCGGCTTCAGGTGACCGGACCGCCCGAGATGTCGATGATCTGACCGGTTACCCACGCCCCAGATGGTGCAGCGAAGTAGAGAGCGGCCATGCCGACATCTTCGGGGTCGCCCATCTTCTTCATCGGGATGTTCTTGGCCACCTTGGGCAGGTCATCCTGGGTGAAGTTCATGGCGGTCATCATGATGTCGGTCTCGATCCAGCCTGGGCAGATGCAGTTCACCCGAATCCGCGGCGCGAGCTCGAGGGCGAAGGTCTTGGTGAGCGAGTTCACGGCGGCCTTGGCTGCCGCATAGTGGCCGCTGCCCGGCACGCCGCGGTGCGAGGCCCCCGACGAGATATTGAGGATCGAGCCCTCATCCATACGATCTGCCGCAATCACCGACGCCTCCCAGAGCGCGCTGACGTTGAGGTCGAAGCACTGATCCCATCCGTCTCGATCCAGCTCGACCAGCGGCGTGCGATACGGAGATCCACCGGCGTTGTTGGCCCAGATCGAAAGCGATCCGAATTGGTCGACCGCCGCATCGGCAAGCGCTTCCAGCTGCGCCCGATCGGTCACGTCGGTCTGCACGGCGATTGCCTCGCCCCCGGCTTCGTTGATCTCCGCTGCTACGCGCTCGATGGGCTCGGTGCGGCGACCTGCTACCGCGACCTTTGCTCCCGCCCGGGCGTACACCTTGGCGATGCCTTCGCCGATGCCGGTGCCGCCTCCGGTAACAACAGCGACCTGGTTGGTGAGATCAAACGAATTCGTAGTCATGCCCGCACCCTAGGGCGCTCATCCGAAACTAACCAAGCGATCAATTACCGAGCAACCGTGACTGACTTGGTACGGTCACCAACGTGAACGTGCTCGAAGGAATCCTCGTCGTCGACATGACCCAGTACCTTGCCGGACCAACCGTTACGCGGTTGCTGGCCGAGCAGGGCGCCGATGTAGTGAAGATCGAACAGCCACCCCACGGCGACCCGAGTCGGAACTACATCATCGCCAAGGACGGGCGCAGCGGCTACTTCGTGCAGCAGAACCGAGGAAAGCGAAGCCTGTGTGTCGACTTCAACTCCGAGGAAGGCCGTGAGGTTCTTCATCGGCTGCTCGCGAAGGCCGACGTGCTGGTCGAGAACTACGGACCGGGAGTTCTCGAGCGCCGAGGGTTCGGGTGGGACGAACTGAGCAAGAAATACCCGAAGCTCGTTATGGCTTCGGTGTCTGGGTACGGACGCGATAGTCACCCCGATTTCACCGACAAGCCGGCGTTTGACATGATCGCTCAGGCCATGAGCGGAATCATGTTCATGACCGGCGATCCCGACGGGCCACCGATGCCGGTCGGAGCCTCGATTGGCGACGTCAACGCCGGCGTGCACGCTGCTGCAGGAATCGGTTTTGCGCTGTTTCATCGCGAACGCACTGGTGTCGGCCAGCACGTCGATATCTCGATGATCGACTCCCTCTTTCACGTCCACGGCATTTCGCTCCAGGGTCCGGTGCTTACCGGTTTGCGGTGGAAGCCCACCCGTTCCGGTCATCAGTCGCGGATGAACAGCCCAATGGGTGTCTATAAGTCGCCCGATGGGTGGATTGCGCTCCATGTGATGCAGGGACAATGGGGACGCTTCTGTGCCGCCATCAACCGCCCGGAGTTTGAGCACGACGATCGTTTCGCCGGGCTCTCCGAGCGACAGAAAAACCGAGAAGAGCTCAACAACGTCATCACCGACTGGATGGGTTCTTTCTCGACGGATGACCAGGTTCTCGAACGCCTCGATGCCGAACGGATCCCATCAGCGCCGGTACTGGCCCCTTACGACGCTGTGGGCCATCCCTACTTTGAGACGCGACGTTCGATTCGCCACGTGCCCGACCCAGTTCTTGGCGAGGTGGCAGTGCCCGGTAATCCCATTCGGCTGTCGGCGCAGCCCGAACTCGACCTCATGGCGCCATCTTTGGGACAACACAATGCCGAAGTACTCGCAGATTTGGGATACTCCCCTACCGAAATCAAACAACTCTCAGCTTCCGGACTTCTCGTAAGCAAACAGGTGTAAACGCGACACAGGTGTCAGACACGAGTGTCGCGTTTCGCGGATTCGCGACACAGGTGTCAGACACGAGTGTCGTCAGGTAGTGATGATGGTGTTGGCGAAGTAGTCGGGGTTACCGGCTGTTAGAAGCGCGGTGATGTTGTCGCAGGTGAAGGCTTGGAAGTCATCGGTGGTGATGTGGCCGTCGTCGACGAGTTCCCAGGCTTCGGGCACGACGCCACGGAAGTCGGGCACGTCCCAGTGGCCGATGTCGCTGGCAAAGATGGCCTGGAGCTTTGCATTGGCCGGGTTCTTTGATGCGTCGAAGGCCATGGCGTTCATGGGGTCGTCGGCTTCGCAACCAAAGAAATACTGGCGAGAGAAGATGTCGACGATGTCGTCGACCGACGTGAGCATGCTCTCGGCGAAGTCGTCGACCTGATCGGGGCGCTCATCGGGGTCGCTGAGCATCGCCAGTGCCAGGTCGAGATTGTCGGCCCGGTCGCGGTGGCCTTGGGTGCCGTAGTCGGCGATGAGCTGGGCGAGGCCAGGGCGATCGAGGTTTGCCGGGTTGTAGTGCTCAAGCGATCGCCGATTGCGCTTCTCGTAGTGACCGATGAGATCGGCAAGAAGGTTGACACCCCACGCCACTCCACCCTCAAGAAAAGCAAAGCGCAGCTCGGGGAACCGTTTCGTTACCCCGCCAAAGATGAGTGAACGGGCCGTGGCTTCGCCAGCCGTCGCGAAGTTGCCGATGTGGTTGTAGACGTAGTTGGTGGTCGAGGTCCTGCTCCCCCACCCCATGCCACTGGCGTGAAAGGTGGGGCAAACGCCCAGATCGAGGCACCTCTGCCACACCGGGTCGTAGTCGTAGAGGCTGTCGTGGCCGAGGGTGTCCATCCATCGGCTGGTTCGCTCGTTCGATGCTCCCTCGAATGGACGAGGCACCACGCCGGCCATCATCACCGACTTCAAGCCGAGCTCACCAACTGCGTAGTTGAGCTCAGCGACCGCTTCGTCGGGGGTGAACATCGGGATTGACGCAACCGGTTCAAGCCGGTCGCGGAAGGGCGCGTAGGCCTCTGCGATGTAGCGGTTACAGGCGCGAGCTACTGCGCCCCGAAGTTCGGCGCCGGGAATGCCTACAACGGTGAGTCCGTACGTGGGATACAGCAGTGCAAAGTCGATGCCGATCTCGTCGAGGCGCTCGTACAGCAGCTCGGGCAACATCGCCGTGGCACGATCGAGTGTGTTGCGTGCAGGTAGCGCCCAATACGAGCTGCGAGAGATTCCAAGCTCGCGGCGAGCATCCTCGGGTACGCCTCGGATTGCGGCCGAGCCGTGCACCAGCGCGTCGAACTGTTTGGCAACCGACTCGTCGGCGATCTCGACAATAAGGTCTCGAAGCCATGGAACAAACTCGATCAAATGCCCGTCGCCATCGATGATCGGGTGGTCGATCTGGCCGCGAACGTCGGAGACTTCCTGGCTGCGCTCAAAGGTCTTGCTTCCCATATGGCCAAGCTAGTCCTGGCGAAGATTCGGGCGGTCATTTTCTGGTTCAGCACCTGCCTGCCTAGGTTGGAGCCGACGACGCTGAGAGGAACAGGCATGGTTGAAGTTGTGATTGTTGAGGCCGGACGGTCGCCTATCGGGAAGCGCAACGGTTCGCTGTCGGGCGCTCACCCCAACGACATCCTCGGACCGGTGATGATGGAGGTCCTCAAACGAGCAGGTGTTGCTTCGGCTGATGTGGGTCAGGTTGTTGGCGGCTGCATCAGCAAGGTCGGTTCGCAGGCCATGAATATCACTCGCACCGCCTGGCTCAGCCATGGTGGCGCCGAAGAGGTTGCCGCCACAACGGTCGATGCCCAGTGTGGTTCGTCCCAACACGCGGTAAACACCGCCCACGCGCTCATCGCTTCGGGTGTAGAAGACATCGTCATGGCGTGCGGCGTTGAATCGATGAGCCTCATTCCTATCGGTGCAGACGCTGCAGCTGGGGCAGACGCCGGGTACGGAAAGCCCGTATCGCGCACCTATTTCGAGCATTACGAGTTCGTCAGCCAGTTCGAAGGCGCCGAACGGATCGCCGACAAGTACGGCATCACGCGTCAAGACACCGACGCATTCGGCCTCGAATCACAGGAGCGCGCAGCAGTTGCCGTAGCTGAGGGGCGATTCGAGACCCAGATCATTCCCGTCGACGCACCAGTGCTCGACGATGAAGGCAACAAGACCGACGAAACCTTCACGGTCACACGCGACGAGATTCCTCGCGATTCCAGCCTTGAACAACTCGCCAAACTTAGGCCGGTGGCTCGCGAAGACGGCGTGCATACGGCCGGTTCGTCGTCGCAGATCGCCGATGGTGCGAGCGCAGTGCTCTTGATGAGCGCCGACAAGGCCGCCGAGCTCGGAATCACGCCGCTGGCGCGGGTGCTGCAAACGTCTCTAGTGGGTTGCGATCCTGTGTTGATGCTTGAGGGCCCGATTCCGGCCACTAGGAAGGTGCTCGAGCGCGAAGGCATCACGGTGGACGATGTGGATGTTTTCGAGATCAACGAGGCGTTCGGTTCGGTTGTTCTGGCGTGGGCCAAAGAACTTCAGCCCGACATGGCCAAGGTCAACCCCAACGGCGGTGCAATCTCGCTGGGCCATCCCCTGGGCGGTACCGGATGTTTCCTCACGACCAAGGCCGTGCACGAGCTTCAGCGCAGCGGCGGTCGCTACGGCGTGATCAGCATGTGCTGCGGCGGCGGACTAGGAACCGGAACCCTGATCGAACGGATCTAGCCGACCGACCGAAGCCCGTTAGCCGTGGAGGGCCTTCATGAGTTCGCGGGTTGCTTGCTTTTCTTCCGGCGTGCCGAAGGCGTTGGCGGCGAATGATGTGGTGCCGACCGATTGAAGCTCTTCGATGCGTTCGGTGATCTCGGCGGCGGTACCGATAATCGCCACGTCCTCGGGTCCTGCGGCGTTCTCGCGGTCGAGCATGGCGCGGTAGCTCGGCAGCTGGCCGTAGATGGCGAACTCTTCAGCAGCGGCCTTTCGAGCGACGTCGGGCGCATCGGTGAGGCAGACCGGCAGCGACACCAGCACCTGGGGCGCCGGGCGGCCAGCACCGGTAGCCGCTTTGGAGATGGTCGGAACGATATGGCTTTCGAGGGTCCGAGGCCCGACCATCCAGGTCAGCGTTCCGTCAGCCTCGCGACCAGCGAGTTGGAGCATCTTCGGACCAAGCGCGGCCAGCACCACCTCGGGACGATCGGCACGAATCTCCAACCCGCCGCGAGCCACCAGTGTCTCGCCTTCGGCCCGCACCTGCTCGCCGTCGAGCAGCGGCATGAGGGCAGCGAGGAACTCACGCATATGCCGAAGAGGCTTCTCATACGACAGGCCCCACATGCCTTCGACAACAACCTGATGGGACAGACCAATACCGAGCAGGAGTCCTCCGCCGATGGCCTGGTTCACCGTAAGGGCTTGCTGCGCCATCATCATCGGATGCTGACGGTAGGTAGGCACAACGCCGGTCCCCAGTCGCATTCCGGGCACGTGGTTTCCGGCAACGGCTAGCGCAGTGAGCGCGTCGAGCCCAAAGATCTGTGGAGTGACATAGGTGGAGAAACCGTCGTCCTTCACCTGTCGAACCTCATCGACCAGGCGGTCGACGGTTGGTGGCTGTCCAAAGATTGCGATTTCCATTGAGTCCATGGACGGCAGCATAGGATGACCCACCATGGAAGCTGTACTTGTCGCACCCGATCAACCACTGTCGCTGGGCGAGGTGGAGTCACCCGCCGTCGGCTCATCCGATGTTCTCATCGAGGTACGAGCTGCGGGCCTCAACCGGGCCGACCTGATGCAGCGTGCAGGTTTCTATCCGCCACCGCCGGGCGCCTCGGAAATTCTTGGTCTTGAGGCTGCCGGAGTGGTCGTGGAGGTCGGCGCCGACGTAACCGAGTGGAAGGCTGGCGACCGAGTCTGCGCGTTGCTTAGTGGTGGCGGCTATGCCGAGTACGCCGCGGCCGACGAGGGCTCATGCTTGCCGATTCCCGAGGCGATGAGCTTCACCGATGCCGTCTGTTTCCCTGAAGCGATGATGACGGTGTGGGCCAACGTGTTCATGCGCAGCGCCTTGGCGAAGGGCGAGTCGTTTCTTCAACACGGCGGTACCAGCGGTATCGGTGTGATGGGCATCCAGATGGCCCGTCACATGGGCGCATCGACCATCTTTGCGACCGCTGGATCGGACGAGAAGGTGCAGGTGTGCCTCGACCTCGGGGCCGCTCATGCCATCAATTATCGCAACGACGACTTCGTTGAGATCGTCAAGGCCAATGGCGGCGCCGATGTCATCCTCGACATGGTGGGCGGCGATTACATCCAGCGCAACATCGACGCGGCAAACCTCAACGGGCGAATCTGTAATATCGCCTACCAGAACGGATTCGAGGCTTCGGTCAACTTTGGGCCCGTGCTTATGAAACGTCTGGTCCTTACCGCAACCACGTTGCGAGCTCGCACGGCGGCCGAGAAACGAGTCATCCGCGACGCCGTGGCCACGAACTTCTGGAACGCGGTAACCAACGGTTCCATTCGACCCGTGCTTGACCAGTCGTTTGCGATGGCCGATGCCGAGGCCGCGCACAAAGCACTTGAGACCGGCGGCCACATCGGCAAGATAGCCCTCACCCGGTAGCACTCACCCGCTAGCTCGGGTCTGAAGAGCCAGACCCGAAGCACAGCGTTAGCTAAACAGAACGTTCGGGCGTTCGAGACCCTGCGCCTCACACAGCGCCATGTAGCCCGCGTACACACCGGCCGCGTCGGTGATGGACTCAACGTTGCCATCGGCATCGAGGTTGAGGTTGGCACCGGTGATGCTGAACCAGACATCGGTGGTTTCGGTGTTTTCGGCCGGAACGATGAGGGTGTGCTCGGAGCCCGCAGGCTCATACAGATACGAACCCGCAGTGTTGGTGTATTCGGATTCTTCGTACTTCCACGCGCCGCTGAGCGTGAACGCATAGACCGGGCCAGTATGGCGATGTTTCTGCACGGCAGCCCCGGGTTTGAACCGGTTGCGAACAATCCAAAGACCTTCTTCGATCTTCACCTGGACGACCTTTAGCTCAAGGTCGCCTGCCTCTACCCAGGGAATGTCGTCGTCGCCGAGGTGCAGTGCCGATGGTGCTTCACTCATGGCAATAACGTTACTCGGCGTGGCCAGCTGCGATTGCTTCGTTGGTGAATGCCCGGAATTTCACGGCGTCGAAGGCCACAACAAGGTTGGCCTCGGTCTCGATGATCACTCGGTGCTCCGAGTCGAGGAACTTGGTGAATGCCTGACGGTATTCGTCCTCGGGGTCGGCGGCGAGGCCTGAAAGGGTCGGGTAGAACCAGCTCTTCAGCTCGTCGAAACCGTCGTCGCCGTTGGCGTGGACCACGGAGTCGCCCTTAAAACTCGCTGTCTTGCCGTTGTTGTTGATGATCAAAGCCGATTGCGGGCGTTTGCGAAGTGCCGGTACCCGCTTCCGACGCTCGGCGCACGTGGTGTAGAACTTGCCGTCGCGATACACGAACGCAACGACCACGCCCACCGGATAGCCGGCCATCGTTGTCCAGTTGAAGACGCACTCGCCGCCGGCATCGAGGAGCTTTTCGAGCTCGTGGTCATCGAGTCGCATCGTGGTGAGGTCTTCGTAGTCAACGGATTCTTCAGTCATGGAGGTTCCTCGCCAGTTGGTGGTCGCTTGGGTGGCAAATAATTAACTCGGCGGTTAATTTAACGCAACCAGTCCGCTCCGGACGATTCTCCGATCCAAAACCTAGGAACCCGAAACCTATGACCGAAGCCAAGACCCTCGAAGGCCAGATCACCGTCGTTACCGGCGCAAGCCGTGGCATTGGCAAGGGCATTGCGCTCGGCCTGGCCGAGCAGGGCGCCACCGTCTACATCACCGGCCGAAGTGTGGGCGACGGCGAGCTCACGATCGACGCAACCGCCCGCGAGATTGAAGCGCTCGGCGGCGTGGGTATCCCTGTTCAGACCGACCACACCGACGACGAGCAGATAGCGGCGTTGTTCGATCGTGTTCGCTCCGAGGCCAGCCACATCGACATTCTGGTGAACAACGCATTCAAGATTCCCACTCCCCCAGTATGGGGAGGCGGCTTCTGGGAACATCCCTACACGATCTGGGACGATCAGGTGGGCACTGGCGCTCGCTGTCACTACCTGGCCTGCTGGCACGCGGCGCAGATGCTTTTTGACGGCTCCGGCAAGCTCATCGTGAACGTCTCGTCACCGGGCGGCCTTGGCTACCACTTCAGCACCACGTACGGGGTTGGCAAGACGGCCCTCGACCGGATGACTGCCGATATGGCGGTCGAGCTCGAGCCCAAGGGCGTTACGTCCATCGCGGTGTATCCCGGATCGGTGGCCACCGAGTTCATCGTTGCCTCCAACGCCGAGCGCAAGAGCGATCTCTCGAAGTCGCAAACGCCGTTGTTTGTCGGGCGCAGCGTGGCCGCGCTGGCCGGAACCGACGATCACCTGGAACGCTCGGGCAAGGTGCTTTGGATCGAAGATCTAGCTGACGAGTTCGACGTGTACGACGAGAACGGAAACCGTCCGCCCGGTTACTCACGGCGCGCTGCGTTGACCGGTAAAGAGGGCTAGCCCCCGCCTACCAGATATCGACGATGTTGGTCTGAGGCTCCCAGGAGCACGCCTCGGCCAATGCCCTCGACGACACTCGTTGCGAACGCGCCAACGCCTCGACCGGCGGACCACCAAGCTTCACGAGCGCGGCGGGCAAGCCACGAAGCCGCTTGCGCCCGAGCGAGGTGGCGATTGCCGCCATATGGTCGACTCGTCGAGACGGTTGCGCTTCGGCGACGTTGTACGTTCCTGCGGGCACATCGAGCGCCGCTACTACCGCCGCGGCAGCATCGTCGATGTGTATCCACGATGCGTACGCCTCGCTCGCTCCCGGGAGCGCAAAGATGCCTCGTCGAGCAAACCCCCGAAGCTGTGCGTTGTGGGCGCTATCGGCAGCCCAGAACATGGCGAACCGTAGGCTGACGCCCCCCGCTTCGATGGCATTGGACTCGCTTTCGCGAACCGATTCGGTGACACTGCTGTAGTCGCGGTCGGTGGACTCATCGATCCACCCGTCGCCACCATCGACATAGGGAAAGGTGATCGACTCACCTACGTAGCGGGCTCCGGTAGGCAACGCGGATGCAAGATTGGCCGCGGCCTCGATTCGGAGCCGATCGTTCATGGCCCAACCCCTCTTGAAGCCCGCTGATGCTCCGGTGGGTATTGCGGTGGCGATGTTGATGATTGCTTCTGCCCCGTCGACAGCTTGGGCCACCGCGTCGGCATCGAACAGATCCACTGTTACGGACTGGGCGCCATGCGCAGTGGCTTCCGACGCGGCGACAGGATTCCGAACATTCATCATTACTTCGTGGCCGGCCGCGGTCAACAGCGGTACGACTCGGCGGCCAAGCACACCAGTGCCGCCAGCAAGAAAGATCTTTCTGGTCATGCAATGATCTTACGATCAAGTGGTCTGTACCGATAGACCACCTATTGGCAGAAAAACAGACCAGTTGTCGAGACGTGATCCGATGCACCATGACTGACCTGCAGCTAGACCTCGACCCCACGCTCGGAAAGCGTGCCGCGCTCGAGGCAGCCTTGCGCGACGCAATTCGCAACGGCAGGCTGGTGGCCGGACAGCGACTTCCGTCATCGCGCACGCTGGCCAGCGACCTCGACATGTCACGGGCCACCGCGGTGGCCGCATACGGACAGTTAGTGGCCGAAGGCTTTCTGCTTGCCGAGCATGGCCGCTCCACCACGGTCGCCGACGTCCCCAATCCGCCTCCCCCGGCTCCGATGCGCCATCCCTTCTGGACAACGCCGCGGTTCGACTTCCGTCCCGGCGAGCCGGCGACCGACTCGTTCCCGCGGCGCGACTGGCTTCGGTCGGTGCGCCATGTGCTGCAGGATTCGCCCGACGACGTGTTCGGGTACGCCGACCCTCGGGGCCGACCCGAGTTGCGTATGGCGCTGGCCAGCCAGCTCGGCCGTAGCCGAAGCGTGCTTTGTAGCGCCGACTCAATCAGTGTTGTCGGTGGCTTCGCATCGGCTGTCAGCTACCTGGCTGAGGTGCTCATGAAACAGGGGGGTTCAATCGCAGTTGAAGATCCGATGCTGTTTCTGCACCGAGACCTTTTGGAGCTTGCAGGCCTGAAGGTGGTGCCGATTCCTGTCGATGGTGAGGGCATCATCGTCGATCGACTCGACGGCCTCGACGTAGGCGCGGTGCTGGTTACCCCGGCGCACCAGCATCCGGTGGGGGCAACGATGTCGGCCGAACGCCGGAGTCAGCTGGTTGCGTGGGCACGAGAAACCGACACGTGGATCATCGAAGACGACTACGACGGCGAGTTTCGCTACGACCGCAAGCCCATCGGCGCGCTCCAGGCGCTTGCACCCGACCAAGTCATCTACGCGGGCACTGCGAGCAAAACCATCGCCCCGGCTCTTCGGCTCGGCTGGCTCGTTCTTCCCGAGGGCGTTCGCCGAGCGGTGCAGCGGCAGATACATATTCGAGCGGGCGTCTCCACGGTCGACCAGCTCGCTCTGGCTCACTTTATCGAGTCGGGCACCTACGACCGTCACGTGCGAGCGATGCGCGCCAACTATCGCGACCGCCGCGCCGAAGTTGTCGAGCGCTTGGCGGCAGTTGCGCCGTGGCTTGAAATTGTCGACCATCCGGCCGGGCTTCACCTCACCGCTCGCATCCTCGATCCGGCAGTTGACGAAGACGCCTTGGTTGCCGCTGCCGACGAGGCCGGAGTGGGCCTGGTAGGCCTAGGGATCTGCCATATCGATCCGACCACCGCCACTCACCGTGGACTCATGATCGGGTTTGGCCGTCCGGCACAACACAACTTTGCCGCGTCGGTCGACGCGCTGGTCGAGGTTCTCGCGGCGTTCCGCTAGTCGGCGCGACGCGGCGGGTGGGTGCCAGCAGTGCAGCGATGCAACTCGCGCCGTTGGGTCCCAAAGTCGCTCGGACCTCGGTGAACGGTTCGATGCTCGTCCCATACCACTACGTCGCCTGCGGCCCACAGGTGACTGAACTGATGGTCACCATCGAACAGCGCAAAGAGTTGGGCGAGCAGCGCATCGGACTCGGCCTTTGACACGCCGTCGACGCGCCGGGTGAACCCTGCGTTTACAAACAGCAGCTCTTCGCTGGTCCGAGGATGCGCAGCGACCATGGGATGTAGCGACCCCGCCACGAACTGCTCAGCTACCTGGGCGGCCAGCTCAGGTCCCATTCGGATTTCCATTTCATGGCGAAATCTTGGCCCCGGATCATGCAGCGCGTCGAGCGTGCGGATCCGGGCTGCGGTTTGCGGGTCGGTCGCCTGAAGCTTTCGAAGCGCTGCCGCAGCGTCGCTCCAGGTCGTGGCGCCGCCAGTAGAGGGTGCGGTTACCGACCGAAGCACCGCCACGTCGGGAATCTGAACGTGAAACGAGTAGTCGGTGTGAAAGAGGCTGTCGCCGCCCTCGGCCGGAGGATGATCTTCGTCGTTGAACACCACCGCAATGGGGTTGGTGGCGCCAATCGATGCGGCCACCGGGTGCACCTGGAGCTCGCCCCAGATACCAGCGAATCGGCCGAGTTCGTCGTCATCGAGGTGCTGCGATGGGAAGGCCAGAACCCCGTGGGTATCAAGGCTGGCCCGAATCGCCTGCGCCTGCTCGCTGGTGACACCTGCGCGCAGGTCGATTGAGCTGACGGTGGCACCAAAGCCAGTCGATGAGACCTCAACCTTCACGGAGCGAATGTTACCGGCGGGCGTTGTTGGTTTCCCAACGAAGTGTGGTGTGATCTTGTGCGTACCCAGATCCAGAACGGAAGAGGCCCATGACCACCAACGATGAAGAGGTTCTGCAGGAGCGTGACGGCGCAGTCGTGACGATCACCCTCAACCGGCCCGATGCGCTGAATGCAATTACCCCAACCATGTTGGTCACATTGGGCGACGTCCTCGAAGGACTCGCCGCCGACGACGAGGTTCGGGTCGTCGTGTTTACCGGCTCGGGACGGGCATTCAGCGCTGGCGTCGACTTGAAAGCGCTCGGCGACCGCGAACTCACCAACGGCAAGGTCGGCGACATCCTCGATCTACCCGCCCGCAAGGTCACCAACCTTCTTGCCACAATGCCCGCAGTGACTATCGCAAAGGTCAATGGCTTCTGCTTTACCGGAGCGCTCGAACTTGCTCTTGCCTGTGACCTCATCATCGCCGCCGAGGAAGCGAAGTTCGGCGACACGCACGCCAAGTTCGGACTCCGCCCAACTTGGGGAATGAGCCAACGACTTCCTCGCCTGGTTGGTATGACCGCCGCCCGCGAACTTTCGCTCACTGCCCGTAGTTTCAGCGGCGTCGAAGCCCGAGAGCTGGGCATGGTTGCTCGCACCGCACCACTCGCCGACCTCGACACGGCCACCGCCGATCTGGTCACCTCGATCGCCGGAAACAGCGCCGGGTCCCTGCGCTCCTACAAGGATCTGTATCGGCAGACGATGGAGCTGCCGCTCACCGAAGCTCTGAAGTACGAGGCCGACACCGAGTACCCGATTTCCGATACCGCCGAACGGCTTGCCGGCTTTCGCTAGATCCTGCGGGTGCCGAGTCTCGCTGCGGTGCAGCCGTTAGATCACTAACGCGCCGGCGCTGTTGTTGATGCTGCGCACCAAGCTCAACGCCGCGAGCGCCGACGTTTTGGGGTTTGCAGGTAGCGGACTGTTGGCGATTGCCACGTCGAGCGTACCGAATGCCCCGTAGGCACTGAGCTCGTGGCGGTTGGTCGACGCTGCTGGATCGGCGATGAGTTTGATGGTGGTGGCCTCGGGGCCGATGCCCGCGAGCGCCGAGGTCATCGCCACGTTTGCATTCTTGGGGAACGCTGCAGCGGTTTGGGCGGCATCGGCGGTATAGAAGGTCGTCGCGGCGGCCAACGTGTCGAGCTGGCAGAGCGTCTCGGCGGGCGTACCGGCCCACGCCCGCGGCGGCTTGATGATGCGGTGTTCGACCGCCTCGAGGCCCATGAGTCGGGCGGCCGCTAACGCCTCGACGCCAGCAAGTGCGCCGGGCTGAATAATGAGCTTGGCGTTGGTTGCCGCGGCCAGTCCGCTCAGCCGCTCGAGCGCCGCCCGGTAGGCGAACGCCGACACCGACGACACGACAAAATCGATACCGGCGCCGAGCGATGCGGTCCCCCACGGCACCACGCTGTCTCGCCCAGCGGCTTCGGCCACAACGTCGGGAGCGGTCGCGGCCAATTCTGACGGGTCGGTGATGAGCTTGGCGGTCTTTGGGATCGCTGGCCGCTTGGCCGATTCGCCGCGCACCGCCACGGCAACTATCTCGATGTTGTCATCAAAGAGATTGGCTGCGGTCTGGCCGATGGCGCCCCAGCCGATAAGCGCAACACGCAACGGGATCGAGTCAGCAACCACGGAGCACCGCTAGACCTGCAGGCCGCACTGCTCGAAGGCTTCTCGGGTTGTCGCCTTCTCTTCATCGGTCAGCTCGAGCAGTGGGAACCGAACCGAACCGCCGACCTGGCCGAGTAACTCCTGCCAGTACTTCTGGTGCGAGTGAGGCTTCTCGGCCGGGCGTGTACCCCACAGTGCTTCTCGGACCGGATCGAGCGATTTGTGGATCGCTTTGGCTTGGTCGATGTTCCCAGCGAAGGCCGCCTGGGTGTAGTCGTACATGCGGCGATCCCTCGCGCTCTGCAGCAGAAACGGCGGCGACGAGCACAGGTAGAGCCGCCAGTCGAGATCGATGATGTTGTCGAGCCACTCGGGCTCCGATGCGGTACTCACCTGGATGCGATCCGACGCCAGATGGGTGAGCTCGGTGTACATCGAACGATCGACGCTGTATTTGATGGCCACCACGTTTTCGATATCGGCAAGCCGATTACACAACTGGGGAGACATGAGATACCCGCTTGCCGGGTGGCTCCACAGCGCGATGCCGATATCGACGCTTTCGGCGATGCGCGAGTAGTACCGCAGAAGCGTCTCGTCATAGGCGGTGAAGAAGTGCAGCGCAGGCGCATGTACCACTGCGTAGTCGGCGCCGCACTCTTGGGCATGGCGGGCAAGGTCGATGACCACGTCAAGGTTCTGGTCGGAACACGACATGATCGTCTGGCCAGCGTCGCCGGTGGCCTCGACCGCAAGTTCAAAGGTGCGTTTGCGTTCCTCGAGGCTCAGCGCGAAGAATTCGCCCTGCTTGCCGGAGATAAACAACCCTTCGATGCCCAGTTCTTGGGTCCAGTGCCGCACGTTCTCCCGGAAGCCGTCCTCGTCGATGCGATGATCGGTGGTGAACGGCAGCAGCGCAGCCGCCCAAATGCCCTTCATGTTCTCGCGGGCGTAGTCCTTAGCGTTACTTCGGGTGTACTTCATCGTTGCGGCTCCTCAGACTCTGCTCATTTAGACTCTGCCTATTCAGACAATGTTGACGCTGTGGGACACATTCTTCACGACCGTGTAATGGTGCAGGCCTTCAGCGCCGCCTTCTCGGCCGTAACCGCTCGACTTCACCCCACCGAAGGGCGTCTCGGGCAGTGATGCCTCCAAGGTGTTGATCGACAGGTTGCCAACCTCAACCATGTCGACCATCCGGTCGACGTAATCGGCCCGGTTGGTAAACCCATATGCCGCCAGGCCGTAGGGAACCGAGTTGGCCTGCTCGATGGCCGAGTCGAGTGAATCGACCGGATTGACGATTGCCAGCGGCCCGAACGGTTCTTCCTGCATGACCCGCGCATTGTCGGGCACGTTGGCGAGCACCGTTGGTTCGTAGAAATAGCCGGTTCGGTCGATGCGGTTGCCGCCCGTCATCAGCTCGGCGCCCACATCGGTGGCGTCGGCAACCATGGAGACCATGGCCGAGATTCGGCGCTCATTCGACACCGGCCCCATCTCGACCCCAGCCTCGAAGCCATCGCCCACCACGGTCTCCGCGCAGCGCTTGGTGAACACGTCGAGAAACTGATCGAACACGCTCTCGTGCACAAAGAACCGGGTTGGCGACGTACAAACCTGGCCGGCATTGCGCATTTTTCGCACCGCCGAGCTCAGGGCAGCAGCTTCGACGTCGGTGTCTTCGCACACAATTACCGGCGCGTGGCCGCCCAACTCCATCAGGACCGGCGTCATGTTGTTCGAGGCGATCCCCGTGAGGTGGCGGCCCACTGCGGTCGAGCCGGTAAATGCCACCAAATTCACCGAGCTGCTCGGGATCAGATGCGATGAGATGTCGGCCGGAATGCCGAACACCAGGTTCAGAACACCCGGCGGGAGCCCCGCATCGTGAAACGCCTGAGCGATATGCATGGCACCCGCTGGGGTTTCCTCGGCGGCTTTGAGAATGATTGAGCATCCCGACGCGACGGCTCCGGCAATCTTGCGAGCGGGCTGGCTCATCGGAAAGTTCCACGGCGAGAACGCCGCGACGGGTCCGATCGGCTGGTGATGCACCGCGTACTTCACGCCCGGACCACTGGGGATCACCCGGCCGTAGGTTCGCGTAGCTTCGCCTGCATCCCATTCGAAGAACTCACACCCCCGGATCACTTCGAGGCGAGCCTGCTCGAACGGTTTTCCGTGCTCGAGCGTAATGGAGTGAGCGATGTCGTCTTGGCGCTCGCGCATTAGGGCCGACGCTTCTCGAACCAGGTCGGCCCGATGTTTGGGCGACGTTTGGCTCCACACGGCAAAGCCCTCGTCGGCGGCCTGAAGAGCATCGTCAAGATCGCTTATCTGAGCCACTGGAAGACGGCCAATCTCTTCCTCGGTCGAAGGGTTGATAACCGGTAGGTCAGCGGCAGTGGTCCGCCAGGATCCACCGATGTAGAGCTTGAGTTCGGGATAGGTAGACATGAGGAGAGGGCTTTCGTTTCGTTAGAAGGCGGTGCGGATGGCCCACAGGTCGGGAAACACCGGACGGAACAGTGTGGTCGCCAGATACTCGGCACCCGAAGAACCTCCGGTGCCTGGCTTGGTGCCAATCGTGCGGCGCACCATCATCACATGCCGGTAGCGCCACTCCTGCAGACCTTCGTCGAGGTCGGTGAGGGTTTCCACAAAGCCAGCGAGTCCTTCATCGTCGTAGTGGCTCACGATGGTTGCCTGAAGTTCGGGGCTTTCTTCGATGGGCTCGCGCACGTCGCGCTCGAGGACCTCGGCGGGTACATGAAGGCCGTGGCGGTGCAGGTAGTGCGCAAAAGCATCCCAAAGTGTCGGCGACTCGAAGCGGGTAGCCAACCGGTCGCCTTCTTCGCCGGCGAACCACTCGACCTGCACGCGATCCTTCACGCCAAGGAGAAACTCGAGTTCGCGAAACTGCGCCGATTGAAAGCCGCTGGCGTTCGCAAGAAACGACCGGAAACTTGCGAACTCGGCAGGCGTCATCGTCTCGAGCACATCGATCTGACCCACCAGCGTCTTCATGATCTTAAGCACCCGTTTCAGATGACTGCGTGCCCCGTTGATCTTGTGGTTGTCGAGCATCACGATGATGTAGTCGATCTCGTGCAGGATCTGTTTGAACCACAGCTCATACACCTGGTGAATGATGATGAAGAGCGTTTCGTCGTGCTCGGGACCACCGGTGTCGGCGTCGACCGACACGCACTGCTGCAAATCGAGAAGCTCAGGGATCTTCAGATAGCTGCCGTAGGTGAAGTCGTCGTCGATTTCGAACGGAAGGCTCATGGGGGTTCCTACGTACCTGCTGGGAAGGGAGTGTTCGTGAGGGCGTTGGGGTCGGCAAGCGCATCGAGCGCCGGAAGGGCAGGAAGCTCAGCCACCAGAGCGTCGACATCGACCGTTGAGTCGGCGATGGCGCTGGAAATGATCTCGCCCTGAATCGCCGCCCGCGACATGGCCTCGGAGTACGGCATGGTGGAGAACATAACCATGTTGTAGCGCGGGCTGATGTGGTCGGGGTGGCGTTGTTCGAGGGCCAGCGCAAGTTCTCGTTTAGCGAGATAGTCGGGGTCGATAACCCCCGAGCGCATCTCGATGTAGTTCTGGAGCGCCATGTCGGCAATGGCATCAGCATCGGGTTTCCGTTGGGTCTCGTAGGCTCCAAACGCCGCGGCCAGATCGTCCGGGTTCGCCACCATGTGGGCATGCAGCGAACGAGCCGACTCCATCGCCGCATTCATGCCTTGACCATGGAACGGCACGATTGCGTGTGCGGCATCGCCGACGATTACCGCCTTGTCTTCGAAGCTCCATCCGGTTGCCCGAAGGGTGCCGAGCGGTCCGGTGGGGTTCTCGAAGAACTGGTCGGCCAAGTCAGGCACGTGGGCGGCGAAGTCGGCTAACTCGTCGGCGAAGAACGCATCGACCTTTTCGGGCGTTGCCAGCTGGTCGAACGTTTCGGTGGGTGCGAACAGGGTGATGGTGAAGTCGCCTTCAGGGTTGGCCAGGGCAATGAGCATGAACTGTCCGCGGGGCCAAATATGGAGCGCGTTGGGGTCGATGCGGTGGGTACCGTCGGCCGCTGGCGGCAAGGTGAGCTCCTTGTAGGAATGATCGAGCCACTCTGTCTTGAAGGTGCCAGCGCCTTTGGCAGCAATGGCCTTGCGAACGCGAGAGCCCGCACCGTCGGCTCCAAAGACCACCCCGAATGGTTCGGCTCGGCCACCGACGAATCGAAGCATCGACGCATCGAGGTCGACCGACTCGACTTGGGCGTCGAACTCGATGGTTACGGTCCCGGTGGCCTCGGCGGCATCGAGCAGGATGGCATTGAGGTCGGTCCGCGATACCGAATGGATGACCTCGTGGGCTTGGGTGCCATAGGGCTGAAGGTCGGGCGTTGGATCGTCGGGCACGTGCACCATTCGCCCACGCATGGGGATGGTGATTGCATCGACATGCTCGATCACGCCAACGTCGATAAGCGGAACGATGCCTCGCGTGGCCAAGGCCAGGTTGATCGACCGGCCCGCATCGATGTCGTGGCGGCGCAGATCGGGGCGACTCTCGTACATGGTGACCTCATGGCCCTGCCGCGCCAGGTAGATCGCCAGAAGCGATCCGGCCTGTCCGGCACCGACGACGACAACCGGGCCGCCAGACAGACTCATCGCACGATCCCGTCAAGGATCTGCACGAACTGCTCGATGTCGGCGAACGAGTTGTACAGAGGCACGGGCGCAACGCGAATAACGTCGGGCTCGCGCCAATCGCACAGAACCCGGGCATGTTCGAGCTCTTCGAATACTCGCTTGCCATCGCCGTTGGTAACCCGCAGTGCAAACTGACAGCCACGCTCTTCCATCTGACTCGGGGTGATGTTGTCGATTCGGTCGCCTAGCGTTTCGGTAAGGCGACGGTCGAAGAACTCGATCTGCAGTTCGGACTTGGTTCGCAACGCCTGTACGCCACCGGCCTCTTCAATGATGTCGAGCGACGCGCGCAGCGAAGCCATCGACAAGATGGGGGCGTTCGAGAGTTGCCACGACTCGACGGTGGGAACGGGGTCGAAGGTAGTTGCCATCTCAAACCGGGTGGCGGGATTCGTACCCCACCAGCCAATGAGCTTTGGTAACTCCTGGTCGGCCACGTGACGCTCATGCACAAAGGCGCCCGCCACTCCCCCAGGTCCGCTGTTGAGGTACTTGTACGAGCACCACGCAGCAAAGTCGACGTCCCAGTCGTGCAGCGAAAGCTCTATGTTTCCGACGGCGTGCGCCAGGTCGAAGCCCACCATGGCGCCCACGGCGTGCCCGGCCTTTACGATGTCGTCCATCGGCAGGACCTGGCCGGTGTAGTACTGAACGCCGGGCAACATGATGAGCGCCAGTTCGTCGCCGTGTTCGGCGATAGCGGCGAGAATGTCGGTCGTTCGAAGGGTTTCTTCGCCTTCGCGAGGGGTGAGGAGCACCAGCGACTCGTGGGGGTCAAACCCACGCT
The DNA here is from genome assembly GCA_938023735.1 of uncultured Acidimicrobiales bacterium. Classification (GTDB taxonomy): domain Bacteria; phylum Actinomycetota; class Acidimicrobiia; order Acidimicrobiales; family SHLQ01; genus CALLQB01. Next base: position 29,945 of record CALJDK010000088.1, read on the forward strand.
GGCGAATCTGCGACTCGGCGGCGAAGTGATCCGAGGGAAACGCGTGGCTTTCGATGAGGATCTTGTGCCGCTCGGCGGTGGGTTGATAGAAGCTCACCATCAGGAGATGCAGATTCACCGTGAGGCCGTTCATGGCAACGACCTCGGCCGGTGTCGCCCCGGCTACGGCCGCGAGTTGGTTGGTGAGAAGTTGGTGGTAATCCTTCCAAGCCAGGTGGCCAGTGAAGTGCCCTTCCACACCGAGCGTGCTCCACCGGTCGAGTTCGGTGTTGACGTTGGTGCGTGCAGATTTCGGTAACGCTCCGAGCGAGTTGCCAACCAGGTAAATGCCTTCAGGCAGCTCAAACCGTTCTCGGAACTGCGCCAAAGGATCGGCTGCATCGAGTTCAGCGGCCGTGGCGCCGATTGGGCCAGGCGTCGCGCTGCTCACAGACGGCCTTCCTTGCCGGGGTGCACCACGCCGCAATGCGGGCAGGTGCGAGCCTGTTCGTCATCATTGAAGGCAGCGAACAGCGGCGGAAGGTCCTTATCGATTGCCTGTACCTGCACGTCGACCCGGTGCACCAGATTCGAACAGTTGAAGCAGGCCCACTCGAACCCGTCGAGTTCGCCCTCGTTGCGCTGATACTCCACCACCAGCCCGACCGAGTCGCGGTCGGGTCGCTGCGGCGAATGGCGTACGCCCGGTGGCAGGAGAAAGATCTCGCCTTCGCGGATGGGCATGTGTCGTGGTGGGGTTCCCGGCTCGTCCCAGATCACCAGATTCATGTCGCCCTTGATTTGGTAGAAGAACTCCTCGCGCGGGTCATCGTGAAAGTCGTTTCGTTCATTGCCGCCGCCGACGATCATCACGATCATGTCGGCCTCGCGCCAGATCTGCTTGTTCGATACCGGCGGCGTGAGGTCCTCGGCGTGATCGGCGATCCACTTCATCAAGTTGAAGGGACGTCGCTCGGCTGGGCTGGGATCGTAGTTGGTCACGGGGCGTCCTCACTCGGCTTGTCGATCATCGCCGATACGCGTCCAGTCTACGCTGCCGCGGCTGGTGCGAAGGTCGAGCGTAGAAGGAGCAGCGTCACCAGTCCGAGGCTTGCTGCCGCCAGAAAGGTCAATGGGAGCGAGTTGTCCAGAAATGGCACGAAGATCAGCGGCCCCACGGCGTGTCCAACGAACCGAAACGAGAGCAGGAACGAAAGCGCTCCGCCACGGTTGCTAGGCATGATGGTGGCTCCGAGGGCTTGAAACACCACGGCTGGCGACGCAGCGATTCCGCCAGCAACGAGCCAGATGAGCCCCAATGACCAACGACCTACCGATGCAGCCAAGACCGAGGTGGCCAAGGTTGCACCAAGCGCGGCGAACAGTGCGGCCCGAGACGCGCCGAACCTGTCGAGAAGCCGCCCCCATAGTGGCCCGCACACCAGCGCGCTCATCGAACCGAAGAACAAGATGACTCCGGCTGTGGTGCCACTCAGGTTGAACTCGTCGCGGGCCGCAACACCCACTAGGACAGCAATGCCGATCGGGCCAGCGGCGGCAAAGAAGAACGCCACGCCTGTAGTGACCATCCGCCTCGTGAGAAGTGGTCGAAGCGCAACGCTGGCGGTTTGAGGTTCGCCGTCGGGAGGCACAAGCGACAGCAGCAGGGCCACTATCGCGGTGCCGACGAACGCGAAGCGCCAGTCGGTGTCGGCCGCGATCCCTCCCACGATTGGTCCCATGCCAGCACCAAGAGCCTGAAAGCTCGAATAGATGCCGACCTCTCGACCGAATCGCTCCTCGGACACAATTTCGGCAAGGCCCGCCAGAAGGAGCGGCGTAATGAACGCGTTCGCAACGCCTTGCAACGCTCGGCCAGCCAGGAACACCTCAAGGCTGGGCGCGAAAGCGCACAAAATGCTTGCGGTGGCGTACAGCAGATATGTGGCGCGAACGGTGCGTCGTCTACCCCATCGCTCGCCCAGCGTCCCCGAAAACAGGAGCAAGACGGCGAAGGTGAGGAGATACAGGCTGAAGCCAAGGTTGACTGCGCTGGGCGACGCCGAGTACTCCTCGCGCAGTTCGGGGAACATCGGCACGATGACCACCGTGCCGAACGGTCCCATGAACCCACCGATGTAGAGCGCCAAGCGCCGGAGGTCCATGGTCATTGGAGAGCCTTCGCCGACGGGTCTTAGCTCCAGACCGGGCGAATGAGTCCAACCACCGAGGTCGGGGTGACGATGATGGCTCGGCGGCGCTCGCGAACCATCGCCTCGCGAAACTCCTCCCAGTCGGGGTGCTCCTTCTTTGCGACGGCTCGGAAGGCGTCGATCAGGGTGTCCATGGCGGGCCCGTGGGTTTCGGTGGCGATGGGGCTCACCTCGGCGGTGCCATCGAAGCTGAGGTAACTGCCTTCATGTGACACGTGGTACACGACTCGTGGATCGCGCTCGATGTTGAACACTTTCGCTCGGGTGGGAAGCACCGAGAACACGATGGTGTTGCCGTCGACGGCATGGTGAACATCGGACGATTGCGGTCGCCCGTCGGCCCGCAACGTGATGATGGTGCCTTCTCGCACCTCACGAGCGAACTCGAGTCCGTCGGCCAACGCGATTGGTTTGATCTCCATCCGCTGACCCTACCGAAAGAGTTGCACTAGGACTTCAAGCGTTGGAAGACCTTCTCGATGTAGGCCGGTCCGATGCCGCAGCATCCGCCAACCATGCAGGCTCCGGCCGCCGCCCAGTCGGGGACATAGTCGCCATATTGGGCTGGCGTTACGTTGTCTTCGAAGATCAGTTCGCCGTCGTGATAGCGGGCCGAGTGTGCATAGGCCCCGATGGGCCCGTCCCAAAACTTGCGAATCTCCGCCACGCCTCGTTCGGTCAGGCGGACATCGGAGTGCATGAGACAGAACGCGTCGACGTTCGCATACGTTCGTGCCACCTCGATGGCTTCGGCGATTGTTCCGCCTTCCCGGAGCTGCACGGCCGGTTCGAGTTGTTCGACCTCAAATCCTTCTTCTGGACCGATTGTCAGCCCAACCCAAACGGGCAGATCGACGGTAGACACCGCATCGAGCGTCACCGTCATCCGAGGAATATCGACCATCATCTCCAAGCTCAATAGCTCGGCGCCAGCGTCGCGCATGATCGCCACCTGCTCGACCGTGTTGTCGTAGAGCACCGGGTGCGACGGCCGGTTGCCGGAGAAACTCCAATTGCTGACTCCCCCAGCCACCACAACATGATCGGCGCTCGGCCCGGCATCGGAACGAGCCTCGATTGCCAGCTCGATGGCCCGCCGGTTGCATTCTGCAAAGTCGTCGCGCACGCCGGCGTCGTCAAGCACATTGCGCCCCGCAGCAAACGTATTCGCTGCAATCAGGTCGGCGCCGCAAGCGATGTAGTCGGCGTGAATTCCCTTGACGATGTACGGGTGGGTAAGGGCCGCTCCCCCGCTCCAACCATTGTGAAGCAGAGGCACCCCGCGCCGAAGACACTCCGAACCCGTAGCCCCATCAATAACGACAGCCTCGCCGGCCCGAGCCCGAGCAATCAGATCGTCGTAGCGCCCCATGGCAACATCCTAGGCAAACCAGTTCAGAGCAACGCCAAACGAAATACGGTTCCAGGAAGCCGCGCGGATTGGGCTTCGCCCAATGTGCCGGCTTCTTGAAACTCAGCCGATGGCAGAATATCGCCAGCGCCTATCCGCTGAGTTTCCAGACACCGTCTTTCGTTTTGTACCCACTGGGCAGGTGGGAATGGCCGGGTTGAGCGTTCGTCGCTAGTTTTCGGAGCGAGGGGGAACAGTGATGGCAGCTACCGACATTTTCGACCCGGCGTTGTACGTCGAGACCAGACGTCCGATCGAGGAAGCCTCGCCGATGCCTCGCGATGTCTACTTCTCCCAAGAATGGTATGACCGCGAGGTCGAAACGATCTTCTTGAAGAAGTGGCTCGTGGCTACCCGCGAAGAAGAAATCCCCAACCCGGGCGACTACGTGCGACTCGACATCATGGAAGAGCCACTCGTCATCATCCGCGACGACGATGGCACTATTCGAGCGCTCTCGGCATCGTGTCGCCACCGAGGCTCAGAGCTGATGGTGGGCAAGGGCAACTGCAAGAAGATCACCTGCCCGTACCATGCGTGGACCTACGCCCTCGACGGGCGTCTGCTGGCCACGCCTTCGATGCAGGACGCCCAAGAGTTCGACAAGACGCTCCACAACCTGCCGTCGGTGCGTGCCGAAACGTGGGCCGGGTTCGTGTTTATCAACTTCGACCCCGACGCAACACCGCTTCTTGAATCGCTCGGTGGATTGGTCGATCGCCTTGCCAGCTACCGCATGGAAGACATGGTGGTCACCAAGAAGTGGGAGAACCACTTCAACGCCAACTGGAAGATCTGGGTCGAGAACTCGCGTGAGGGGTACCACGTTCGTACCGTGCATCGGGAGTCCCTCGACCGCTTCTATCCCGGTGCAAAGCGCACCGCGTTCAAGGCCGGCGGCGAGACGATGGTGTACGCCATCAATAGCAGTGACAACGAAAATGGACTCTATGTACCGCGCAATCACACGCTCCCGTTTGTCGAGGGGTTGACGCCCGAAGACAACGAGTCGACCCACTTCATCATCCACTATCCCCACTTGCTGCTGAATGTGCCGCCCGACCGCATCACCTTTCATCAGTACTTCCCCGAGGGTCCCGAGTGGACCCGCATCACGTCGTGGTGCTGCTTTCCCAAATCGACGGTCGACCGCCCCGACTTCGAAACCGAGGCCGAAGAGAAGTACTACCCGTCGATGGATCTGTTCCTCGAAGAAGACAAGGGCGTGTGCGAGATCGTTCACCGCGGGCTGCGAGGTCGAATGGCGGGCTTGAGCCGGTATTCCCCCGCTGAGGAACGCACGGTTCACGAGTTCTCGAACTATGTTCTCGATCACGTCCTCGGGCCACTGGGGTCCTAACACATCTGTAAGGAATTCCCTATGCCCAAACGCGAAAGCATCTCGATTCCCAACGTTGGCGAGCCAGCAGATCTCCGCGCCGGGTCGCAGTGCATCCGGGTTGGCGATCTGTTGTTCATCTCGGGACAGATCTCGATGGACAACGGGGAGCTGGTCGGCCCCAACGATCCGTTGGAGCAGTGCCGGCAGTGCCTACGCCACATCCAGAGCTACGTCGAAGCAGCGGGTGGCACGCTCGACGACGTTGTGTCGCTCGACATTTTCCTCACCGATATTCGGTACCGACCGGCAGCAGGCGAAGCGCGGGCGGAGTTCTTTAACGCCCCGGGGCCATCGGCAACTTTGGTCGGCGGTGTCGACCTGGCGTTCGAAGGGCTTTTGGTGGAGATCAGCGCACGGGCGGTGCTGTCCTGAGTTCGGCTGGCTGTCCGCCCGCATCAACCGGCCAGGCCCAGACGGTTCTAGGGCCGGTCGCCAGTGCCGACCTGGGCATCACGCTTGCTCACGATCACGTGCTGATGGACGGCTCGTTTATGTACGTCGATCCGCCAGCGGCTGCCGACCAACCCCTGTCCGACGAGCAGATCACCCTCGAAAACCGCGGCTGGGTGGCGTACCACTGGACTTCGAATCACCACAACGTTCAGCTCGACTCTGAAGAGTTGGCCATTGCCGAGCTTGGGCGCTTCACCGCAGCAGGCGGGCGAACCGTGGTCGATCCCACCAACAACGGTCTTGGCCGCGATGCTGGTCCCTTGGTGCGAATCGCCGAAGCCACCGGCACCAACATCATCATGGGTGCCGGCTACTACCTAGGCGGCACCCATCCCGAGGGCATGGCCGACCGCTCGGCCGACTCCATCACCGAAGAGATCGTTCGCGACATCACCGTTGGGGTCGATGACACCGATGTGAAGGCTGGTCTCATCGGCGAGATCGGCTGCACGTACCCGTTTCTTCCAAACGAGGAGAAGAGCTTACGAGCGGCTACCGCAGCGCAGGTTGAAACTGGGGCGCCGCTCATGGTTCACCCCGGGCGCGACCCGCAATGCCCGGTCGATATCGCCCGCATCGTCGACGAAGAAGGCGGCGACCTTTCCCGGACCACCATTTGCCATATCGATCGCACCTGCATCGACCGTTCATGGCTTACCGACATGGTCGCCACCGGCTGCTATCTCGAGTACGACCTGTTCGGAAACGAGAGCTCCTGGTACCCGCCCAACCCAAGTGTCGATATGCCGTCTGATGCCGAACGGATGGACGTCGTGCTCTGGCACTTCGAGAACGGTTTCGAGAAGCAGATTCTGTTGTCCCACGACATCGCAACCAAACATCGCCTCCATGCCTATGGCGGGCTTGGCTATGACCACCTCATCACTAACGTGGTGCCGCGGCTCAAACAGCGGGGGCTGAGTGACTCCGACATCGATCTCCTTATCGTCGAGAATCCTGCCCGTTTGCTGGCCTTCAGCTAGGAAGGGGGCATGAGTATCCCGGCGGTGGTCCATGGTCTTGACTCGCGCCGGTCGTGGGTCGTGGTGTTCTCGGCGTTCATTTCCATGTTCACCGTCTTCGGGGTGGCGTACAGCTTCGGCGAGTTCTTCGGCCCCATGGCCGATGAGTTCGGCACCAACCGTGCCGAAACAGCGCTGTTCTTTGCCATCACGACCTTCGCGTACTTCGCGCTGGGAATTTTCAGCGGCCGGGTGGCGGACCGCATCGGGCCTCGTCCCGTGGTGATCTTCGGCGGGGTGGCCATCGTTGCCGGACTCCTCCTCACGGCCGAGGTGTCATCGATCCAACTCGGCTACCTCACCTATGGACTTGGGGTCGGCATCGGCGTCGCCTGTTGTTATGTACCGATGGTCGCCGCGGTCGGTGGATGGTTCGAAGAGCGCCGAACGCTGGCGCTCGGTCTTGCGGTGGCCGGCATCGGCTTCGGAACCCTGGTGCTCGTGCCGATCATGGAGTGGTTGATCGACGAAAACGGCTGGCGCAGCGCCTACCGGACCCTGGCTGTTGTATCGGCGGTGCTGCTTGCCGTCGCGGCCATCGGAGCGCACCGGCCGCCCGGTTCCAGCGAGCCGCCACTGCCGCTTCGCCAGGTACTGAAGGGTCGCACCGACTTTTGGATTCTGTACGCATCCTCGTTCTTTATCGTCATCGCACTCTTCACGCCGTTTGTCTTTCTTGCTGACTACATCGACACCATTGGCTCCTCGGGTTCGGCGGCGGTGCTCCTGGGGCTCATCGGTATGACATCCATCATTGGTCGGCTTGGCTTTGGCGCTCTCGCGTCTCGAATGAGTTTGTTTCGGCTCTACCA